>CAZRZE010000042.1:0-10016 GCA_964604535.1 uncultured Akkermansia sp.
GGGCAGAGCTGATTGCTGCGCAGTACAGCTTCTCTATGTACCCCATCATGTGCAAGCTCTTTGGCGCGACCTATGTAGAAGTACCCAACAAGCCTGCTGACTGGACGCATGACCTGCAAGGCATGCTGGCAGCTATCACAGAGAATACACGTCTGATTTTCATCACCAACCCCACCAACCCCCTTGGCACCATGGTGCAGCAGGAGGAGATGGATGCCTTCATGGCACAGGTTCCTGATCATGTTGTCGTCGCCTTTGACGAGGCCTATTATGACTTTGCCGACAATATGCCTGATAGTATCAAGTACATCAAGCAGGGCAAAAACTGCATCACCCTGCGCACCTTTTCCAAGGCCTACGGCTTGGCTGGACTCAGAGCGGGCTACGGCATTGCCACAGCAGCCATTGCAGACCTGCTCAACAAGGCACGCACCCCATTCAACATGAACCTCATGGCGCAGGCTGCCTGCATAGCGGCACTCAAAGATGAGGCACACATTGCCACATCCATCACCATGGTAAAGGAGGGCTTGCAACAGTACTACACAGCCTTTGACGAGATGGGCATAGAGTACATACCCAGCCACACCAACTTTCTCATGGCCAAGGTAGGCAAGGGCAAAGAAGTCTTCCAACGCGCCCTCGCACAGGGTGTTATCCTCCGCGATATGGACAGCTACAAACTGCCCGAGTACATACGCATCACCGTAGGCACAGAGCGAGAAAATACCCGCTGCATCGAGGTGCTGCGCTCCATCCTCTGCTCATGACTTTGAGGGTATCACCCTCTGGCAGAGTTCTTCGAGGAAGCTGACAATGGGCTTGGCACTAGTTCCAAAGTTAGTGATATTATCATCGCGTAGCTGTTGAAGCTTGGCTGCGTTGCAGCTTTTCATCACGCGCTCTATGCTATCGGCTATGTGGGAGATCTTGCTCTTGTCGATTACTTCTCCTATTTCATGCTCCGTGTAGTCATACCAGATTTTTTCATGGTAGGAGGCTTCAAAATCCGCTCGGCTAGCTTCGGGGATATGAAGGGTGATAACGGGTTTTAGATACAAGAAGGCAAAGTCAAAGCGCACTGATGATGTGTCAGAAATCATGATGTCGGCCTGTGACATGGCGGGCGTGCTGTATATCTCCTTATCCCATACAACACCAGTTCCTGCTAGCTCCTCCTTCCACTTGGTGACATTTTGTGGCTCATTGATGTAAGAGTGAGGATGGAGACGTATGATGACTTTGTAACCTTGTGAGACAATATTTTTTACAAAGTCAGTACCGTAGTTATTCAAGCAGCCCTTGTTACCCCATGATGGCGCGACGAGGACAGTTTTGCTGTCGCTATTCTTTTCAAGACCTGGGTACTCTGAGAGGCTGGTGACGAGGCTGTCCACATAGGGCAAACCGAGGGGGATGATTTTCTTCTTCTTGGTATTTCTGAGGGATTCTACGCGCTCAATGTATTCTCTACAGTATTCACCTGTGGTGATGGCGACATCGTAGTGGTCCAATCCTCCTAATCTGTAGTAAGCCCCCGCAACATAATCGTGAAAGATGTGGACGAGCTGGTCCACCTGACTGGGTCTCGCGAGTGGGTAGCCTTCTGTGCCAATATGCGGCGTGGTGGAGAGCATGACTGGGGCTTTCAGCGCGGCAATTTTTGCAAACCCCATGCCAGTACGAGAGTAGAGCTTGGAGTGCATGTACTCATTCTCTATGGTTAAGGCGGGGTCGTACATGTCGAGACTCACGTAGCGGAAGTGAATTTTTCTCTCGATAAGCTCCTTAATAATGGGTTCATAGCTTGTGTAATAGCCTTTACCTTCGCTGAAAATAATGAGAGTATCATCTCCTACCTTGGATGAGATGCTTTTACCAAGTAGTTTGTAATAGAATTTTTTTGCCGAATAGAGTAGGGCAGTGATCACCGCGAATATAGAGGCAAGCAGCGCACTGCCACTACCTGGGTCGAGGTAGGCTAGATGGGCGTTAAACAGATGAGAAAGTGCAGTGTACATAAGACAATTTATTGTGATTGATAGAAGATTTAGAGGAAAAGAAAATCTCCATTGCTATTTGGCTTTTTCTCCATCTTCAAAAATTTTATCATCTCTTCTTAAGATAATTCCCTTGGAATTAAAAGAAATATTTTCAGACTTGTTTTCAAGAAAGATTGGGTTATTATCAAGTGCGGCAAAAATATATCTAAATAAATCCGCATATGCATAGTGCGAATTAATTTGAAGCTTTCCTTTTGCGTTCTTAGGCATTTTTATAGCAAAAAACACACTGTACATATCATCTATGAATTCTTGCGATGACATGTTGAACTGTGGAAATTTGGCTTTTATTTCATTTGGTGTTAGTTGATAAACAGATAAATACCCTGCTGCGTCAGAGTACCTATGCCCATGATCACCTAGCAGTACGATAAGTGCATTTGGGTCATTATCTTCAATGACGTTGATTAAAGTTAATAATTCTTTATTCATTTTATCAATACCCTGCTGATAGACACCAGATGCAACCCACTTCTGATAATTATCTAGTAGATCTCTGTAATTATAGTTAAAGTGTAGTTCATTTAATGGCTTGATGATAAATAATGAAGGGTGTGCTTTGCTGTTGATATCGGAGATGTGCTGGAATGTTTTTGGATAAATATCAATATATTCTGGACGTGCTTGCTCATTGAAAACAATTTTTCTGAATGAATCAATTTTCATTGTCAGGCTGGGCGCTATTGCTCGCAGTACACTGAGAAGGGAGTTATCGACATCTTCAATGATATGATCTAATAATTTTCCTTTGGATTTAAAGTAGTAATTCTGACTATCATAATAACTTGATATGTTGTAGTCATTACTTTTCAAATAACGAAAAAGGAGATTTTGCTCACTTCCACTAAGGATATCGTGTGCACTAGATGAGACATCTTGACTATTAGCACTGAGGGCTAATACATTTTCACTCATTTGAAGAAGTGTCAATAAAGAGATTTTTGTACCTGCCCCGTGAGAATAGAGATTGTCATGGAGTTGAAAACCTTGTTCAATCAGCCTGCCTTCGAAGTAACTATTGTCATAGTTATATGTTGTACGCAAGGTTGTTGAACTCATATAGGATTCAAGGTAAACTAGGTATATATTAGGTTTATTTATGAGCTTAGTATCCATTGGAAAGGCGTTATATGCCTTCGTAATTAACGTATTAGCCCGCTCGTTTGCTTGATTGTTTTTATAATATTTGTGTGCAAATTGGATACAGCAAAATATCAACATTGCAAAAAAACTAATATTGATTTTTTTAATACTGAATTTTATTAAGATGAAGAATAGCAACAGAGCGAAGGCGAAACGAACAGTATGGATCGCAATTGGGTTGCTTATGTATGCTCTTATGTTTATGCATAGTCCAGTCATACAATACATAGCAAATAATGCTAATACCGCGTATATGACGAGCTTTATATTAATTCTGAGCGATGCTGGCTTCTTTTCTGCATTCTTTTTGATGGTAATTCGGCATGGAAGAGCAAATAAAATACTATACTGTGAGGACACTTTGATAATTTTGTCTAATAAAGAACCAATGAGCAGGGATACACAAAGAACAACAGCTGAAAATGTAGTAAAATTGACTATTTGTGCTTCACTGAAGAAATTAACATTAAGACTTATGGTGAAGAATAGTGGAACTACAAAACATAGGGCGAGTAGCAGACCGCTAGATTCGATGAGAGAGGGGAAGAGGTGTTGCTTGATGGCATGAAAAGGCAGACGCACTTTTTCTATAACGGATACTTTGCTCAGGGTACCGAAGAATAAAATGATGATGTTATTCATTGTCCAGTAGAGAAGTAACGCGGAGGGTGCATTGTACAATAGAATGAAAAATATCAACGTTACGATGATTGCCTGCTTCTTTTGGGCTTTAGATAATTTTACTATAAAGCATGCATTTACTAGGCTAACGATGGTCATGATAACTGGCATGATGTTGTAACCAAACATCATGCCATCAGGCTTTGATAGATCCTGAAGGAAAAGAAAACCTACTCCTTCTAGGTTAGTGAGCGCGCTTACCATAAAGTAAACGGCCATCAGAAATGGGATTTGAACCAGTAGAGGAAAGACGTTACGTATTGCAAAGATGGGGTGGTAGGAGTAGCGCTCATAGAGATTTTGTATCCTCTGATGGCGTTCTTCCTTCTGCGATGTCTCCTTGATTGCTTTTAGCTGAGGTTCAAGAATCTGCTGTATGTTATTTTCTGATTCTTGCAAGCCTCTTACTAACTTATTAAGAGGGAGGAGCAAGAAGTAATTTAATAGCGATAAAGCTATGAGGGCTAGTCCATAATTTTCTGCAAACGAAACTATAGACAGATAAACATACTTATAGAACAACTCTATAGGGAATATCGTTACAGCGTACAATTCATTCATTTGAAGGAGAGTCTGTTATTCTTTCCAAAAGTTTGGTAAATCTTTTGAGAGATTTTTCGGGTTATTTTTGAGTCGGTCCTTATTCACTCCATTAATTAGGGATTCTTTATCAGAGATGCCAAGTTCTGCAAAGTTGGTAGACAGCTGGAGTTTCTGTAAGAGTGTGCACCAATAAGCTCTAAAGTCTGAAATAGCTAATATTTCTAGAATCTCCTGCATGCTGGCTTTTACGTAGTCCGCACCGCGAGCATCCTGACATGTGTGTGCATCGCAGTTTTGATTTGCATCAAAGAGATCTGCCATAGACAAGGCTACAGCGTGTCCATGCGGTAGTCCGTGCAGTGATGTCATTTTGTAGGACAGTGCGTGTGCAGCGGTTGTTCGAGATATGTTGATTGCCTTTCCTGCAAGATTTGAAGACAGAGCCATGTTCTTGCATGCTTCTTCGTTTTGAGTGAGTACGAAGTTCTCAATATATTCCTTTGCCAGTTGCATAGCCTTTCGAGCATAGCCTTTGCTCTCCTCAGTGGACCGTATAGCCCAATAGCTTTCAATAGCTTGGCAGTAAGCATCAATTGCGCTGCAAGCTTTGAGATACTGGGGGGCTTGTAACAAGAAACGTGCGTCTACAATAGCATATTCTGGCAGGACTGACGCGTTGTCCAAGGATTCTTTTTCTCCTTTTTCATAATAGACTGCAAACTGCGTCGCCTCGCTACCTGTGCCAGCCGTGGTAGGTATAGCAACAAGGGGTAGCATAGATTGCGAAAAGTGTTTATAGAGTTTTGCGAAGTCTATGGCACTACCGCCACCAAGAGCTATGATGATTTGATAGTTCTGATGATTGTGCTTTTGTATAACTTCATCTACTTCATGCTTTTTGGGGTTCATTTCAAATGAATCACAAACATCATAGAGGCAGCTGATATGGGGAAGAATCAGCTCCTTGTAGAGTGCAAAGGTTCTCTTGCCTGTGAAAATTAAAGCTCGTTGAACCTGAAGGTTTTCTAAAACTCCTTTTAGTGCCCCTACTTGATCAAATTCTTGCTGTTTCATAATTGATTTAAAAAGTTCATGAGTGCCTCTTTGTTTTCGACTGGTTTTTCCTTGGGACGCCCGAGGTCCTTTCGAGCACCACATTTGACCTTGATTTCGAGGAAAACCGTACCCTCTGCTGCGAGGAATAGAGGGAGGATGCTCTGGAGTGCTTCTTCATTATCGACTGACCATGCCGCGCTGTAGGCGCTATCAAGGGCAAGGGCTTTATAATCAGCATCCTTCGCACACGTGGCCTGACCGCCTACGGAGTCATGCGCCTCGTTGTTGAAGAGCACATGCTTGAAGTTCTTCAAACGCTGGGAGGCAATGATAGGCAGTGCTCCCATGTGCATGAGGCAAGCGCCATCTCCGTCAAAGCAAAAAACATTACTTTGAGGCTTTTCTATGGCAATCGCAAGTGCTAGAGAAGAAGCATGACCCATGCCACCAACCGACAGAAAGTCAGATTGATGTGATTGGTTATTATTCTTTCTAAACTCATAGAGCTCACGGGAGATATGACCTGTCGTGGCAACAGCTACATCGCTGGTTGCCATCTGATTGGCAACTGCCGCAATGGCGGCTTCTCGCGTGAAGTCGGAGCAGGCAACTGGCTTTTTCTGTAATTTATAGTCGGCAAATGTGTCCTTTGAGACAAGGATGGCGTAGGGCTTCTTTGTCTCTGCCATGTAGCGACTTACCTCGGTCAAAAGTGCCTGGGCTTCGGGGAGGCTCTTGGGTAGTTTGCTGTACTCTATACCCATGCTCTCCAATAGTGCGGCGGTCACCTTGCCTTGCTTCACGTGCTGAGGCTCATCTTTGACCCCTGGTTCTCCGCGCATGCCAATGAGCATCAGCATAGGGATATTGTACACCTCTTCATCAACCAAGGACAGCAGAGGATTGACACAATTGCCAAGTCCCGAGTTTTGCATGTAGACCACAGCGGGACGAGCTGTTGAGAGGTAATAGCCAGAGGCCATGGCAATAGCATTGCCTTCATTAGCTGTAATGATGTGGTGGCTGCTATCAATATGATCTGTGATGTAGGCACAGAAGGATTTTAGCAAGCTGTCGGGCACACCGTAGAAGGAGTAGAGCTCATTCTGCTGAAGCAGGGAAAAAAACGCAGCTGTGTCCATTAGCAACCTCCCGGTATGAGGGTGAGAACGTCTTTAATGTTCATGCAGAAGGCTTCATCAGCCTCGCTGGCGCGGTGGTTGGTCAGTATCATTTTGGCTGCTTCAACCATGGCAGGATAAGCTGCACGTAAGAGCTGGTTGGCGTAGATGACAACATTGACCTGATTTTCTATCAGTTCTTCTTCCGTTACGTGGGAGAAAGAAGAGGGCACTACAATGAGGGGCTTTCTATTGGGGAGTTGATTGTAGCGACTGCAAAACTCCTTCACCTCGTCAAAACTCTTTTTGCGGGAGTGAATCATGATACCATCTGCACCTGCGCGCAGGTAAGCCTCTGCACGGGCAAGGGCGTCTTCCATGCCCATTTCAAGGATAAGGCTTTCGATACGAGCAATAATCATGAAGTCCTCTGTGATGCAGGCAGCCTTGCCAGCCTTGATTTTTTCTGAAAATTCTTCTATGCTATCCTGCTCCTGAAAGACCTCTGTGCCGAAGAGTGAGTTTTTCTTCAAACCGACCTTATCCTCAATAATAATAGCAGAAACCCCCAGTCTCTCTAGGGTGCGAACTGTGAAGACAAAGTGCTCTGTAGGCCCACCGTTGTCACCATCATAAATAATGGGTTTTGTTGTGACATCAAGAATGTCGTTGAGCACCTCCATTCGCGTTGTTGTGTCCAAGTAGCCAATGTCGGGCTTTGCCTTGGCGGTATTTTGCGTTAAGGAGCTAATCCATATGCCATCAAATTCCTTTTTCTTGCCGCCTTCATCAATAGAGGTATTCTCAACAATGAGGCCAGATAAGCCATTATGAGCCTCGCTAATCGTGACAATGTCCTTGTTTTGGAGCAGCCTCTTGAGGCGGTGGCGTCTTATATCGGGCGTTGTGCCTATTTCCTTGATGACCTTGTTTAACTGTGTGGAGGAAATACCCTCAGTGTAGGGCAAATCAATGACCTTTCCGCCCCACTGGGCGAGGCATTCCACTACCTTTTGGCGCGTAGCAGCCTGAACACCTGTCTTCCAGTCGTCACCGTGAAGCACATAATCGGGGCGTACCTTTAACAAATTGGGGCAATAGTCCAGAGTCTCTTGTGCAATCACGCGACTCACTCCCTTGACATTTTCAACAACAATCTTGCGCTGCTCCCAATTCATACAGGGCAGGCGCTTGTAACTGGCAATGGCGGCATCGGTCAACAAGCCAATAATGATTTCCCCCCCCATCTTTCGGGCTTCTTCAATAATATTGAGATGACCAGGGTGCAACAAATCGGCACTCATTGCGATGTAAATTGTCTCTTTATTCGAGGGGGGTGTATTCATTATAATATCAAAGCTATTTTTCTGCGTTTATTCTATAGAAAAAGAAGATAAAAGTCAATCGTATAAAGCCTAGATTTTTAGCCTAGATTTAGCCTTTTGTCTTGTTTTATGTATTGGGCTGCTGTATGCTTCTGCGCGTCGAGCGCATAGGTTATGATGTATTTGAAGCAAGTACGCTTTCCTGATTTGGATGCAGAGGGGGGCTTTTTGATGGGAGTCAAGGGGATTCATGACTCCCTGTATCCCTATGGGATTTTTCCTCAAAAGGAATTGTCCTGCATTGACTTTGCACCTGTTACTATTTTTTGCGGAGGCAATGGCTGCGGGAAGACGACGGCACTCAATGTGCTGGCACAGTTGCTAGATTTGAAGAGATCTTGCCTGTTTAATCGCTCTGATTTTTTTGAATCCTATCTTGCTCGTTGTCGTGTTAGTATGAGCGAGGAATGGGATGATATGGGCGGCTATGGAGAGATTATCACCAGTGATGATGTCTTTGACTACGTGCTGAAGCTGCGTAGCGTCAATGATGGCGTATCGCGCAACCACAACAGACTGACACGAGAGTACCTAGAAACGCGCAATAAGGCCAAGGACTTTCGCCTGCAATCCTTGGATGACTATGAGGAACTCAAAAGCATCAACGACACGCGCCGCCACTCCTTGAGCCAGCAGGTGAGGGCTCTGAATGCACGCCGCTTGAAGGAGTGCTCTAATGGCGAGACCGCCTTCCGTTACTTTGTGGAAAAGTTTCAGGACAACGGGCTTTACCTGCTGGATGAGCCTGAGAACAGCCTTTCTCCTCGCCGTCAGGTGGAGTTGGTGAGGCTGATAGAGGACAGCGCGCGCTTTTTTAATTGCCAATTTGTGATAGCGAGCCATTCTCCTTTCTTCTTGGCTTTATCAGGCGCAAAGGTTTATGACTTTGACGCGTTGCCTGTTGCTGTGAAGCCATGGACGGAGATAGAGACCGTGCGCAGCTACTACGATTTTTTCAAGTCTCACGAGAGTGAATTTTAATAATGAATCGACACCCCCAATTGGCCATCCTCCTGATGTTGAGTTTGGCGCACTGCCTGAATGACGTTTTGCAATCCTTGGTTGTTGCATGTTACCCACTGATTAAGGATGATTTGCAGCTCAGTTATGCGCAGATTGGTCTCATTACACTTTCTTATCAGGCTACGGCTTCGCTCATGCAACCGCTTTTTGGTTACTTTTTGGATAAGAGACCCTGGCCTTACAATCTCTTTATCTGCATGACTACAGCCAGTGTGGGACTTTTTCTGCTTTCCTCGGCATCCAGCTTTGTTGGTGTGCTGGTGGCGGTGATGCTGTTTGGCTTGGGCTCTTCGCTGTTCCACCCCGAGGGCTCTCGCATGACGCACTTGGCGGCGCAGGGGCAACGTAGCACAGCGCAGGCTATTTTTCAGGTAGGTGGTAATCTGGGTACTTCCATAGGCCCTTTACTCATGGCACTGGTGATTAGCACGCGCACGGATTTGCATTATGGGCTCGTCTTCTGTCTGATCGGCTATCTAGTCGCCTTTAGAGTGGCGCGTTGGTTGAGATCCATCCCCAGCAGTCCTGTGAAATTGGATGCACAGGGGAAGCGCGAGATGCCACCCAAGCCCCTGAGCACAGCGCGCACCACATGGGTGATGTCCTTGTTGTTGCTATTAATATTCTCGAAATTCTGCTACATGGAAAACATGCGCAGCTACTACACCTTTTACCTCATAGAGGAATATGGGCTCAGCGTCTCGGCGGCTCAGCTTTCACTTTTTGTCTTCCTCGTAGGCTGCGCCATAGGCACACTAACAGGTGGACCATTGGGGGATAAGTGGGGGAGGCATCGTATTATCTGGTTTTCCATTTTAGGGGCTGCTCCCTTTGCTGCCTTAGCTCCCTATGCGGGGTTGTGGGGAGGCTTGATTTTGAGCTTCTGTGGTAGCATGATGATTTCTTCTGCCTTCCCAGCCATTGTGGTTTATGCGCAGGAATTATTGCCAGGGCGTTTGAGCCTCGTTTCGGGGCTCTTCTTTGGCATAGCCTTCGGCATC
>CAZRZE010000042.1:10026-12547 GCA_964604535.1 uncultured Akkermansia sp.
CGGGCTTTGCTCAGGTTTGATAGGCATGCTCATTGACCAATATGGTCTGATGCAGATGATGATTATTTGCGGCTTAACGCCCTTGCTAGGCTGCGTAGCGGTCTTCTTGCCGCGCATCTCCCCGAGTACGCGATAAAAAAAAGCCGCCTCTATAACAGAGACGGCTTTAAGAATAACAACAATAAAGAACTCATTTTTTATATTTGAGCCTTTTTAGCTTCTAGGGCGGCTCTTGCAGCAGCGGCTTCTTGTGCGTTGAGTTTGCCATCACGGTCACGGTCAAACTTTTTGAGAATTTTTTTGCGCTGCTCAGTTGTGAGGTTTTTGCCACGATCTTGTGCTGTTGGCTTGTTGCCAGCGTAGGGACTTTGAGCCATTAGGGGATTGATAAGGACGGCGGCTAGTGCTATTAATGCGATTTTCATCTTTTTGTTTTCTTTCTATTTTTTTGTTTTTTGTTTACCTCATGAGGAGGTCTTGAACACATCCTATCCAAAAAAAGTAGAAAAAAAAGCGTCTTGTGACAGACGCCTTAAAAGTGGTGACAAAGGGCTATTTTCTCCCCTCAATGAACTTCCGCGCCTCGGCGCGTTCTTTATCGTTGAGCACCCCATCGCCATCTTGATCAAATCTCTTGATGAGGCGTTGACGTTTCACCTGATTGGGCTGCTCTCCGTCTGCGTTGTTGTTGCGCTTTATTCGGGCTTCGCGAGCCGCTTTGCGCTCTTCTTCATTGAGTTGCCCATCGCTATCCTTGTCGAATCGTTGGATGACGCGTTGTTTCTTTTCTTCATCCTTCGGTGCGGATTCATCGCAGCTAGAGAGTAAGGCAACGAGGGGGATGAGTCTGTAAATGATGCTTTGCATGGTATGTGTTATTTTTTGTAACTGTTTTTAAACATTTGGCGATATGATTTGCCAATAGGGATTTCTTTTTTATTGATGGTGATTTCAGTGCTACTATTGGATTCAATAGCCATTGTATTGACAATGTAGGAGCGGTGCACCCGCATGAATTGCTCTTTGTCCAGTATGTCTTCTGCCTCCTTCATCGTCATTTGGGGGAGGTAGCATTGACTTGTGGTGTGTATTTGGCGTAGTTGCCCATGGCCTCTATATAGAGGATGGAGGCGCAGGGGATCAGCACTCTGCGGTAATCAATCTTTACAGCAATGCTGCTTTCCATCTTGACCTCTTTCAAGAGTTGCAAGGCTCTTTGCACTGCCTTTTCAAAACGCGCAAAGTTGTAGGGCTTGAGCAGGTAGCCAATACTATTGTATTCATAGCTTTATATGGCATATTTTGGGTAGGCTGTACTGAAAATGATGTAGGGCAACTGCCCAATTTCTGCGGCAATTTCTAGCCCCATCATTTCTGGCATTTTGATGTCTAGGAAGAGAAAAACACAGACAAGTACGTAATAGTATGGCATGACAAGCCATACAAACTTCAGTGAATCAACTGTGAAGGGTAAGCCCAAGGCGAGCAAAAGCCATAGAAGTACACGTAATATAAAAGCCTTAGTTGATTTAACATTCATCCAAATCCAGTATAATTATTCACTTTTTAAAAGAAAGAAAAAAGTGATAAAGGGAGCGAATTTGGTGATGAAAGCTTAGGTAGCCTATTTCTTCTTCTTTTTGGCTGGGGCAGGGTCGCTGAGACCCTCTATAGCCCCACCTGCTATGGCCCAGAGGTAGAGGCTAGCTATGGAGGCATGGGGGCTATAGCGGCGGTGGTATTTTGCAAAGAGCTCTCGGCTGATGCTGCGATGCCTGTAGAGCATGCGTAGCCCACGCAGGATGGCGAGGTCTCCATAGCTGAGGATATTGCGCCTCTGCATGGAGAATATCATCATCATCTCTGCTGTCCAAACGCCTATGCCCTTTAACTGGGAGAGAGCCGCACACACGCTGGCGTCATCCATGTCATGGAGCGCGTGGATGGAAAACTCTTCTTGCAGCACCTTTTCCGCAAGGTTTTTCATGTATTCCACCTTGCGAAAGCTCAGACCAAAGGCTTGCAGGCTTTCGCTGTCCATGCCCTGTATGCTTTGTGGGGTGATGGCACTGATATTTTCCTTCATGCGCTGCCAGATGGTGCTGTGTGCCTTGGTGGAGATTTGCTGACCCACGATGGAGTTGATGAGAGCCTCGAAGAGATCGGGATTGCAGGCGCGTTGGATGGGGCCTATTTGCTCTATAGCTTGGGCGAGGCGTTTGTCCTTTTTGCAGAGCGCGGAGAGTTCTTCCTCATTGTATTGGAAATAGTGATCAGTCATGGCTTGGGATTCCTAGATATTGGTTGGAGTCAGTGGGGGCTTGCTCGCGTTGAGTCATGCTGTACTCACGCTGGATGAGGGCAACTCTGATGCTGTATCGCTCAAAGAGCTCTCTGTAGCCCTTTTCCTGCCCCATGCGGTGTTGCAGCTGGTTGCGCCATTGGTTGACGCTTTTCATGTCTTGCCAGATACTGAGGCTGAGGAGCTTTCCTTCTTCGACTAGGCTGCTAAAGCGTTCTG
>CAZRZE010000043.1:0-12523 GCA_964604535.1 uncultured Akkermansia sp.
TGCCGCTGGTGAGGTTGTTGAGGCGGGAGAGCTGGCAGTGGATAAAGCGCTCATAATGACCAAGGTCAAGGTCAGTCTCTGCCCCGTCGTTGAGCACGTAGACTTCCCCATGTTGGTAGGGGCTCATTGTGCCAGGGTCAACGTTGAGATAGGGGTCAAACTTTTGCATCGTGATTTCCAAGCCGCAGTGCTCAAGTAGAGTGCCTATGGATGCTGCTGCAAGACCTTTTCCTAGGGAGGAGACCACGCCTCCGGTGACAAAAATATACTTCATTGTTTATTCAATTGATTGTTCGCGGAAAGCCTATCAAAGTTACACTTGCAGGTCTAGCATTAGATGATTATTTTTGTTGGGCTTTTAGGGAGATGTGCTCTAAATCTTTTAGTGTCATGATGAGAAATAGTACTTGCAAGATGAGGGGTGGGTGGCTATACTTTGTAAAGTGACTTTACAAAGCCTCAGAGAGCTCCTGCGCCAGCAAGCCATGACAGCAGCCGAGCTAGCGCAAGAATTGGGACTCACCCGCATGAGGGTGAGCCAGCTGCTGCGACAGCTTCTCGCCAGCGGAGAGCTGCGCCAACTGGGCTACCGCGCCTCCAGCGGAGGACGACCAGCAAAGCTTTATGAGTACATAGGACGCTTGAGCCGCGTGGCTCTCATAGAGCTGCAAGAAGAAGAATACCACCTGACCCTGAATCTTGAACTGCTCAATGCCGAGGCTCAGGTCATGGAGCAGGGCGGCGGCTACTATGCCCTGTTGGATAAAAACAGCTTCAATCAATGGTTGGATGTCTGGGCGCAGCGCGAGATGAAGCTCATCGTCATGCGAGGTGAAAAACGACTCTACCCCAAGGGTATCAGGCAGCATCTTCTCACACGCTATGCTTGTGATCTGCTCTGGGTGGATGAGGCAGATGCCCTGCTGGCAGAGCGTGAAGGCTCTCTTTGCCTTTACTGGCAAGCAGGGGAAATACCGCGCCTCTCCCTATGGCGCGGCGGGCAAAGGCAGAAGGCGGGCAACATAGACCTGCTGCCCAGCCCCAGCAGTTGGTTGAGTCTCGATTATGATGACAACGCCCTTGTGGAGGAGATGGTGGCGCGATTGCTTTCCATCCTTTCGCTGCTTTATGAGGCAAAGGAGGTGACGCTTTACGCGGATTGCTGGTCAGAGAGGCTGTGCCAGCGCGTGCGCTACAACCTTTCTACAAAATTACGCGGTATAGAGCCACCGCTGCTGCAATTCCTCCCCCTGCCAGTGGGCGGTGCTAGCGCGGCATGCCGTCACTTTGCCGCAGGCAAATCGCTCTTCTTGTCATAGACAAAGAGGTAGAGAATACGGAATATACCCCAAACAGGTAGCTGCAACCAGAGGTAGTACCAAGGGCCCTCACCTAGATTATCCAGCATACTACCCTGCACGGGACTGGTCTGCGTGTAGCCATAGTTTGTGTTCAACCAGATATTGATAGGGATGACGGCTAGCAGGTAGATGTCAGCATAAAGTACCGTCTTGAGGTCATCCCAACCACGTGCCCTCCAACCGAGAATGCAGGGGATGCTGAGCCCCACAATGAGCAGCAGACCATGGGCAATGAAGAAAATATAGTAGGCCACACTAGGGTAGCCATGCGCCATGGCAGGGGTAATAAGTGCCTGAATACTGCCCGCCATGATGCCAAAGTAAGCAAAGGCGCATGCCCAGTGCTTTCTCCACCAAAGGGCAATAAAGGAGATGACAATCATCACAGAGCAAAAGTGCAGCGGTAGATTATTTTTCCAGCTACCGTAGTCATCGCTTACCGCACGCCAGATGAATTCACTGACAAACTGCGTCAGGATGACCACTGCCAGAATGCGCCCCATGAGAAAACGCTTTGACTGACTGAGGCGGCGGGCATAAAAAAGCAGCGCAAAGGCCACCACAAGGGTGATGATGACAGCCCAGTAATGGGAAGGTGACCAGCGGATGAATTCGGAAGGATTACTCATGGGGGAAGGTGGGGTGGAATGTTAAAAAGCCTCGCGCTCATGTGCGCTCTTGCTCCAATGTCGCGCGAGTAAGGCGCAGAAAATGGTCTGCACCTGATGGTAGAGCAGCAGGGGGAGGATGAGGGACTTGTCAAGAGAGCCAAAGATGGCCAGCATCATGGGTGCACCAACTGCGAGGCTTTTTTTCGGGCCGCAAAAAACAATAGTGATTCTATCTGCTAGGTTGAAACCCAATCGCTTTGCCACAAAGTAGGCCAAACTCTGCATCAGGGAAACGGTCACAATGCAACCCAGCACAAGGCGTGTTATCATCATGTTATTAAATTCTGACCAAAAGCCCGACACACTGGCCTCTGCAAAGGCGGTGTACACCACCAACCACACGGGGGTTTGGTCTGCCCAGCCCAAGATGGGCTTGTGTCGCAGCGACCATTCGCGCAGCCAAGGCTGCACCAGCTGACCGATGATGAAGGGGAGCAGCACCAGCAGAGCGACCTTTTTAATTGCATCCAGACCGACACCCGCGCCCATCCCGCTGGTCTCAAAGAGAATGCTCACCAGCAGGGGGGAGAGCACAATGCTCAAAATACTTGATGTTGGCGCAGAGCATATAGCTGCGGGCACATTGCCCCCCGCAATGGAGGTGTAGACCACACAGCCCTGCACAGTTGATGGCAGACAGGCAACATAGAGGAAGCCCGCAAAAAAGAGCGGCGTCACCAACGGCTCTAGCACAGGCTGCATCCCCAACATAAAGAGGGGGAAGAGCAGGAAGGTAAAGCCGAATATGGTGAGCTGCAAACGCCAGTGCAGCAGCCCCTTAATCAGCTGCTCCCTCTGGATACGCACCCCGTAGAAAAAGAAGGGTATGGTGATAGCCAACTGGGTGATGAGCTCTGCAATCTCTGCACCGCGCCCCGAACAGGGCAGGTAAATGCCCAAGAGAACGGCCGTCAGAACACCCAGTGTAAAGCGGTCAAAGAGAGAAAAAACAGCTCGCAGTATTCCCATCATGCCTCACGCTCTGGGAATTCATAGCTCACCTTGCCCGTGGTGGGTTTGAAGCTGAGGTAGGCTTCGAACTTCTTCCCTGACTTCGCGCTGACAAAATCCTTGATGAGCTCCGTCTTGCCCTTGGTGAGCAGGCGCTGCACGATGGGGGCAGTGATGGCAACACCGCACATTTCGCGGGCGATGGCGAGGGGCTTTTTGGCCTTGCCGTAGATGAGGCTAGGCACATGCCATGCCTTGTCGCTTTCCAGCAGCTCATGCTCGCCCTTGCCCTTGATGGCAATCATGCCATGCTTGGTGGCTTGGCTCATGTCTGCGGCGGCGGCATTGGCCTTGGAGAAGCGGGTGTCCGCCTTGTCGCCCTTCTTACGTGGCTCTCGTGGGGGGAACTCAAAGCCCACCTGACCCTTTTTCGCATCCAGTACGAGGAAGGCATCAAAGGGGCGCTTTGTGCGCTGAGAGACAAAGCCCGTGATGAGCTCGCTCTTACCCTCTGCAAAGATTTTTTGCATGGTGGGACGCTCCAGCTGCTTGCCAAGAATCATGCGAGAAAGAGAAAGACCTTGACGCTTTGTGCCCTCGCGTTGGAACTCTGCAACAGTCCAAGCCTTTGCGTTTTCCATCACCTCCAACTCTCCCTGATCCTTGATGGGCAGCATGCCGAGGCTTTCTTGCTCTCCTTCGGCAGCGGCTTGGGCTGGGGATTTTTCATCTTCAAAGAAGAACTCTGCCTTCCAGCTGCGAGGGCCTTCTTCCAGACGGAGACCCGCCTTGAAGGGCTTGCCAAATCGGGAGCGGAAACCCTCCATGAGAGGAAGCTCGCGCTTGATAATGAGATCGGTAAGCAATTCATCCGTCAAGGCCAAGCCCGCGTGCATGCGGCGCAGGCGGAACTTGCATGACTTGCAAGAAACAGAATCCATGCGGTTGGTCAAGCCTACTGTCGCACAGGCAGGACAGGCAATGGGCAAATCGGGATTATGCCCACTTTCCATGAAGTTGCGCACAGCACTAATGATTTCCTCAGTGTAGCTGGCGATGTCTTTCATGAAGTTGGCACGAGACAGCTTTCCTTGCTCCATCTGCTTGAGCCTGTATTCCCAGTCGCCTGTTAGCTCTGGCGAGGAAAGGGTGCTTAGCCCAATGCGTCCCAGCAAATCAATGAGATCCATACCGCGGCGCGTCGCGATGAGCTCCTTGCCATCACGCACAACATATTCTTGTGTGATGAGACCCTCAATAATAGAAGCACGCGTGGCGGGAGTGCCTAGACCGCGTTCCTTCATTGCAGAAGAAAGCTCCTCATCCTCCACCAGCTTGCCCGCGCCTTCCATGGCGGAAAGCAGGGTGGCCTCATTGTAATTGGCAGGTGGCTTGGTCATCTCATCACGCAGCAGCAATTCCAGAGTCTGCGCGCTCTCCTTGGGAGCGACAGGGCAGAGGTCATCCTTCTTCTGGCGTGCGCCCTTGGCAGAGTATAGCACCTTCCAGCCTTCGTGAAGCAGCACGCGACCGTGGGAAGAAAAGTGATCCTTCTGACCATCGGCATGCGTGATAATAGTCTTGCGATCCGTGTCCTCATACTCCGCAGGAGGGAGGAAAACACCGAGAAAGCGTTGCAGCACGAGGGTGTAGATTTTTTCCACATCACCGCTTAGAGGCGTGAAGTGCCCCGTGGGGATGATGGCAAAGTGATCGCTCACCTTGCTGCTGTCAAAGATACGCTTGCTGCCCTTGATGAGCTTTTTATCGAGAATATGCCCAGCAATGCTGGAAAAGTCCTCCACCTTGCGCTGTATGTCGCCCACCGTGCGGTAAGCAGTCTTCACGTAGTCATCGGGCAAGAACTTGGAATCCGTACGAGGGTAGGTGAGCACCTTGTGACGCTCGTAACATTCTTGCGCTAATTGTAGGGTACGGCGAGCCGAAAAGCCAAAGCGGTTGCTTGCCTCCTTTTGCAGGGAGGTTAGGTCAAAAAGAAGGGGAGGGGCTTGCTTCACGGGCTTTTTGGTCTCGATGACCTCACCCTGCTTGCCCTCACAACGGGTAATGATGGCTTCCGCCTGTGCCTTGTCCCAGATGCGCTCTTTGGTGCGTAGGGGCTGCTGCTCATCCTTTTTCCAAGCAGCATCGTACCAACGCCCCTCGTAACTACCTGCGCTAACGCCAAATTGGGCGCGCACCTCGGAGTAGGGCTCGGGAACAAAGGCGAGAATATCCTGCTGACGCAGGGCAAGCAAAGCCAGCGTAGGTGTCTGCACACGCCCTGTAGGTGTTACATGAAAGCCGCCTGGGGCAGATTGTAGCACCGTGAGAGCACGTGTGCTATTGAGACCCACCAACCAGTCGGAGGCAGAGCGGCACTCAGCAGCATCCGCCAGCGGCAGCATAGTCTCATCGGAGAGCAAGCGATTCCAAGCCTCCGTGATAGCCTCATCCGTCATGGATTGCATCCAGAGACGCTTTAGCGTTTTCTTAGTAATCTTGCCATAGCGGATAATATTGCGGAAAATCAGCTCCCCTTCGCGTCCAGCATCGCAGGCATTGACAATGGTCGTTACCTCCTTGCTCTTGGCCAGCTTCAGCACCTTGCGCAGACGGTCAGCCGTCTTGGGGATGGGCTCTAACTCCATCGTCTTGGGGATAATAGGCAGGTAGTCCATCTTCCAAGGCAGACTCTTTCCAGCCTCCGTTTGGGGTTTTTTCTGCTCCAATAAGTGACCGACAGCAGATGTAATGTAGTAATCTTCATTAGCATAAGCCCCTGATTTTTCTTCGCGCTTGAACTTTCCTAAGCTTTTCCCAAGAACTCGTGCCAAGTCAGTAGCAACGCTGGGTTTTTCGGTAATAATGAGGGTCTTAGACATGTGTTTTTTTTCTGAAAATAATTCGTACTCCACTATATAGAACGAAAATCGGTGGAGAATGGCTTCGCCTCTATTACATGCAATTAAACCGAGTCAAGTCAAGCATAATCTCTGCAACGGACACAGAAAGTATATCCTAGAACTTTGATGGGCGCAGATTCACGATCGCTTTTTTTCGGTAGACAAAAGCTTGACTTCTGGGGAGGAGTTTTTATGATAGTAATATGATTTTAGGGAGAGATTCTAGGAAATTGCTTTACACGCCCACGATTGCTGTGCTGGTGTTGGTGGCTTTTTTTATCTTTAGTGAAGACATTTATGTGAGCTTATTTGAAGTGTTTAAGTATCCGCCCTACCACTTTCCCTCTTTTGTAGAGGGGGGCTATCCTTACCTGTTTAGTGTGCTGATGAAATCAATGTTTATCTGGTTTGCGGCACTGGTTTTGCTGATTCAATTCAGGGAGTGGCGCCTTGTTAAGGATGGCTGGATACGTCTTCTTGTGAATGTGGCAAAGAAGATGAGGTTTGTAAACCTTGGCTTGACTGTGCTAATGGCAGTGACAGCTGTTTTTTGCTTCAGTCAATATGAGTATCCCAGTGAAAATGAAGACTGGCTGCCCAAGACTGCTACCCACGATAGGGATAACTTTTCCTACTCATCAAACAACTTTTCCACTCCATCATTTTCTGAGACAAGTGGCGATAATACCGATGTTTACTATTTAGAGGAAGATATCTATTTTGAAATCCTGCACGATGATATAGAGACGAAAGAATGGCATATTTTTGTCTATAAGGATAATTTCTACGCGCAGGCGCTACAGCCATTTGGTGATTACAGTTTTTTGCGTTATTTTATTGTTTCTACTTGCTTGTTTATATGGCTGTCTCAGTTGACTAGATGTGGTTTTGCAGCCGCAAGGCAGGAGTCAAAGTAAAAAATGTTTTCTCATTAATTACAGTTACTCCCTACCATGGGTTACAAAAAGGTACTGGATGAACGATACGCGCTGCTTCTCAACTGGGCAAAGCTGCACGACGGCGACGCATGAGTAGACCTGCAAGGGCGAAGAGGCTGAGGGTGGCGGTGCTGGGCTCTGGAATTAGGCCACGGTCAAAGGCGAGTACGAGATTGCCGTTATAGTCCATGCGTGTGTTGAACTCCAACTTCTCCCCTTGGACTGTCCAGCTAAGCATGGAGATGTCTAGGGTTGAGTTGCTGGCTAGACCAAGGATTTCTATGCCGTAATCGGTGTTTTCAAAGCTGGATAGCTCTAATCCCATGAGCTCGATGATGAGCTCTCCTTCAATATTGGCTTCGTCTAGTAATAAGGCTACACTATCAACGCTATAGAGGTTTATTTCTAGGTCTGGCAATGAAATGAGCGTATGATTGATGGTCTCGCTTTGTATTTGAAGTGTAGAGTTCTTTACGGTGAGTATTTCTTGTAGCCCTATGCCATCTCTTACCACTTGGGTGAAGAGCTCATCATTCATGTGAGTGATTGTGGAGTTTTCGATGATGAGTGTGCCTGTTTCTCGGAAACCAAAGCGCACGCCTTCTCCTATGGTGCTGTTTTGAATAATATTATCCAAGTTGACGCCAAAGGTCGTGTTGCTCATGGTGCTGTTGCTCAGCTGAGTGTAGGCGAGGGTGATGTTGCTGACATCGGAGATGCTAACGTTTTCGAGCTGAATATTATCAAGGGTCGCATTCTGGATTGTTGCTGTCTCAGGGGCGTATAGAGCACTTACTTTCATGTTGCCACGGTTGTTTAGCTCTATGTTGCCTGCATTGAGCGTAGCAATGCTGTTGTCAATGCGGAGGCTGTTACCTGCGCCTGCTGCTATGCTCAGTTCTGATGTGGTGAGCATGCCTGTTGTTAATGCCCCAGTGCCCATGCTGATGCTGGCCTCTCCTTCTATTGCAAGGGAGTTGATGCTCTGCGTCTCCTGTTGGAAGTTGAGATTGGCTGTCGCCATGCTGTAGTTGCGAACTACTCCATTGGCGTGTATGCTGACAGTACCTCCACCGTGTATATGCAGGTTTTGATGCTTCACGGCTCTGTGGAAGTGGATGTCTTGACCAGCTTGGCTCCATATGTTGACAATTTCGTTGGCAGCCTGTGCTCCCCAGAGCGTGTGGTAGATGTCTATTTTACCTGTGCCAACGGCTCCTATGGTAGAGTCATCCCAGAGGTGAAGACCGAGGCTGTTCTGCGGTGCTCCGTAATCGTAGCTGTTGTCTTGCTTGCCCATGAGCAAGGTACCTCCTGCGCGTATACTGACGTAGGGATCAGCATAGGTGTCGATTCCATTATACATTCCCCCCTTGTTCAGGATGAGTATACCACCATCGTTAACATTGATATAAGCTTTCCCATGGTTGGCACTCACCGCCACATCGGAGATGAGTGTGCCATCAATATTGATGATGATGTTATTAAGTCCTGAATTGTGCGAGACGAGGAAGAGAGACTCTATATGCAGTGTGGAGTTTGCGCCTATTGTGACCTCATTGTTTTCTGTCCCTGTACCTAGCTCCAGTCCTTTAATAACATAAGTTCCAGAACCAGATAGAGAGAAATTACCACCCTTGGGACTGAGGGTGAGACCCCTTTCTTCCAGTGTGCTTCCTTCGCCTAGCTCTATGCTGTAGTCACGGCTTTGGCGGTAGCCTGTTGTATTTGCGCTGATGTTGGTGTTTGCGAGAAGGCGCAGGCTGCTGCCTGATTCCATCGAGATGGAGGATATTGTTGTAGCGGCACCACCTAGCTCCAGCACACCTGATTGCAGCTGAATACTGCCTGTGAAGTCTGCCCCCAGTTGATTGACTGTGGTGCTTGCCCCTGTGCTGCTGCTAGAGAGCACACCAGAGCCACTAATTGTTCCATCGTACAGCCCACCAGTAGCAGCGAGTTGTACGGTGCTAGCAGCTCCTATTTCAAAGCTAGCGGATGTTGTGCTGCGTAGGTTAATCCTTTCTGCGCTCGCTTGCAATGTGCCCGAGAAATGGCGTAAATCATCAAAGCTGACACTTGCTGCTGCGCTGGAGTTGATAAGCCCCTCACCACTCAGCGCGTTGGTGATATGGTCTATGTTGTTGAGGAGGAGGGTGGCATCTGCGCTGACCTCGGTTTCCCTATGATTCATCGCCTGAGTGCCGAGATGGTAGCTGCCATTTTCTAAAATTACTTTGCCTGTGTAGTGATTGAACCAGTCTTTCGCGCCTAGTTCTCCACCGTTCATGTTGAGGATGATCTCGGTATGCAGAGCTGCTGTTTCTTCGATGATGAGGCTATTGCTAGTGAGTACGTCACCGCGCAGCAGGAGGCTTGCGCCCTCTGTGAGGACGATACTGCCGGAGTGGAGTTGTTCTCCGCCTGCCCCAATCTCTAGCTGCACTCCCGATACCAGTACGCGGTCCACAAAGAGACCTGCATCACGTACAGTCAAAATGGTGTTGCTGGTGTGGAAATTAATTTTTGAATCATTGCTAAAGACCTTTCCGTCATCGAAACCAGTAACACCTTCAAAGAGCGACAAATCACCTCCGCTAAAGGCAATCTCATCCGTGATGGCAGTGCCTCGCAATGTCCCATTGCTATTAAAGACCCAGTCATAATTGAGTGAGTTTTCGCCTACAACGCTGTTGGAAAGAAGATTCCCAAAGCTCTCGTTGCTCATCCCTGTAAAGATGGTGTAGACAATTGTGCCGTCTGCTTCAAAGCTGGAGCTCAGATGGCCTATGTCAAAAATAATATTATCTCCCAGCACCAGCTCCGCCTCTGCGCTGCCCTGAATGGCTTGGCTGAGGGTGAGCTGAGAATTGATGCTGAGTCGTCCATCATTCAGGATGATGAGACCGCTATGCATACCGCCATTAGTGAGGTCGAGATGCGAGTTTGCGCCAGTCAGCGTGACTGTGCCTGTGAGGGAGGAGTCCTTGGAGAAGCTCAACTGGGCATTTTCTCCCGATAGGGTCATTGTGCCAGCTTGGCTAGCACCTGCAAGGAAGGATACCTGTCCTGCTACATCCGCATTGGCAGAGAATATGCCCTTGCCAGAGAGTGCCAAGTGCTGTCCGCTTGCTATGCTTGCGGTATCGGCACTTAGTTTTGCTCCCTGCACAAAGTTGACTTGCGCATCTCCTGTTGTGCTGAGGCTTGCAAAACTCATGCTGCTATTCTCGCCGAGGATGAGGCCTTCACCTGCCACTTGCATGCTGCCTGCTCTATAATGACCTGCGCCATCTAGCGTCAGTGTTTTTCCGCTGGAGAGTTGGTAGTTGATGCCATTCTCACTGAGGCTAGCATTAGCGCCTACAGTGAAGTGGTAATTCCCCGTGCGGGTCTCGCTATGGCTGTTGCTGAAGCTCGCCGCACTGCTTAGCTCCACATGACTGTCAGCCGCCACAACGAGCTTTGCTCCTGACTGCATGGAGGAGTGAAGGACAAAGTCCGAGTTTGCCGCCGTGTACACCGTGCCTGCATAACCTGTCATGTCCATGGCCTCCAGTCTATTGGTGAAGCGTAATTCACCAGTAGCCGCGCCAGAGATGGCGTAGTCGGCAGTATGGGCGACTTGAACGCGTGCGCTGCCATCCAGTTGTAGGCTATTCAATGTGACAGAGTCGCTGTTCATGTAGAGCTCCGTTCCTGCCGCAACATTAAGGGTGGTGAGGTTGATTCCATTAACGCGAACAATACCACCGCCTTGGATGTTGATGCGCTCTCCAAGTACATCGCGTTCGAGTCGGAAATCCTGCCCAGCCACTGCCTGAATGTTGACATGTCCTGTCTCTGCCCAGCGGAAGGTGTGAGGTGTCGTAACCACCCCTGTCCCTGAAACACCGAGGGTAGCCCCAGATTCAAGGTGTGATTCCAAGCGATGTGTCCAGTCAGGGTCGCCATAATCTTTTCCATAGGTCACTTGGTTGCCTATGAGGAGAGTACCGCCATCACGCACACGAATGTAGGAAGCACCGCGATGCCCCGTGTCAATGATGAGTCCTTTCTTAATTTCCAGCACACCGCCATCCTCCACGGAAAGCGTTGCATAGCCGCTGCCGCTTGTCAAATTGCCATTGGTGATAATTGTGCCGCGAATAGTAATCTGATTATGATGATTGTGGTTTGCCAGCATAAAGGAAACAGTATCACTTGGATTTCTTAGCTGTTGTCCGCTCAGCAGGTGTAGGGTCGTGCCAGTCTCAACCACGAGATTGCCCTGTGCATTATCCGCGGAGAGAACGAGACCTTCCCAGCTCACCGTACCACCCCCAGAAAGGGTCAGAGTGCCACCTGATACATGCTGATGCACCAGCGTCTCTTCGAGATGTGCGCCCTCAGCAACATGAATGGTGAAGTCGTTAAACTTTCGCACCACATCCTTATCTGTACGAAGATGTGTACCAGTGGCAAGATTGACCTGCCCAGTAGCACCCATGGAAAAATGCTCCATGTCCAAACTCTGCCCACCCACTGTCAATGCGCCAGCTTCATGGTACAAAGTACCAGTAAAGTCATTGAGTGATGCAATGTTGATGCCTGATTCATTCGCGTAGACCGCACCTGCTCCCGATATAACTCCAGAGTAATCTCCTGTGGCGTTCAAGTGCAGATTATTCTGAGTCGCTAGCAGGATGCTGGCGGCTGTTGCTGTGTTGAAGTTGATTTTGTCAGAGACGGAAACAATGCGACCGAAGAACTCATCAATATCGTTGAAGGTGATTTCTGATGTTTCGCGTGTATGGAATGCGCCATCGCCTCGCAGTGCAAAGTTGTACTCACTGCCGCCCTCTACATAAAAGGCTGTGCTTTCTCCTGTTAATTGCAGTGAAAGGTAGTTCGCGCTGGTGTAGCCTGCATCATAAGAGCCATTGCTTATTTCCACATTTCCAGTGTATTCTTGCAGCCAGTTCTTGCCGCTCAGAGCCGCGCCTTGGGCATCTATATGGACGGTGGTGTTTCTCGTGTCATTCTGCCTTGTAACACGTGCGGCAGCCTGCAAGGCCTCGCCTCGTATGGTCAAGGAAGAGCCCTCATTCATCAGAAGACGGTCTACATTGAGGCTATGACCATTGCTAATGATGTCAAGAGACACACCATCTACGAAGAGTCTGTCAGAGCTGAGATTAGCCTGTAGAGTCATCACCGTGTTTGTGGTGGTGAAGTGTATGGCCGCATTATCTGCAAAAGTACCAGTCACAAAGCCACCTGCGCCTACTTGCAACCCCAAATCACCACCCGTGTAGGTCAGCTCACTGCTCAGAATGGAAGAGACCAAGCGTCCATCATCATAGAATGTCCACTTGAGGTTTTCGGTGTTTAGGCCCACGATATTATTGCTTGTCAGTGTGCCAAAGCTAGAGGATGTGCTTCCAGTGAATACTTGGTAGGTGGTTACGCCTCCTTCGCTCAGACCTGTCAGTTTTGAGATGTCAAATAGCAGATCGGATGCAAAGATTAGCTCACCGCTATTGACCATGCCCTCTGTGATGCTCAGAAAGCCTTCAAAGTTCACTGTACCTGCGTTGGTCAGCAGTCCCTGTAACTCGGTGCTTGTCCCAAATTGGGCACTTGCACCCGCGTTAATAGAAAAATCAACATCAAAGACACCGCCTTGTGTCACGTCCAATGTTCCCCCCTCATGG
>CAZRZE010000044.1:0-12384 GCA_964604535.1 uncultured Akkermansia sp.
TCCATCACAGCAATCAACGTCACCATCAGCCCCGACCGCCACTAACCCCCGCACAAGAAGTAGGCAGAAAAAGCAACTCACGAGAAGAAGAAAGTTAGTGTAATACTCTTGAATTCCAGCGGCGTAAAATGCTATTATTATCTATGTAAATGGGCTCCATCCTAAGCAATTAAATATAAAGAAAATAATGATTTAAAAGCATAATTTGAGCCCCGATATTTTAACACACTTATGAGTAAAGAAAAAATTCAGATGACTCTAGACTTAGGCATAGCTACTTCAAAAAATGTTAATGGAGTAGAAATGGGAGTATTAGAAAATGGGATAGCATACCTTACACAAAGAGGACTAGCTGAACTATGTGGACAAAGCCACAAAAAGATCAACGATATAACCAAAGAATGGGAAGAGCATTTCGAAGATGACGTTATCTCAAAGAATCGCATATCTACAATTAGAGATTACTTGTTTTCTAGAGGATTCAAAGAGCCATCTTTATACCTAGCCTGCAAGAATGGGGATAAAGTTTTCTATGCCTATCCAGAGATAGTCTGCATGGCCATCTTAGAATACTATGCCTTTGATGCAAAAACCAGCGAGAACAAAGCTCTAGAAAACTATAGGACACTAGCACGAGCAGGATTGCAAGCATATATCTATGCAACTCTTGGCTATGATCCGCAGACAAAGTGGAAGTACTACACCGATAGAATATCACTTCTAAAGAGCAAAGTCCCCATTGGCTACTTTTCTATCTTTAGCGAAGCAAGCAGCATGATAGTTGACCTGATCGACTCTGGGCTCACTGTAAATGATAAAACAATACCAGATATCAGCATAGGAATAACTTGGTCGAATTATTGGAAATCTAACAGCCTAGCCGAGCAGTACGGAGAAGCTACGAGCTATGATCATGAATACCCCGATTATTATTCACAATCATTATCAAACCCACAGCAAGTAAAGGCGTATCCCGACAATGCCCTAGGAGTATTCAGAAAATGGTTTAGAGAGATATATCTTACAACAAAATTTCCGACATACATCTTGAAGAAAGCGAATCTTCTCCCTGGGGGAAGAGACGAAGCTGAAAGAATGGTAACAACATTCGCCTCATCTAAGGCTCTTGAAGACACCAAACCATAATGACCTATTTCATAAAACCATTAACACAAAAAGTATTTTGGCAAGGCGTATTGTCTGGAATAACTTTCGGTCTTATTAAGTCCCCACTAGCTAATAGTACTCTCACCAAACTAAATGCTCAGACAACTACAAAGGTGCGAAGAGCAGGAGGAATCTATTCTTACCTCCTTAGAAGCATTTCGTACCTATCCGATGCATCCAGACAAGTAGCAAAAGAACATGAGTCAAAGAAGACAGAGAAGTAACCACATTCATTACAACTTTTTTACAACTTTCTAAAAACCTTTTAATACTAAAAGCCCAAATCCCACTCCAGCCTCTTAATAAAAAAGCGTCACCTGATTGATTCGGGTGACGCTTTAATGTTTTTTTTACTTTTCATAGTACTATAGAATGTATAAAATCTTTCCAAAATGATCATTAAAGTATGGACATATTGCTTCACATTGAATATTTGGATGATAGGCTTCTAACTGGATTGCGTGAGTTCTTAGCTGCTTTGTGCTTATTGTTCTTAATAGCGGCTCTTCCTGGATTGATATTGACTGTTCTTGCTAGAGCCATATCGCGCATTGATCCATGGCGCATTTTGCGCTTGGGGCTCTTGCTCCCAATACATTTTTGCTTCCCTCTATTCTTGTTTTACACCGCGGATGAAATTGTTGTTCATAATGATACGCCTGAGTATATTATTGATGAATTCTACAATACGCTTCCAGATGACGAAAATGAATTGCGCGAAAAACAAGCCATTTTTCTCCTTGAGCATAAGCGAGATGCTTTAATCCCCTTTATGTTTTATTTAACAACAATGATTACTTTAATCTATTTGTTAAAATATTGGAAGTTATCAAAAAAGGCGAGCTAGTACCTTGATTTAATCATCACTATTTCGATACAATCTTTCTTTGATATTGATGCTGAGCTGAGTGTGCTTGCCTAGAAAATCTTTGATTTCCTCTGCTTGATTGACTGCTAGCAAAAAGGAATCAAAAAAGAAGTAGCCGAAAAGTGTCTTTCTGCATCCTTTTCGAGGCTTAATGCTGGCGTAGAGTGTAGAGTCATGATCCTCAAAGCCCTCTACAAGCAGGGTAATGTGCTCTTTATCGTGGAGCGAAAAAACTTTTGACCTCACTCTGCTGCGGCAAAAACGAGTATAGAGCAGCACGAAAAAAATCAAAGACATCACCATGCCAAGTCCTAGACCGAAGTAACTAAGTGTATCTTCAAAGTCTGCCCAAAATAGCCATAATGAAGTCCACGTTGCCGCAAAGCAGAAGGCGAAGGAAAGGGCTGTCAGGCCCAGATAGCGCGAGAAGATACGCTTTGCGCTGTGCTTCACTCGTAGGCGTTCACCCTCACATTCAAGGAAGAGGTTCTCGTTCTCACTCTCAATGCTATGGGTGGCAATTTTCATCTGTCAGCTCTTGCATTCCCAAGGCTTGCGTTTGGCTTGGGTGATATGAGGAGGGCGCACGTAGATGGGGGCAGGGGGGATGAGGCGCAGTGCCTCTTGCTCCTGCTCACTAAGATTATTCCATGTGCTGATGAGTCCAGCGGCTGTGGGGTAGAGGGAGTGTTGCTCTATGGTGATGCTCAGGGCTTCTAGCTTGGTGCTGGCTTCGACACTGGCAACGCGCAGTCCTTGTAATGTGACAAGTTGTTGGAGTTCTTCGCTCTGGTAGACTTGTATCTGCCCTTGGGGGGCACGCAGTGTCCATCCGCCTCTCTTGGCATCAGAGATGATGCAGCGTGTCTGCTGCTCGGAGAGTTGTGCCCAAGAATCAATGGCGATGACTTCCACCTGCTTGACGATGGATATACCAGCCGCCGCCGCGAGGGCAACACGGACTCCACCGTAGCTACCAGGTCCAGCACCGACAAGGATGCCAGCAAGTTCTCCTCCTGCTTCTTCTAGGCATGCAAGTGCCTGTTGCAAGGCGGGAAATAGCTCTGCATCGTGATTCCTAGTCTGTTCCCACTGGTGGGAGAAGAGTGTTTCACCCGCTTCGCTTTCCAGATGCAGGGAGGAGGGGGTGGCAGAGCATTCTAGGGCGAGTAGGGCTTTCATGCGGGTAAGTGCAGCTGGGCTGTTGTCCACTTTCCTCTGGTGACACTTTTGTCCAGCACCAGTCCCTGTTGCTGGGCGACAGCGAGGGTTTCTGCAGCCTGTTGACGCAGTATGCCAGAGATGATGAGCGTGCCACCGGCTTTCATAGAGGCGATGAGCTGAGGGAAGGCTTTTTGAAGCACTGTGGCAAATAGGTTGGCCATGAGGAGGTCTGCGCGCTCTTCTTCTGCTGGCTGCCAAGCAAAAACATCTGCTTGGAAGAGGCTTAGCGCCTCCGCGCCTCCATTGCGCTCTACGTTGCGTTGGGAGATTTCTACCGCCTGTGGGTCAAAGTCATAGGCTATGGCATGGCTTGCACCTAGCTTCAGCGCTGCGAGGGCGAGGATGGCAGTTCCGCAGCCCGCGTCAATGACGCGCCAGTCTCCAGCTTGCCTCGCTTTGGCGTAGTCACAGAGCAAACGCAGGCAGGTGGATGTGGTTGCATGGTCACCTGTGCCAAAGGCCATTTCTGCTGGCAGGGTGAGGATGATGCGACGAGGGTATTTTTCCTTGAGAGATTGGAGTATGTCGGGGCATTCACTACTGCTGATGACGATTTTGTCGCGTATGAGCAGGGGCGGCTGATTTTCTGGTGCTGTGGCTGCGACCCAGTCCATTTCTTCTAGCTTGCTGATTTCACCTCCATAGCAGGCGGCAAAGAGCAGGGCTTGCGCCTCGTCTTCCCAGTAGATTTCAATCAGCCACTCTTCGCCCTCTGGCAGCTGCGTCAGGACGCAGTTGGGGTAGGGGGCTGTTATGTCTTTCCAATTTTCCTCTTCTGCGAGGGGGATTCTGTGCTGCCATTGCCACATGATATTATTGTTCTAATAGGTTATTGCCGAGGCTCCATGCGTTTTCCTTGCTGAGAATGAAGACCTCTCCTGTCTCTACGATGCGACCGTAGAAGGGAGTGTTTTCACTGTTGTACATGGGTGCGATTTCGAGGGTGATGGTCGTCTTCTTCACATTCTGCTCACCAAAGAGTAAATCTTCCATCTCCTTATTGATGTTATCCTTCTTCAGGTAATCCTCAACATGGACTTCGCCTTGGTAGGTGGCGTCTTGGGTGATGTTGTCAGCATCATCCGTTTCGTCGATGACGATAGCTTCTGTGTCGGCGATTTGTGGTATCTCTAGATCGAGCTTCACGCGGAAGGCGGGTTGTCGCAGAGCCTTTGCAGCGTTGGCATGCTGGTTGGGCAACCAGTGATCTACGCGCATTTTATTGAGATTGCGCAGGTAGTTGATGGCACGAGGAGCGCGGATGCGTGGCGTGATGTCTTTTCCTGCTAATGTCCCTGTCCAGACGTCACCTATGTAGTTGTAATTCAATACGAGGGGGGCTTGCTGGAAGTCCTGTGTAAGGACCTTGACAGAGGAGACGGCAAATTGCATGAGATGCTTGTCGCGCCATGCTGCATCTTGTAGGGAGAGGTATTTGATGACGGAATCGCTCAATTCACTGACGCGAGAGCTACCAGTCTCATGTATGTACCAAGCATCGTCTTTGCCGTCTAGCTGATGATTTTTAATCACGTAGCTAACTGGGTCTCTATCTTTGATAAGAGGCATATTGATGCCATAAATCACACTGCGGTAAGTGCAGGGAAGTGGCAGGATATTGAGCACGTAATCGGGCTTATCCAACCCAAAAGAGGCTAGTTCTTCGCTCTTGCTGATGTCATGTATGGCCTTAGCTGGGACAAGGTGCAAGGCATTGAGGAAGTTTTTAATGCGTTCATTATCTGCCTGCGCGTAAGGCTTTTTGATGGAATACATCCATTGGTCGGGTACCTGACTTTCTTTATCACCTGGTATGAGGATACCCAGTAGAGGTGTGGGAGAGTAGGAGGCCTTTAGCGCAAAGCGAGCAATGTCTTTTTCTGGCAATTCAGAGATTTCATATGAGCGCAGCTTGGCGAGACTGAGAGGCATCTCAGAAGTATAAACTGGCGCATCGCCCGAGCGCAGCTGCGCTAAGGACTGATCTGGTAGCAGAGGCAGGTGGTAAACAGCATTGATGATGTTGGCGTAACTTCCCTTACGCAAAACACGGGGGGCCGCAGGGAGGGTGAATACAACATCACGATCAGATACGGTCGCGTAGCTAATCATGCTGTCATCGCGCTTTGAAAAGACGGCTGGGTAGATGCTCAGGATGACGGGCTTTTCATCATGGATGTGCAGCGCAACGTGGGTGGCTGCTGCGGGATCTGGTAGTTCGACGTCTTCTTTGCTTTCGACACGAATGGCCTTCAGTTTTTGCAAATCATCAAGGAGGTATTCTACCTCATCACTCTGTGCTTCTGTGATAATGGGTTTTCGTATGCGCCAAGGAGTCTGCGGACTGAGGCGTGCTAGGGAGACCGCATCCTTGTCCGCGGGGGAGCTAATATCTATCTGGGAAACACTGTCGCGCTTGATTTGAAGCGGGTGAGGGTCACGCAGGGCATGCAGACCGTTTTCAAACACATTGAGAATGTTGCCAGTCACGACATGGATGCGCTCATCATCACCATAAAAATTGCTACGCAAGTAGGTGGTGGGAATGACGGTTCTGTCCTGTTGCGTGTCGGCAAACCAAGGAGCAGCAGCTCCCAATGTGTAGCGGGCCACTGTTGTGTGTCCGTTGCCAGAAGAGCGTTTGAGCGTGATGGCATTGGGCACAGTCTCCACGCCAAACTCGCGCAGACTTCCCTCTGTGGAGCGATCTAATGGCAGGGTGTCTACGAGGGTGGCTTGGTGCGTGAAGGCCAAGATAGCCTGTGCTACCGTGGGTGATAAACGGTCGCGGTAGGGGGTGACTATCCACCAATTTCCGTCTTCTTCTCTTACACACTCGATGCGATCATGCAGGTCTTGGATGCGCATCCAGTCCACCTTTTGCAAGTTCTCCGCAGAGCTGCCATGAAAGATGGGTTCACCCTTCTTAAAATGATACCAGCCTGTCAGTCGTGCCAGATTACCATCTAGCACGAGAAAGGTAGCAGCTGTCAATACAAACAGCGTGAGCAGTGATAAAATGATGGTGGTTAGATAACGCATGCGATTAATTGCGACGGATATTCCAGAGAACGAGGGCGATCAAAAGAGCAGAGCAGGGGAGTCCCAAAAGGGTGAGGAATTCCAAGATAGTCTGTTATTTGCGATTGAGGTCAATCTTCATCGTAAGGTCCTCATTGCTGCTCTTTCCTGCGTATTCGGGGCGGTCAGACATCCACGCTGTCAGGGTGCGCAGGTAGTCGCGTTGCTCGCGCTTTGCACCATCCGTTGTCAGCATTTGGAGGTTGCCCAGAACGAGCATGGTGGAAAAGTTGTTGGGGTCATTGTACGAACCACGTGTCACTGCAGCCGCTAGGCAGAGTGGGCCTTCTTTGTCCTCTTCTGGATCAAATTGGGGGGTGAGGTTCTGGCTGCTTTCCCCGTAGTAATCCTTCGTGCTGTTGAGCACTTCAAAGGTGTTGAGCTTTTGCATGCTTGCTATATTTTCATCCGCGTGTTCCAAGTCAAAGGACATGCTCTGTCCTTCAAGGTTGGTGGAGTAATGCCAGAAGGGGCGCGTGGCGTTGAGGCCTTCTGGGAACACGGCAGTGATATTATAGTAGGCGCGCTTTCTGTCGCGCAGTAGTACACGATTCTTGTTGGGGCGTATGCCTTGCTTGCGAATAAAGCTGTAAAGATGGGGGAGCTCTGTGTATTCTGGATCCAGCGCGACAAAGAGAGCGTTGCGACCCTTTCTGTACCAGAACTCGCTGATGACCTCCATTTCCTTCTCATTGAAGTCACTGCGAGGCGAGATAATGAACAGACCTTCTGCGTCATCGGGCAGGCGTTCTACCTGAGAGAGGTTGATGAAGGAAAGCTGTATATTGAGAGAGGCTGCAATCTCTTCTATCTGACCGAGGTAGAGCTTCTCATCGCGAGACACGCCACCCTTTCCTTCTACGACATACATCTTGCGCATGTCACCTTCAACTGCTTCGACGATGGCGGAGCTGAGCACCTCATCCATCATAAGAGCCACAGCCTTTTTCGTCTGGTCGGGCAGGGTCTTGTACTTGATGAAGGATGCACCGGGGCGGACGCGGACGTATTTGCGGTCTGCGCGTTCTTCAAATGTTTGCAGAGCGATGCTAGGATTGCTTCGCGCGTCAACAACGCAGAGATTCTGAGTGAAGTCAATGCCGTAGATTTGCGAGATTTCGCGTGCGCGGTTGGGCTGGCGCAAGGGGTCAAAAACCTCTACTTCTACCTTTCCATCACTGTACTTTTCGTATTCTTCCAGCAGGGAGTACATGCGGGGGTAGTTGCGTGTGTTGCGCTGGAAGGCAAAGATGACACGGATGGGATTGGGCTTTTCCGCACTGGGATGCTCCTGAACTCGCTTGCTGTTGAGGATGTTGATAGTGCGCTCCGAGATGGTGTAGCGTTGTTCCTCTGTGAGGTCGCGCTTTGTGTACTCTTGGCTGGAGATGAAGTTGATGGTGATGATGAGGATGGCGAGCAAGGCAAGGTTTACCCAAGCGATGGGGTTCTTCTTGGCGCGACGAGCCTTTTCATTTTTGTTGCTTTTCATACAAAGGAAGCGGGGGAAATTAGCGTCTCCAACGGCGGTAGTCTACGACATTGCGAGTCAGTGCTAGGGTGAAGAGGGTGAGGGTGATATAGAGAACAAAGGGGCGACTATCCATCAGTCCGCGAGAGAAGGAGCTAATCTGCTCATTAAAGGAGATGTAATGGAAGAAGCCTGCTGCTGGAAACTCTCCCCAGAGTTCTGTGATACGTCCCATGAAGTAATAGGTAATCATCACACTGGTGCAGATGATAGCAGCAATAATCTGACTGCGTGTCAGTGCAGAGCAAAGGATGCCCAAGGCAATGAAAAATGCCCCTGTCAGGAAGAGTATACTAAACGCACCGTACCAGTCAGCTAGGTGGAACTCTATCGTCCCTGTGGACTGGATTCCATAAAAACTATTGGTGAGGTAATTTGCTAAATCGCTCAAAGAAGGGTAAAGCATCAAAGGCAGCCAGATGAGCAAGTAAAAGCTGTAAGCCGCAAAGTACTTGCCCAATAAGATCTGCAGCGTCGTGACGGGAGCCGTGAGTAGACCTTCTAGTGTGCCCATGCGCTCTTCTTCAGCAAAGCTACGCATTGTGATGAGCGGGAAAAGGAAGATAAAGTAAAACCAAAAGGTGATGTGGTTGAGCATGTGAAACATCACACCCTCATCCGAGCCCATGCTCAAGACCTTGAGCACTGCTTGGAGGGAAAAGGCCTGAAGCCCCATCGTGCAAGCAAGCACCACCCAGCCGAATGGCATGGCGATGTAGCTCCTGAGCTCTCGTGAAAAAATCACATAGACGGTACGGAGGTAGCTGCGGGAGCGACTGATGTCGTGCTTCTCACTCGTATTCTGTTGCGTATTCATGTCGATATAAAATTAGTCGTGGCGTGTCATTTCTACAAAAACATCCTCAAGGGTGGGGATATGGCGATGGATCTCGCGCATAGGGTAGCCAAACTGGGCTATAGCAGCAGCAACAGCTTCGCGCGTGTCCGTGCCTGCTTCAGCGCGAACAGTGAGAGAATGCCAAGCATCTCCACTGGTACCATTGTGAATAACCTTCTTAACAGGTTCCATTTCATTAAGTTTTGCTGTGAATAACTCCAGATCTCCCTTGAACTCCAGACTGATGCGACCCGCGGCACGTAGTCCAGCAGTCAGATTGAGCGGTGTGTCAGCTGCTTTAATTAGTCCTTGATCAATGATAATCACCTTGTTAGCTATCATTTCCACCTCGCTGAGGATGTGGGTGGAAAGGATAACTGTATGATCTACAGAGAGATGCTTAATAAGCTCTCGTATTTGGCGTATCTGATTGGGGTCGAGACCATTAGTAGGCTCATCTAGTATGAGCAGTTCTGGGCGACCAAGAAGGGCATCTGCCAAGCCAACACGCTGGCGGTAACCCTTGGAAAGTGTACTGATAGGCTTCTTGCGCTTTACTTCTAAACCGCAGTGATCAATCACTTCGCCAATCTGGGCGCGGACGGATGAGCCTGTGATGCCTTTGAGTCTCGCTCTGTAGTCGAGGTACTCATAGACGCGCATATCATCATAGAGGGGGACATTCTCTGGCATATAACCAATGTGACGGCGAACTTCGCGCGTCTGGTCAATGATGTCGAATCCCGCTATGCGCGCTGTGCCAGCACTGGGAGGCAAATAGCCCGTTAGCATTTTCATTGTTGTTGTTTTGCCTGCACCGTTAGGGCCGAGAAAACCAACAATTTCGCCTTTTTCTATTTGAAAACTTGCGTCTTTAACTGCCTCCGTGCGGCCAAATACCTTGTACAAATGTTCCGCGATTACCATGCTCATAGATGGAGATGATACTAGCACGATATACCGTAATATCAAGCAAATAATTTCAATACTCTTTTGATTTTACATTACACTGATTATCGGTAATAAAAAGTTTGTTTCAATTTGCTTCACTTTTGTCATCTTAGCCTGGTATGACCTCTTTATATGCTTGACAGAATAGAAAATTTGACTATAATCCACATAATAACTCATCAAGAGGAGCTACAAAAAATATACTACCAACATAACTTCGTTTCAGTATGAAAACTACATTACGTTTCACATCACCGAACAAACCTGGGTTTGCGATTATCGCAACCCTTGTTCTCATGATTCTAATCGCATTGATTGCGGTTGGTCTCATGGCTCTCGTATCAAGTCGTAACCGTATTGCTGCGCAAAAAATCCTCTTTGCAGAGGCTAGACAGCAAGCCCTAGTAGGTCTGGATGCGGCTATAGGCGAGTTGCAAGCAGAACTTGGACCCGACCAGCGCATTACAGCTAACTCTGGCATTCTTAATAACAGTGATAATGGCCCAAGTCCCTATATTCTAGGCGTTTGGGACAGCTGGGATGGTCCCATCTACGGCTCAAGTAAGTCTGGTAAAGGCGGCCACATCAGAGAAACCTACGACAAGGGGCGCACCAAGATGTTCCGTCGTTGGATGATTTCTGCTAAGAGCAGGACCGAACTGCGTGACATTAACGCCTATGCACAACTTAGCAGCCGCATGGCTGGTGAGCGTATCTGCCTCGTAGGTGAAGGTACACTGGGCACCAACGTCAACAGCAATCAATTTGTCTACGCTGACCTCATCTCCACACCTGCCCGTGGTAACAATACCACACAATACGCATGGTGGATCAATGGTGAAAACCAGAAGGCCAAAATCAACATTGAAGGTGTCGCAGAAACTGATGATCCTGTAGAAGCTCTGCACCGCACATGGGATACCCCTCCCCCCTCATTTTCTGGTAGTTTTGAGTTCCCCGAATTAGGGGATGGCGTGGGTAACAGTGATCGTATCCTCACTCTCTCCTCTTTGGCTCTCGCTAACACAAGCTCTCAGAAGCAAGGCTCTCCCTACTTCTTTGATGTCTCCATGACCTCACACAGTCTTCCTATCAATATTAGACATGGTGGTCTGAAGCAAGACCTCTCCCTGTTGCTCAACAAGGAAACACTCAAGGATACAGAGTTTGCACGCCGTGCGAAGCAGGATGCCCCTATCGCCGAGCGCAATAATATCATCCCAGCAGGCACAACTGATGAGCTTCCTATTGGCTCTTGGCAGGTGCTGCACGCTTACCACAATACCTACCCCAATGGTAAGTCCAACAAGCTCCTGCACTTCAATGCTCGTCTCTACGGCACAGTGAATAACCCATACACACGCATTAGTGGTGGCGGTTTTGAAGGTAGTAAGAGAGAGATTATTGAACCTAACGAAATGACCATATCTTCTGCTGACCACTGGAGTTACACAGATAAGGTGATGCTAGAAGAAGGTTCTATCTCCGCCGGCTACGCTCGTGTTCCCATCATGCTCTCGTTTATTCATTCCTTTGCACTCTCTGTAGACACAGCAAAATCTGGGAATGGCTATGACTTCAAGCTGGGCTTTGCGCCACTTGTTCTCTATTGGAATCCCTACAATATTGAAATGCGTATCATGGGTGAACAATTGTGGTCACACTCCGTACCCTACAAGACCATATGGATGCAGTACAACGTTGCTGACCAAAATGGCAATTACACATGGCAGGACTGGCTCTTCCGTGCACATGGTACCGAGACAGACTGGGGGCATGATGTTGGTAATTACTTCCTACGCTCTCGTAACTCTGTTATGGGTGACATTGTCTTTGAGCCGGGCGAAATTCTCTTCTTCTCGCCTGCCAACAAACGTGTGCAAAATACCAGCGGTGCTGGTTACTTGCAAACCCCTTGGGCTGTAGGCTACAATCCTCAAGCACTCAGTGGACATCAGGCCACATTCATCTCTGGTGTGGGCGACAGTCAAATTGGAACTGGAGGAAGAAGCCGACTCACGCTAAAACTAGGACAATCCACTACGCTGGCTCCATACATCACTGACGGTTGGTGGTTTGCACCAAATCGCGCGGAGTGCTACACCATTATGAGTGGCTTCTATGGACTCTCTAAGGACTATAACCTCAATGTGGGTGGTCTTGGCAAGGGGGCACATAGTCCTCATAGATACATTCTTGGCTGGTATGATCCAGATGACGCTAGTCTCAACACGCACATAGCAACGGATTCTTGGAATGCGTCTTCTGGACTACAGAATGACGAAAATAATCCTTATTTCATTGCAGCTTTGGGACTGACTCCAAAGTCGTCTAATAGCAGCATGCGTATGGGCTTTGCTACGGGTGACTATCGTTCCAAGATTTGGCAGCACTCTAGTCCCGCCTTCTTTGGTGGTTACCTTGTTGACCCCACGGAGCAGATGCGCCACTATCACCCCTATCAGCTGGTAAACATCAACATCTCCTCTGGTCTGAGCACCTCCCCCATTGATAACATTGGCGACAATGGTCTACTGGGTCTCACCAGTGATGGTGAGCAGGTCTCCTTTGCCTCTGTATCAGAAGCACCCATCCATCCCCCCTTCTCACTTGCGGGCTATGCTGGTATGCGCCTGACTCCTGGTTGGTTTGACACAACAGACAATGAACATGAAACTGCTGCAACTTTCCGACGCATGCAGTATCAAGCAGGGGTACCTGGTG
>CAZRZE010000045.1:0-12288 GCA_964604535.1 uncultured Akkermansia sp.
CGCGAGATATCTTGGAGGAGTGTGTGATTGACATGGCGCATTAGTAACAGCTGCATCAAAAAAAGTCAAGCAAAATTTGCATAGTTTTTCTAATTTATTTGACTAAAACGCTAAGAATCTACACATCTTGCCAACGCGCCCCATCCATACAACCGTAGAGTGCATGCGCCCAAAGCCTACGTCGCATCAGGGCTGGTGAGATGAGACCTAGCAAAAAGCTCTTGCGCTGCGCCTCGCTCAAACGCTCTGGCAGCTGGGAGGGCAACCAAGTAGCCATCGGTGCAGACCCAGCCAAGGGCAACATCTCGCGCTCCACACCCTGACAGGCACTGCAATGACCGCAATCCTTTGAGCTCTCCTCTCCTGTAAAGTAGCGATGCAGGGCGCGATTGATACAGCCCTCACCCAAAAACATCTGCTTCATCAGATCCCAGCGACTCAGCGATTGAGATAGCTGCCTGTCGTAGTATGCCGCAAGCTCTGCCGCCACACTTCGTGCATCTGCCTGACCGCATCGTTGGATGAGGGTACTGCGCTGCCTGTAGCTGATGCTCCATTCCTGCGAAGCCTCGCACTCTTGCAGCAATTGCAAGCTCTCTTCGTAGCCCAAGCCCCACTCATCAGCGAGTTGCTCTATCTCCCCCTCACGCTGATTGTAAAGATATTTCAGACGCGCAGCCTCTTCTTCATCTCTGCCATCTAAAATACAGTCCATGGAGAAGAGTGGCCTTACCTTATAGTACTTGTAGCCCAGAGCTGCCTTTTCCACTACACCATCAAGCAGAAGGAGACAGCGTTCTAGCACATCCTCGTTGAGGTCGCACTCCGTGCCCAGCTCCCAGTGGGAGACAATGCGGCTGTGCTCTGGCAGCAACCAGCGAGCGCAGCGCAGCAGCGCGTTGGGCTCTGGTTGGGAAGCGTAAAGACGGTTACAAATATCCACATCATCGCCCTCATCCAAGAGCACCAGACTACAGGCAGGCATGCCATCTCTGCCAGCACGTCCGGACTCCTGCACATAGGATTCTGGGCTGGCGGGCGCGTGGTAGTGGATAACGCTGCGTATGTCAGGCTTGTCCACCCCCATACCAAAGGCAATGGTTGCCACCATGACCTGCACCTCATTGCTCAAAAATCTATCCTGTATGCCCTCGCGCTGCTCGCTGGGTTGACCTGCATGGTAGGCAGCCAGACAGAGCTGCGGCAATTCTTCTTGCAGGCGAGCAACTAGCTCTTCACAGCCCTTACGCGTGCGGCAGTAGATGATGGCAGGAGTGCGCTGATGCTCTCTAAGGTAGTCCACGACTCGCGCGTCCTTGTCAGGGCAACATTCCACCCATCGGGTGATATTAGCCTTGTAGGGCGGCAGGGAAAAGACATTTTCCGCCAGAATACCAAAGCTGGCGCAGAGGTCATCACGGACAGCTGGCGGTGCGGTAGCTGTAAAGGCAATGAGTGCAAAAAAGGAATGACGGCGGTAGTAGTCCGAAAGCTTCAAATAATCGGGGCGAAAGCTATGCCCCCACTCGCTGACGCAATGCGCCTCATCCACCACAAAAAAGCCTAACTTATCCTGCGCTGAAAGTTGCTCTATCACCGCACTGAGGGCAGGACTCTCCAGCGACTCAGGCGCAAGGTAGAGTAAACGCAGCTCTCCTGCTGCGATGGAGCGTAGCACCGCCTGCCTTTCTTCCTCATCCAGAGAGGAATCATAACGTGCAGCGGCAATACCCATGCGTCCCAGTGTCGCCACCTGCTCACGCATCAAAGCAATGAGTGGGGAAATGACCAGACTGCACTTTCCCAGCCACAGCGCAGCAGCTTGATAACAAAGGCTTTTTCCATGCCCCGTAGGCAGGATTCCAAGGACAGATTTCCCACTACTAGCAGCTGTGACTAAATCCTTTTGCCCCGGTCTCCAATCTCTATGCCCAAGCTGAGCGAGTATATCAGGCATATTGTGCATGACATGATCATAAGGATTATTTAACTTTTATCAAGATGAAACTTGACATCTAACAAGGAAAATCTCTATAATATTTGTGTGTAGATGCTCTCTATTAAAAGCAGCATCAATCATGCCATATGAAATTTATTCTCATAGCCAGTCTCTGCGTTCTACCCATAGAGAGTAGCGAGGTGGAATTGGAGACAAATGTCCTCGAGCGGAACGCGGCGATGGACATTTTGCGAGACTCTGTTGATCTAGAGTTAACAGATTATATGGAATTGCAGTCTACCCAGATGAATATGCTCCAAGTGGATAGCTTTGAGGCCGAAGCTAATTTCTTACACGAAGAACATTTAGCCCAATTCAGTGATGAACTCGAACTGGAATCGAATCTTTCTTTGGGTGAGGTTCAGCTGATTTCCGAAAAAGATGAAGAGCAAGCGGAAAATATTGCTCCGTCTCGTGCACTCTCTGTGCGCTATCTGGGCTCTGAAAGCGTTCGCGCATCCTCACCCAATCATGCACCCCCCCCACTCAATCAAGACATTATTGGAGTAGTAAACAGTGACACCAGTCCCGTCAACCTATTAGATAGCAACTCCCCTGCATTAACCGACTACAGTGTCGAAGAGGGTGATGCACTAGTCCTGCCCGAAGGGAGCAGCACAGCCACCCCAAGCAAAAGCGTCCCAGTCGCACAATCAAACTACGCTACTCCATCTGCATCAATTTCAAATAAGTCCAGCAGCACCACTGCTGCGGGTACTCAAGCAACAAGCATCGGCTATCAATCCCGCATTTTGCAAACGGCGAGCAACAACACGGATCCAGAGCTAATAAACCTAGAGATCCCCTTTGAGGTTGATGGTCGAGTGCTAATCAATGCAAATAATGAAGCCGACATGCGTTTCACCTCATCGAGTGAAGTCACTGGTAACTTTAACATCAAGATCCAAGGCATCAACATCTCTGAAGGTAATATACCCATTCTCGACGGAGGTGAACAATACCGAGGTTTCGAATTATATTACTATAATGGATACACTGGCGCACCCACCATCACCTTCGAGAATTTGGCAGGCATGGAAAACTTCATCAAAACGAGGACAGGAGATGCCATGGGGGGCGCTATCTCCCTTGTTAATGGGCGAAGTAAGCTCATCTTCAACAATGACCCGAACAGCCCCGTCACCTTCCAAAATAACCACGTCACTTCTACATCGACTTCTAAAGGCTCTTCATCAGGAGGGGGCGCTATTTTCATCTCTGGCGGCGGTAGTATTGGCAACCTTCGCGCCAACTTTATCAACAATACTGCTTCTACCCTCAATTCATCTAATACAGCTTCTCGTTATGCTCGTGGTGGAGCCATTGCTGTGGGATACCCTGACGACTACCCTAGTGACTTCCCTCTTGGCACCACTCTTTCCACTATAGGAACAATTACAGGTGACTTCACAGATAACAAGGCAACATTTGGCGGTGCTATCTATACAGGTGCATATGCATCAATAAGTAACATAATAGGCAATTTCACTCGAAACATAGCAGAGGGCTACATGCAGTCAGATCATGCTAGCCGTACAGGTGCAGATGGTGGAGCGTTCCGAACATACAAGGGATCATTCGGCTCAATCTCCGGAAACTTCACCAATAACATATCCAATGCCTTTACTGGTAATGCGCTAGGTGGCTCTATATCCCTTTATGAAACCAGTATTAATGGCACGATTTCAGGTGACTTTTTGGGCAATAAGGTATTCGCTGCTGAAGGTTCTGCCTGGGGAGGTGCTCTATCCATACGAAACCAGAGCAATCAAAAACCTATTCAGCTAACCGATGTGAGCTTTTTCGACAATATAGCTGGTACGGGCACAAGCAGTACTGATAACGTAAAAGGTGCAGCGATCTACATATCAAATTCAACCGATGTTACCATTACTGCGAATAATAAAAATGTCGTTTTTAGCAATAATTATACCGTTACAAACGCTACCATAACAAAGAATATCAATGGCGCAGAATGGACCTATGATATTGAAGCAGACACTGGTGTCGTACGCGACTACACGGCCATTTATTTGGATGGATCTAACCTAACACTAGAGACTACAGCAGGATCTGATAAAACCATCACCATAGATGACGGCATAACAGCTAGTGCCACGACGACAGGCATACTCACGGTAAAAGATGCCTCGCATAGCAATGTGGAGAATGAGTATGGCGTCTTCCTCAATGGAGAACTAGGGATGGATCAACTCATTGTAGAGACAGGCGGTGTGCAGCTAGGCAGTGCCGTTCACTCAGATGGTTCGACTAGTACAGGTAGCTTTATCAACCATGCAAATGTACATGTCAAAGAATCCGCTCGCATCAGAACCAATGCCGATTACCTAGCCCAAGTAGGTGATGTTATCTTGGATGGAACCAACCGCAACAATGCAGCACTTCTCAATTTAACAGGTGGAACTCTGACATCTGATATCAATAAAGATACAACAGCTGATTCAACAGGAACACGCACTGGTCACATCGCCATCACTGGATCGACAATATTGGGTCTAGATGAAGGAACGGATAGGACTATCATATACTCCAGTACTCTCAGTTTATTAAATACATTAGAACTACAAAGGCTAGCAAGTATCGACACCGAAACAATTTTCTTCTACGGCTCAGACAAATCCGATGTCAATCAATCCTTAGGAGGCACCAATCATATCATAGCTAATGCTGGAACCAGCTTTTCCTTCAGTAAAATTGAACTCAACTTTGGTGCTGCATACATAGGCGATATCTTTGAAATCATTGTGGGCGATGGCTCTGGGATGTTGACTATCAATTATGATCTGACAGATCTAAGCAAAATCACCATCCTGCAAGTTAATGGCAGAAGATTGACGGACGATGAGTACGAAATCAGGCGCCGTACATCTGATGGCGGGATAGAGGTAGAGATTCTCAGAGACTTCCCACCTGTTCCAGAGCCCTCTACTGTCACATTAAGCCTCATCGCTCTCGCCTCATTCTTGTGTCGCCGCAGACGCTCCTGAAATGACGCATCTGTCATATTTTGTATGACAAATAATTGAAAAAATACTGCTTTTTCAAGAGATTTTACTTGACCAATATAAACGCGAAATGTAGTATTTCGCGCGCGCAAGACTACCAACACCCTATCTTGTCACCCTCATCTGTTGATTATCATCAAGTGAGGGATTTGAACGTGTAGCAAAATAACCCTCGCTATACGTCATCCTATTTGCTAGACAGCATCCATCTTTTCACATGAAGCATATTTTAATAGCCAGTCTCTGCATTCTACCACTAGAGGGTACAGCAACAGATATACTTCAACGTGATACCGCAATAAACATTTTACTAAACTCCGTTAATCTCGAATTAACAGATTATGTAACATTGCAGTCAGATGCAACGCAAAAGATAATCGTAGACAGCACAGAGGCAGAGGCTGACTTTCTATTCGAAGAGCGTTTAGCCCAGTTCAGTGATGAACTTCAGATCGAATCGAATCTTTCTTTAAATGCCGACGAGTTGGTTTCAGAAAAAGAAGAAGCAAACACAGAAAACATTGCGCCTTCTCGCGCACTATCTGTACGCTATCTAGGCAATGAAGGCGTTCACGCGCCCTCACAAGTTCAGTCTGAAAACATACTCAATCAACCCATTATGGGTATAGAGGAAAGCAACTCCATACCAGTAGACTTTTCAAGCAGCAACGCTGCTGCCTTGATCGACTACAGTGTTGAGGAAGGCGGTGAGCCAGTCTTAGCCAAATTGCACAGTACAGCCGCCATCCCAACCGCACAATACAGTAATGTAGCTCCAGTCGCAAACTCTTCTGCTAGTGCAGCACCCACTGCGTCTATAGTCAGTGGCGGTGGGGTAGGCGCCGCATTTTACAACTCTGCAGCAAGCAATACATCAGCAGAAAACACCCCCAGCCCTACAGCTCTGGTCCCCGGTATTACTCTTGAAATTAATGGACTATTCACCGTTCCATCAGAAAATCGCTTCCTCTATACAATAGCCAATGAATCAGCAGGAGCAGACCCACAACTGCAACCAAACTACTACCTCATTCTCGATGGTTACGAAAAAGACGGAGTAAAGGCAACAATGGATGGTAACGGATATGCGGGTCTCCAGTTACTATTCTTATCTAACTATACTAATAAGCCCACCGTCACCGTCAAAAACCTGTTCGAGGTGCGAAATTTTGAAAAAAACACCGCGGGTAATGCTATGGGAGCAGCCATCACGATGATCAATGGAGGGGGCTCAATTATCGTCGATAACGGAGATAACAATCCTGTTAGCTTCAAAAACAACACCGTTTCCTCCACCAGCGGACATGCTTCTGGTGGTGCTATTTACCTTTCGGGCGGCCCCAGCATTGGCAATCTGCATGCCAACTTCATTAACAACAGGGCCATCACGCTCAATTCTCAAGGCACCTCTAATCGCTACGAACGCGGAGGCGCCATAGCGGTTGGCGTCCCTGACGGTAATCCAAGCGGCTATGGCGTTAGTGCCAAAGTATCCTCCATTGGCTCTATAACAGGCAACTTCACCGACAATAAGGCCGCCTTTGGTGGAGCCATCTACACGGGCGAAAAGTCCTCTATTGGTATTATCAAAGGAGTCTTTGAAAGAAACATTGCTGAAAATTACAACCAAGTAGGACACAGTAGCGGTGGTGATGGAGGTGCGATACGCGCATATAGTGGGAATTTCGGCGTGGTGGGAGAGAGCTATGCTATTGATGCCGACTTCTATAACAATGTAGCCAACGCCCTTTCAGGTAATGCCCTTGGCGGGGCTATTTCACTATGGAGAACAGAGTTACATGGAGCCCTTCGTGGTGACTTTAGCGGGAATATTGCTTTTTCCAAATCCGGATCAGCGCTAGGTGGAGCTGTTGTTATTCGCGACCAAAGCAACACCCTCCCCATACAATTCACAGACGTAAGCTTTGAAAACAACATTGCAGGCACAGGCACAGACTCCGCTAACAATGTGAAAGGTGCAGCACTATATATAACTCAATCTACAAATGTTACCATCACTGCTGCGGAGAAAGATGTCCTCATCTCTGATAACTACACCGTCACCAACTCTACCATAAACAAAACTGTTACGACAACAGCAGATGAGGTGGAGCAATGGACATACACCATCAATGAAGGCTCGCCACGCGATTACACTGCCATCTATCTAGATGGCTCTAACCTCACACTAGAAACAACAGCTGGATCAAATAATACGATTACCATCAATGATGGTATTGATTCCAGCTCTGTCGCCAATACTGGTATCCTCACTGTAAATGATGCCTCCCATGCAAATGTAGAAAACGAATACGGTATTTTCCTCAATGGTGAATTGGGGATGAAGCACCTCATTGTAGAGACCGGCGGCGTAGAACTGGGGCAGTATACCCACTCTGATGGAACAGTGACTACAGGTAGCTTTAGCAACAGTGCCAACCTCACCGTCCAAGAAACAGGGCGTGTCAAAACCAATGCTGACTACCTCAAGAATGTCGGCACAGTGGATTTGCAAGGCGTTGACCGCGACACAGCAGCTTTAATCAATCTAACGGGAGGCAAATTGGTCTCCGACATCAACCCCGATGGGGCTCGCGAAGGTCATGTAGCCATCACAGGTTCAACCATATTTGGAGTAGATCCCGATCAACCCTCGGACAAGACTATTGTCAATGCGGACACCATCAGTATCCTCAATACTCTTAAATTGATGGAGGCAACCACAGTTAATACTGACACTCTCTTGTTCTACGGATATGACGAGGCAGATGTGAATAATACTAATCACATTGTTGCCAGCCCTGATACAACTTTTTCCTTTGATAAAATTGAGCTCAATTTTGCTACAGCTAACCCTGGGGATATTTTTGAAATCATTGTCAGCGACGGCACAGGGCAGTTGACCATAGATTATGATTTCTCCAAGACGGTAGTCTTTACAGTAGATGGGCAACAATTAGTCCAGGGCGTAGACAAAGATTTCATCGTACGAAAGCGTGCAGATGGCGGGATAGATGTAGAAATTCTCATCCACGTACCACCGCCACTAGTTCCAGAGCCCTCAACGGTCACATTAAGCCTCGTCACGCTCTCGGCTCTACTAGCTCGCCGTCGTCGCAAGCGCGACTAGAGAGAGAGAGGATAATCTGTATAACAATTAATAAATAAAAATATTATTTTTTGTAATTTTTATTATTTTTTTAAAAATTTGACTTGACCAGCGCAATAGTGAGATGTAAAATTTGCGTGTGCAAGACTACCCAACAACCCATCTTGTCGCCCTCATCTGTGCTATATCACCAGCTTTAGCTGATAATGCTAACTCACCAAGTGAGAGATTCATACGCGAAACAATAGAGATTAACAACTCCTATAATGAAACATTGGAGCAGTTACTATCTCAGCAAATAAGCGTGACCGAAGGCGTAGAGGAATTAAATGTATTAGCGCATGCATTGGAAGAGCTCGTTCTTCATTATGAAGAGCTCAGCTCAGAGCAGTTAGCACGCGTCAACGAGCTCATGGCTAACCCTGCCACGGCCAAGTTGATGGAGCAGCAACTTAACAAGGCACAAAAGCTGACAGCAAAGCTAAAAGCGCACAAGTACCTCAACAGCTCCGAGCTGCAAAAAGCTTGTGAGCAATTTGAAGATATAGCTAAATAATTCTAGCTTACCTTCTATATATCTGCAAGAAAGTTAAAATCTTTCTTCATGAGGCGTATTTTAATAGCGTGGCTTAGCATCCTCTCACTCGGGGAAAGCAAAGCCAAGATAACATCAGACATCTTAGCATCTGATTTGGCAATATCTATTCTACGAGATTCCGTTAGTCTGGAGTTAACGGATTATATGGAATTGCAGCCAGATCATGCTACAAAGGACTGTGTAGACAGCGCAGAGGCGGAAGAAGATTTTCTACTAGAAGAACGTTTAACCCAGTTCAGTGATGAGCTAGAGCTGAAGTCAAATCTTTCTTTGGCTGAGGAGGAAAGTATTTTAGGAGAAGGTGATGATACAGAGTTCAAGGAAAACATCGCGCCATCTCGCGCACTCTCTGTTCGCTATCTAGGCGCGGAAAGCGTCAATGCGCCCTCTTCCACTCATGCGGAGAGCACATACAATCAAGATATAATGAGCACAGAGGGCAGCAGTATACCTGTAAGCTTATCCGCTAGCAATACATCTGCCCCGAGCGACTACAGTGTAAAAGAAGGTAATGCCATAAAGCTACCCAAAGAAGGAAACGCAGTTGCATCCCAAGCAGTAGTGCCGTCAGACGCTAGCTACGCAACCTCAACCGCTTCTTCGCCTGCTTCCAACATCTCTTCGGGCATTGGAGGTATAGCAGCAATCAGTGAAGGCAGCGGCACAGCTTCGCAACAAAGCGTGACAGAAGGTAATGTTGAGTATCATTATGATGTCGAATATAGAGTGAGTGGCAGGGTAAAAATCGATCAGGCAGCATCCACTGGGATGATTTTCACTATCGCGGATGAGCAAGGAGACACTCCGCTACCTGCCAATTTTAATGTCCAAATCAATGGATACGTCAAAGACGGAGTGCAACCCACACTGGATGGGCAAGGACTCTATTCTGGTTTCCAGATGCTTTATGACATCAATTACAAAAACGCTCCAAGCATTACTATCAATGGATTGCACAGCATGGAAAACTTCAAAAAATCAATCCAAGGGGATGCTATTGGCGGTGCAATTACGTTAATCAATGGCTATAGTAAGCTTATTTTCGATAATGATGTAAATACCCCTGTCATATTCCAAAACAACCACGTTGTCTCTACGGGTACGACTGCGGGTTATTCCGCTGCTGGTGGTGCCATTTTCTTAGCTGGTGGTCCTAGTATAGGTGATCTTAGAGCTAATTTTTATAACAATACGGCAACTGTAAAAGACTCGGATGGTACAACTTCTCGCTATGCCAGAGGGGGGGCTATTTCACTTATCTTTAATGAAGATGGAGCCTTAGGCTATGTGCCTAGCTCTGTCACATCATCTATTGCTTCAATAACAGGTGATTTCTCTGATAACAAAGCATCTTTCGGAGGGGCTATATACACTGGTTCTAGGGCAGTAATAGGTTCTATAACAGGTAATTTTACGCGAAATATCGCTGAAGGCTACAGGCAGATAGGTCATACGAACGGATCGGATGGTGGCGCTTTCCGAACATACGGAGGAACGTTCAGCTCTATTACAGGCAACTTCACACAAAACATATCTCACGCATTTAGTGGTGATGCTCTAGGAGGTGCTATTTCCCTAAACGGAACAACTATTAATGGCGTCATCTCCGGTGTCTATACGGGAAATATGGCCTTCTCTGATCATGCTTCTGCTTTAGGAGGCGCTTTTAGCCTTCGCAGTCAGGCAAGCCATCAATCTCTCCAACTTACAGATGTTAGCTTTTATAATAATGTTGCAGGAACAGGTAGCAGCAATGCAAATCATGCGAAAGGTGCAGCGATTTACATATCGAATTCAAATGACGTCACGATCACCGCAAAAAATGAACATGTTGTCTTCCGTGACAATTATACCGTGACAAACTCCAGTGTGACAAAAAACATCAATGGCACCAATAATGAACAATGGACCTACGATATTGTAGAGAATGCTGGTGCAGTGCGAGACTATACGGCTATTTATTTGGATGGATCTAACCTAACACTAGAGACAACAGCGGGATCAGATAAAACCATCACCATAGATGATGCTATCAAATCCAGTACGTCATCGGCTGGTATTCTCACTATCAAAGATACCTCTCACAGTGATGTAGAAAATGAATACGGTGTCTTCCTCAATGGCGAGCTTGATATGAATCATCTCATTGTAGAAACAGGTGGAGTACAGCTAGGCAGCGCAACTCACTCTGATGGATCTACAAGCACAGGAAGCTTTGTCAACCACGCCAACGTGACAGTAAGGGAATCTGCTCGTATCAAAACAAATGCCGACTACCTTGATCAGGTAGGTGATGTGATCTTGGAGGGGGGCACAAACATCGACAAGGCAGCACTTCTCAATCTAACTGGTGGCACGCTCGTCTCCAACATTAATCAATCCGCTGGCGCGGCTGGCGAGCGTTCTGGTCATATAGCTATCACGGGAGCAACAGCATTTGGCCTAGATGAAGGAACAGATAGAACAATTGTCTATTCCGATACCCTAAGTATATTAAATACATTAGAACTGCAAAAACAAGCTAGTATCGACACCGAAACACTTTTCTTTTACGGCACAGACATATCCGATGTCAATCAATCCTTAGGAGGTGCAAATCATATCATAGCCAATGCAGGAACAAGCTTTTCTTTCAGTAAGATTGACCTCAACTTTGGCTCTGCATACATAGGCGATATCTTTGAAATCATCATAGGCGATGGCTCAGGGATGCTGACAATTGATTATGATTTGACTGATTTGAGCAAAATAACCATCCTGCAAATTAACGGCAGAGAATTGACCACTGATGAGTACGAAATCAGGCGTCGCACATCCGATGGCGGGATAGAGGTAGAGATTCTCAGAGACTTTCCGCCAGTCCCAGAACCATCTACTATCACGCTAAGTCTTATCGCGCTTTCTGCCTTACTAGCCCGTCGTCGCAGACGCACCTTATAAAAGTATTTTTGACGCGAATCCATTTTTGTGTTAAATATACTCTATGCGAAGCCTCATCCTATCTGTACTTGCCAGCTGCACCCTCCTTGCCTCTCAATCCCCTCTGTGGATGCAGCCCTATATCAAAAGCCCACAGGATATGCACGCAGAAAAAGAGCTGCGCCGCATAGCGGATGAAGTACGCGCACTCAAAACAGATTGGCCTAGTATACTTGCGCTCTATGAAAAAGAGCTGGACAAAAAGCCAACAGGTCTCATCTGGCGCGGGCTCATGGATATGAGAGTACAGCTCTTGATACTCATGGCAGAGGATAGCGCGGACATACAGCTGGCAAAGGATGCCTTTGCGGAATATGTCAAAGGACTTGGCGCATCAGGACAATCCCTCATGTCGCAGTACGATCACTTTTTCCCAGCCGATGATATCATCCTTGCCAAATCCAAGCAACAGAGAGAAGGCCTCGTGCTGCGCTATGCCCCAGCAGAGATACCCCAGATCTCGCCAGAGCAACAACAGCTCTACAAGAAAACATGGAACACGGATTTAGACAACTCCCTCGCCCTAGCAGGAAAGGAAGAAAAACTCCTCCTCGTCAACTTCACAGGTTCTGACTGG
>CAZRZE010000046.1:0-12070 GCA_964604535.1 uncultured Akkermansia sp.
ATTCTGTTACCAATACAGATCTAGCTGATTTTACTGCTGCAATGGCTAATGCGCTAGGTTACACCAAACAGGATGATGGAAGCTATCTACAGACGGAGGTGGGTAAGATTGCCTCTATTTCAACTATTAAAACAAACTACGATCCAAATGGAGCTCATGTGATTACAGCCTATGGATTTGAAGTGGATGAGAACGGGCTTTTGACGTCCATCTACATTGCTGATTCTGATGACCAAAAATACGGATTAACACAAGTTTTTGTCGATGCGACAGGAAGTCGTTTTAATCTCTACATGGATGCAGAATTTACCACGCCATGGGTTTATGGAACTAGTGGCGATACTTTTACAATTAATGGTATTTATAACATCGACACCTCCCAAAGCCTCAAGGATCTCTACGAAAGCTACCATGCGGCTGATACAAAACAGCTGTGGAGTGGCACTATCACGGAGTGGGGTGCGGTAGATCCTCTGGATGACGGAGGTATTGCTACAGAGAGTAGCGGTTGGCTGCGTTACGCTGATGCCATAGGCTCAGAGCATGATGGCTACTACGCCAGTGATTATGAGAGCACACGTGCTGTGCTCTTCAACGATTACAATGCTGGTGCTGGCGAGACCGCACGTCAGGTGAGTCTGGCTAAAAATATAGAGGCCGCCTCCATAGAGGTGAACAACTCCCAACTGGCCTACAGCTTTAATGGTAACAATAAAATACTCTCCGCTGCCAGCCTTCAAAAATCAGGTACTCAGGAGCTCCATATCCAAGACACCCAGTTACAGATAGCAGAAGTCACCATCAGCGAAGGCAAGCTGCGCAGTGAGAGAAACAGCATCACAGGCAATGTCACCGTCGAGGATGCGGGCGCGCTGCATTATGCGGGTGCTAATACAATTGATGGCTCACTGCGTCTCGCGGCGGGCAGTCAGTTGCTTTCTGATGCGACTGCTAGCTTGCATGTGACAGGTGACCTTGTGTTACAGGCAGGTTTTGACATGAGCACGGCATCCACAGTGTGCTCTATATCCCTGCAAGGTTACCTAGAAACCAGTGCCGCAGCGGCTTATTCCGGTGCAGAGGACATCATTGTACATCTTGCACTAGATTTGACCAATGCCGAGGGCATACGTCTGGGACGTGCCCTGCATTTTACAGAGGGCTCTTCCATGACCATTGGCGCACCAGGTTCTCTGGCTCTGATTTTGGGAGATACCATGCAGCTGGAAGCTGATGGTAGCCTGCTGCTCTTTGAGGGCTTGGATAATCTCTGGGTCGATGGGGAACTGATTGACACGCAGGCGGAGTTTTTGGTGAGCGATATTTTCAGGGTGGATGCTGGTGCGATTCTCCCCGATAACGCCAGCCTAGTCTACGATGCCGCAACAGGCACGATGATTGTATCCGTGCCAGAGCCCTCTACAGCCACACTGAGTCTGCTTGCCCTCACCGCACTGATGAGCCGTCGCAGGCGTCGTTAAAGGCTTATTTAGCCAGAGCTTATCCCGAGCCATTTTTCTGCCATCAAACAAAGCTTAGAAGAAGACGGATGTGGCTGCAAATTGCAGCTTGCATTTGGCGCGACATTTGTGTAGTATATTGCTATGCCTGATTATTCCTTGCTCACGGCTCTTTTTGAGATAGGTGTGCTGTGGTTTCTGTTTTATCAACTGTACCGCGTGTTCAAGAACTCGCGCGGTGCTGCCATCCTTATTGGCCTTATTGCGCTGGTTGTTGGTGGTGGGATATTTTTGGAGCTATTCCAAGCCGAGGTGCTCAAGTATCTTGTCTCCTCGCTGATTGGTCTGGGCACGATTCTTGCCGTTCTCTTCCAGCCAGAGATACGCATGGGGCTGGCGAAAATTGGCACAAAGCACTTCTTGCAACTATTTGGTAACCACGAGGGTAATCAAGACTTTCTCAGCAAGGTGGTAGATTCCACCAGCTGGTTAGCCAGCAGACGTTATGGGGCGCTGCTTGCCATTGGGCGTAGTCAAAATCTCGATAGCTATGCCGCGACGGCCACTCCACTGGATGCTGAGTTTTCGCGAGAGCTTGTGGGGACGATTTTCATGCCCAAGACCCTGTTGCATGATGGGGCGGTACTGGTGCATAATGAGCGCATTCTAGCCGCTGCTGCCATTCTCCCTGTCACCAACAGGGAGCTCAAGGACACGTCCATGGGCTTGCGCCACCGCGCTGGCATTGGTCTGGCGGAGGAGACAGATGCCGTAGTCATCATTGTCTCCGAAGAAACAGGGGCCATATCCCTTGCCGTGGGTAGCACGATGGAGCGCAATGTGGACATTGCCTACCTGACCACCCGACTCAAAGAACTATTTAACAAGCAAAATTATGTTGAGCAAAATAAAAAGATTTCTTAGCGTCAATTGGAAGCCCAAGTTCTTTTGCCTACTCCTCGCCATTGTGCTTTGGTTGGGTGTAAAGCATGGCGGCGTTGACCGAGAGCAGAAAAACAACAGAGAGCAGGGTGATATTATTCTTGCAACCCCCTGATGAGGATGAAGAAACATTTTTTTATTGCTGGAACAGATACCGATGTGGGTAAAACACACATCACCTGCTGCCTCTTGCGTGATTTGATAGCAAAGGGGCAGAGTGCGATAGCCTACAAGCCCATCGCCTGTGGTGACAGGAGTGATGCCCGCGCCATCAGAGAGGCATCTGGCGATGCCGCCCTGTCCTTGGATCTCATCAACCCCTGCTACCTGCGCTCTGCCACTGCACCGAGTATAGCCGCGGAGTTGGAGCAAAAGTATATTTGCATCACCAGCTTGGAAGAGGGCTATGAAAAGCTATGCAGTCTTTACGACATCGTCCTAGTCGAGGGCGTGGGCGGTTGGTATGCACCACTGGATTCTGAGAATACGATGGCTGACCTTGCAGAGCGATTACAGCTGCCTGTCATCCTCGTCGTGGAGAACAAGTTGGGTGCGCTCAATCACACACTGCTCACCCTAGAAGCCATCGCCAAGCGCGGCTTGACCTGCCATGGTATCATCCTCAATCACAGGGAGGAAGAGTGGAATCTCGCCACACTGACCAACAGGCGTCAGCTGGAGCAGCATAGCAATGTCCCCATCCTAGCAGAGCTTATCTCTGGTCAGGATGAGCTGGATAGCAGCGTGATTGTTGACTAGCCTTGACCCTGCGCGAAGCGTTGAAGGGATTGTTAAGGCATTTTGCGCTAGCAAAGTTGATGAGGACCAGCAGGGCTCTGCCCTGCACCTGCCCAAGGTCAGTTGACCTTGGGAATCCATTGAACGCTTCGCGCAGGCGATGGCTATTCCTTAGCTGTACATGTCCCACGCGTCCATGGTCTCAGGTGGGAGATTGGTCAGGAAGCGCGAAGGCGGGCAGTACTGCCCATCATACCCCCCACTGTAACGCGGGTAAAGTAGGTAGAGCTGGTCTTCTGCGCGTGTGACCGCAACGTAGAAGAGGCGCGTTTCTTCTTCCATGCCATCTAGGTCTCCCCGCTCGATGATTTTCCGGTGCGGAAAGAGTCCATCTGAGAGGGATGAAACAAAAATGATTTTCCACTCCAGTCCCTTGGCTTGGTGTATGGTGCTCAGTGTGACTGTGTCCGCATCATCAACTGGGTTGTCGCTGTTGTTGTTCTGATCCAGTTGGCTGAGTAGGGCTATTTCCGCCAAGTAGTCATCAAGGCTTTCTGCCTCTGTGCTGATGCTTGCCATTTGTTGCAAGTCGTCCAGTCTCTCATCAGGATGCTCATAGCTGCTACGTATGTGGGGGATGAGATGCGCGGTGAGGGGATCGATGAGCTTTTGCGGGCTGAAGCTGTCTTCCTCTGCCTGTTCCAAGCTATCAAGGAGGTTGAGTGCTTCTTTCCACAGGGACCGCAGGGCGGGACTTACTGCGCTGAGCTGTGCCATGCTGGCATGAAAGCATCCGCGTAGGGAGTCTAAACCCAAGCGGTTTAGCTCTGCCTGCCATGCGCTTTGGATTTTCTGTGCGGTGGCTGGACCTACTCTGGGGAACATGGTGAGCAGGCGTAGGAGGGCGATTTCATCCCGTGGGTTGACTAGCAGTCGTAGGTAGGCGACGAGGTCTTTGACATGGGCTTGCTCGAAAAAGCGCACGCCGCTGGTGATGCGAAAGGGTATGTGCCGGCGCGTGAGTTCCATCTGTATGTCCATGCTGTGGAAGTGGGCGCGGTAGAGGACGGCTATGTCCTTGCCCCTGTAGAGTCCCTCTCCCATCAGCTCATCAATGCGTGTAGCGATGAAGCTGGCTTCGGATTTTTTGTCTGGCAGGGGGATGACTATGGGCAGCATGCTGCTCTGCGGTCGGTGGGAGCGTAGCTCCTTGGCATACTGGCGGCTGTTCTGCGCAATGGCTGCGTTGGATAGCTCCAAAATGGCGGGTACGCTGCGGTAGTTGGTTTCTATTTTGTAGAGGGCGGCATCGGGGTAGCGTTCTTGGAACTCCAGTATGTGTTCTACATTTGCCCCTCGCCAAGAGTAGATGCTCTGCGCATCGTCACCAACGACCATGAGGGAGCTTTTCTCACCACCAGAGAGCAGGGCAATAATGCGTTCCTGCGGTGCGTTGGTGTCCTGATACTCATCTACCAGTATGTGATGGAATTGGTTTTGGTACTCGCGGCAGAGCTCGGGATGCTCTTCCAAGAGGCGTATGAGTTGCAGCAGTAGATCGTCAAAGTCCATGCTCTGCGCCTCCTTTTTCTTCTGCTTGTAGCTTTCAAAGATGGCAGCAATGTCCTCTTGGTAGATGTCGAGGTGCCCGTATTCTTCTAGCAGTATGTCCTGCCATGACAGCCCACGGTTGACAGCGAGGCTGTGCAAGGAGAGGAGGACTGAGGCCTTGGGGAAGAGTTTTTTTGCCTTCTCGCTTTGGTGATTGATGGGTTGCTTTTTGACAATGTTTTTGATGAGGGCGGCTTGGTCGTCGCTGTCTAGTATGCTAAAGCCTTTTTGGTAGCCCAGCAGCTGGGCGTGGCGGCGCAAGATGCGATTGGCGATGGAGTGGAACGTGCCTCCCCATATGTCCCTCGGCCCTATGTGGGTGAGTTCTTGCACGCGGGAGAGCATTTCCTTTGCCGCCTTGTTGGTGAAGGTGAGTAGCAGAATACGCCAAGGTGCGACGCCTTGGTCAATGAGCCAAGAAACGCGGTAGGTGAGGGTGCGTGTCTTGCCACTACCCGCACCTGCTATGATGAGGGAGTGGCGCGCTGTGCTACTGACGGCTGCGTATTGTTGATCGTTGAGTTCTGCTTGGTAATCGCAGCTGGCTTTCATGCGGAGAGCGCGAGAGGGATTAGTTTTCAAAGTCGAGGTAGATTTCTGCACGGCGGTTTTCTGCGCGTATGCTGTCGATGAGTTCTTCGTTATCATCTTGAGCATAGTGGCGACGAGGGGCGGTCTTGCCCAGTCCCTTCATGGAGATTTGCCCTGGGGCAACACCAAATTCGATGAGGGCTTTCATGACTGCGGATGCGCGCTTGAGGGAAAGCTCCTTGTTGTATTGCTCCGAGCCCACATCGTCAGTGTGACCCGAGATGTCGAGCTTCTTCTGGCTTTGCTTGAGGAGGTCCGCCACTATTTTCAGCTGACGCAGGGAGCGTGGTGTGAGCTGCGAGTCATCAAAGGCAAAGAAGAGTACCAGAGAGTCGCCTCCCTTGGGGATTTTGACAATGGGGAAGTAGCGACCACCCTCAGCGCCTGCACTTTGTTCGTAGCTATCAAGAAGGGCGTCGAGAGAGACAGCCTCAATGCGCCATCCCTTGCCATCTTCATTACGGAAAAGTTCTATGCCAACATTTGCAGGGCGTGTACCTTCTCCTCCTGTGAGGTAGACGAGGTAGCCAGCGCGCCCTTCTTCTTCAAAGCTTGCGCGTATGGGATTTTTGCTGCGTAGTTTGTAGCCGCCCTCTGCAAAGACCATGCAGAGACCTGCAATAGTTGCGTCAGATACTTCCTTGCCCGAGATGAGTGAACGTGCGGTGAGCATGTCACCGGCGCGAACGGCTTGGACAAAGTTTTCTACTGTCTCGATAGAATCGCGATCATCAGCATTGACTTCTGGCTTGTCGCCTTCCTCTGCGGCAATGGGGGTGATGCCTGCTAGTGTCCAATTGCCTTTTTTGTCAGCAGATTCTGCAAAGTCGAGCTGAAGATTCTCTCCATTGGGGGTCTCAAGGCGGAAGCGAGAGTAGTTATTGCCATCTTTGATGTAAGTGCCAACTGGGATGAGGGAGGTGCCAGTGTCTGCATTTTTTTCATACCAGCTGCGCAGGGTGTCGCTCTGCTTTTCGCTGATGTAGCCGTGCTGGTTCATGAGGGCAAGCAGTGCTTCCCTATCCTTGCTTTGGCTGAGCTTGCGGAGGTAGTTGGCAAAGTTATCTGGTCCCTGGCTAGAGAGATCTTTTACCTCGTCAATCAGTTTTTTCTTTTCTTCCGCTGCGGGATCGGGCTTGGCCGGTGGAGGGATGACGGGGTCTTTTTTGTTGGAGTCGAGAGCATTGTCCGTGTCTGTGCTGTCATCCTTTTTTGGGGGGACGGGGGGCTCTGGCTTTGGCTGAGGTTCTGGTTGCTCTGGGGCAGCTTTTTGACTGGCTTGCTGCTTCTTGGGAACAGGTGAATCTGCTTCTTTGTTGAACCAGAATTTGTTGAGAAGCACGTAGGCGCCTACGCCAACAATGGCAAAGATAAGACGGGTGGTAAGGAGGCTAGATTTCATGTGGGTGATTGCAAAAACTGTCTGGGCTTAATAGGTATGGTTCCCTCGGGGAGGGAGGAGGCTGGAGGAGGGGGTGTGTTGGGGATACTCTCTAGGGAGACAACACGACGTAGTGCAGGAAAGGGGTCGGGGAAGTGGGGTGCAGGCCACTGCTGCATCATTTTGTTGAGGGAGACGCGGTTCATCTGCCCTGCGGCGTGATACCCTGGTTGACCCGCCTCATTGGCGCGAGAGTGGATGAGCTCCACATGCAGGTGGGCAAGGTAAAGCCCCGCGGCGCTACCCACTGTGCCCAGCATATCACCGCGACCTAAGACAGTGCCTGTTTTGACGAGTCTGTCTTCTAGGTGGGCATAAAGACTCTGATACACCGATCCATCAGGCAAGCGATGGGCGAGGACAATGACATTACCCCAGTCAGCAGAAGGATGTCCACTGTAGACAACCACACCACGCGCCACGGCGTAGACTGGCATGCCTGTGTCCGTGTTAGCACCACCTATGCCATTGAGATCATGCCCTACATGGTTACCACCGCGCTTGTTGTTCCATTCACTAAATCCCTGCGCATCGTAGACAAATGCACCCTCTGGGCTGCCCATGGGGGATTGAAAGCCGTCTATGGTTGGTAGTGATGCCAGTTGGGTGGAGCTTAGTACATGCAGATCGGGTGTCCAGTGTTCTGCCTGCGTGGGCAGGGGATCTTCGGTAGGGGCTTGCGGCGCGCGCAAATAGAGGTACGCTCCAGCTGCTAAACCTAAAAGGAGCAGTAGGTAGAAGAATCGTTTAACGACTGGTGATTGTGCCTGTTGTCCCACAGGGAAATTATACGCGAAAAGAAGTGCCTTGGCAAGTGAGAAAAACGCGCCCCACTCCACAGGAGCAGGGCGCGCTGATTATTTATCTGAAAGTTCTCTATTAGAAGGAGAATTGGAGACCTATCGTACCATTGAACTGGGTCTGTAGGTCGCGCATTTCTGTAGCTGCATCAAGATAGAGGTTGCTGGAAGCAGAGATAGGGATGCGTAGGCTAGCACCCAACTCGTAGGCGCTGTCGCCTGCTTCTGCGCCCTTGATGGTAGCAGAGTGACCACCTGCTACAAGAGCAACGCTGGTTTCTGACTGGCTGCCGCCGCTGTCATACTTCGCCAATGCGCGGAGGGACAGGGTAGAATGGCGGTTGAATACCTGACCACCGACTGTTGTCTCGTAACGGAGACCTACGCCGAAGGAGAAGTAGTTGAGATCCTGTGAATCAACAGTAAGCCCTGCACCGCCGTTTTCGGTGTAACCATCAATGCTGGTGCTTTGGTAAGTCAGGTTGATGATGGGTTGGAAGATGGTGCTGGCATCATGGTTCGCAGAGATGATGTAGCCCAGCTCATAAACAAGGCCGTAAGCCATGCCGGATGTGCTGCCATCTGTTGTGACCACGCCTGTGCTGGTGGCGAGTGTACGCTCCATTGTGGCATCAGCCATACCAATAATAGCGGCAAAGCTATGTGTCCAGCGGTTGGAGTTGATGTGTGCGTAGGCGCTAAAGTAGTAGTTGTTGAGGTCGCCACTACCTGTGTCCGCTGCTGTGGCATCCAGTGTACCGTAAAGGGCTGTAAAGGCAACACCTACGATGGTCTTGCTGTTGGTGAGCTGGCGTTCGTAACCGATGCTAGCACCCCAGCTGCTCAACTCATGACCAGCAGAGTAATCAGTCTGATCCAATGTGCTGTTGTTGGTGGTGGCTTCCATCCAGAAGCCATTGCTTGCTGTAGCCTGTTTTTGGTTGAGGTAGTTGTCGCGGCTCATGTTGCTAGCGCGATCACGGATGACGCGCAGCTGGCGGTCCATGTCACCCTTAAAGGCTGAACCAATAGCAGTGATGCTGGAACCAGCAATAGCAGAGGCGTAATCATTCGCTGCACCGAGGTTCTTATCCACGATGTATTGGTCAAGTTGCTTCATCACAGCGGCAAAGTCTGCATCGATTGAAGCAGAGGGCGCAGAACCAGATGATGTGGTTTCCTGAGAACCGTCGTAGTAGCTCTGCATGATGCTGTAGCCTGACTTGGCATTGCCTGTGGCTGAAGGATTGTTTGATGCGCTGAGGTAGAAAGAAGTGTTTCTGTCAGCGACAACGATGAGTTGACCTGCGATATCCTCTACGCGGCCGTTGGTGAACTTCTTGGCCATTTCGATGTCGGTGAAGGAGACGGTGGAGTCGTCCGTAGAGCTGGCGCTATCGCTGGAGAGGATGAGTAGCTCAATGTCTTTCTCAGGATCATTTTCGCCAAAGATGATGCTGGCGCTATCACCGACATTTTCAATGATGACTTCTACTTCTTTTAAGGAAATAGATTCACCCTCAAAGACGGTTTGAAGAATGGGGGATTCATCAAGAGCGCCCGTAATGAGTGCTTGACCATCCACCTGAATGGTGAGGCTACCAGAGGTCATAGTGGACTTTTCCTGAAGGAAGATAGAATCAGTGCTGATACTGCCTTCATTTTGCTGTAGGACAACATTGGCACCACTTGTGGCGATTTTCCCCATATCACTGTTGTAAACGGAGGTGAGCTTAAGAGTGCCGCTGCCACCCGAGACGGTGAGGTTCTCGTGAGCAATGAAGCTAGCGGATGAATCTTTGCCTACGATGGTAACAGTTGAGCCTGCTTCGTAGCTGCCAACATACTCACCACCCACACCGTTGATGATAACATCACTTGCGATGACGGAATTGACATCACCGTTGAGGCTTTCAATGTAGAGGTTAGGTTCATCTGTGACCTTCAGCGTGGAGCTGACCAAGTTGACCTCTGAGAGGTATTGAATAGAGGCATCATCCTTCTTTGCATCAACGACGAAGGTGACATTCTCTAGGTTGAGAGTGCTTTGAAGTGTGTGGACGATATACTCTTCATCTGTCCCATCTGGATTGATGTTATAGAAGGTGATTGTACTTTTAGCTGCGCTTTCGCCAACAATGTTGAACTCGACATTTTCGTCACCACTGACATTTTTGAGTGTGAGCTCTTCGAGTCCACTTGCTTTAAGGTCAATGAGGGTGTCGACATCTACATAAATTTTGTTGATTTCGGTAAAAACATCACCATCAGCGAGAATACCTGCTTCACGTGCTGCATCGTCAGCGTAGATAGGTCCAAATTTTTCTTCTGAACCAGGGACAAAGGCGTAATCATCGCTGGTTACCCAACCTCTGTCTTCTTCAAAGTTAACGATGAGTCTGATATCTCCATTGATGTCGGTGACACTTACCTTGTGACCTGTGCGAATCAGTTGATTGATGCCATCAAGAGAATCAGTGCTCCATGTGAGGGTGTCGTCGCCCCATTCAAGAACGGCTTGGGAGCTGCTGCTAATCTTCTGGTCGATGAGCAGGTAGCTGCCTTCGCTCAAGGTTTCGTTTTCCAAGGCCTCGAGACCCAGTGTGATTGTCGTGCCTGCTGTCAGGGCGGTGAGTTCTTCAAGACGCAGATTGAAAGTGTTGGTGCTGATTGTTCCTGTTATATAAATTTCATTGAGTGTCAGGCTGGTAAATGCGCTTCCTGCTGCGGTGGTGAGGGTTCCTGCTTTGATGGTACCACCTGCGGAGCTCTTGGTCGCGATGGTGAGGGAGGCAGTGCCCATATCAACTGTGCCATCACTTTCCAAGGATTCGAATACTGAATCTGTTTTGAGTGTGAGAGAGCTGTTTTCGCCGATTTCCAACTGTTGACTGTCATCTGTAGCGCTTTCCGCGTTGATGTTATCCATAGTGACCGTTGCGCCATGGTCGATAATGAATGTACCTTCGCCTATCAGGTTTCCAATGTTGGCATCAGACTCTATGGTGAGGCTTCCTTCATTGATGAACTCGTGGTCAGCTGCTGTGACGGTACCTGTAATGGTCATTGAGCCTCTGTTATTCAGCACTCCAGTTGTAGATGTGCTTGTAATATTAAGGGTGCCTATGGTGGTTGTGGTGTTGGTGGAGGTTTCAATTTCACCAGCATCACCCTGTATGGTCAGATTCGTTATGTTTGCTGAGGTTTTGCTGCCTGATACACGGAGTTGACCTTCCAAGGTTACTTTTGTGGCAGTTAATGTGCCAGATATGCTATCAGTCGTGCCTACTGTGCTGAGAATCAGTGCTCCTTCTTTGCCGATGGTGAGTCCCGTTGTTGCGTCTGTGATAGAGAGATCAGTGACAATGTTGGCAGAGCCAGCGAGGATGTCCATACTGCCTGTAGTCAGGCTATAATCAATAAATTTGTAAATTTCAGTTCTTCCAGATCCAGTGATGTTGAGGATTATCTTACCTACTGTAGTATCTTCTTGAAGAGTGATGTCTAATTCTGTCGTGCCGTCTACGTCTGTAAAGTTAGCGGTGCCGTCTTCTGAGGGGAGAGTCATTCCTTCCCAGTTGGTTACGCCATTCCACTCTGAATCGCTGTCACCTATCCAATTACCATCAACGGCATAAGAGATAGAACCTGCTACAAGACTCAATGAGCCCAAGGATATAGCGGTAACGAATGAAGCTCGGAGAGCCTTTTCCAATAGGGAAGATAATCTGGTTTTCATATTGATATTGAAACAATGGGTGTGACTAATGAGGGTGTTACTCTTTATATCTGTGAGAGATATTGACAGAATTGTGACCCCTTGTCAAGGGTAACTGTAGCAAATTAGAAACTAAATTCAAGCAAAAATAACAATTTTTTTGCGTCATTGCCAGAGGTAGGAACACTCTGTGTCTTGTAGCTTTCCATCGACAAAGAGCTCTAGCTTCCACGTGAGGATGTCTCCACGACGTGCTCGCTCCTTCCCTGTGAAGTAGAAGGGGCTTTTCACATCTCCAGTGGCATCACGGGGCTCTTTGTATTGCTTTGAGATGGTATGCACCTTAGAGCCTGTCATGGATTGAGTGTAGTGCATGACTAGTTTTACTGGCTTTTGTGGCTCTTTATCGAACCAAACGACGTAGTAACTATCACCGAGGCGCTCCGTTTTTTCTTTTTTGGACTCTGCATGATCTAGCATATAACGCGCATGTGTCCGCAGTGGCGTCATATGCCAATTACCATCGGGTATATCTATAGAGCTGAGGGGTAGATCGATCACCTCCTTAATCTCGCTGTGTGGGGGTGGAGAGCAGGAAAAAAGCAGAAAGGGGATGATGAGCACAAGAGCACGCATACCCTATAGATAGAGAAGCATGGCGAATTTGTCAATGAAAAAAGCTTGAAAAGTGCTGCATTCTCGCCTATGATGAGTGCGTTCTCCTATGGCAGCCTCTCCCACACTCAGCCCCATGATGGATCAGTACCTG
>CAZRZE010000047.1:0-12009 GCA_964604535.1 uncultured Akkermansia sp.
CTTACGAAAATCCCTCCACGACCTCTCTTTGCGAATTACGAGAACATCCCTGTAGGGAAGTTCTCGCAATTCGTTTTCTGCTAAAGTGAGCGTGGAAAATGCTTAACAAAGGATTTCGTGGGTTATTTTCGTATCTTTTTGCACCTTCGCTTATTACATATGATAATATGCTCTTGCGCGAAGTCGCAAAAATCTTACGAAAATCCCTCCACGACCTCTCTTTGCGAATTACGAGAACATCCCTGTAGATTCTTTGTAAAACGAACGTTCATTCTAATGAGATGAAAACAATACTGCCTCTTCTTGCTCTCACTTCTCTAGCCCATGCTGATACCGCGCCCAATATCCTATTCATACTGGCGGATGATATAGGGGCGAATTACCTGCGTTTTTCTCGTCACGCCAAGTCGGATATAGCCACCCCAAAAACGCCAACTCTGGATGCACTGGCGCAGCGTGGGGTGGTCTACACCAATGCATGGGCATCTCCCCTCAGCTCTCCCACACGTGCCAACCTCCTCACAGGGCAGTACGGATTTAGGACGGGAGTCAAAACAGTGAGTGACGCGCTGGATGCAGACACAGCGACGATGGCGGATTATCTGAGGGAAAAGCAATCTTTCAAAACGGCCATCATTGGCAAGTGGCATGTTTCCAAAGCCCCCGTATACCCGAAGGACTTCGGCTTTGACCACTTCTTAGGCACCATCGGCGGTGGGGTGCGCAGCTTTGACCGTGGACCTATTATCCGTGGGACTGAGCGCGAGAGATGCCAAGTGTATAGTACCACCAATCTGACCAATGAAGCCCTCGCGTGGATTAAATCGCAGAAATCGCCTTGGTTTTGCTGGTTGAACTACAATGCAGCCCACACGCCCCTCCATCTGCCGCCTGCAGAATTGCATAGCAAAAAGAATCTCAGTGCGGAGCAGGAGGCAATAGACAAAAACCCCCTTCCTTATTACCACGCTATGATAGAGGCGATGGATACGGAGATTGGCCGCTTGCTGCGTAGCATGCCAGCAGAGATGCGCGCACGCACTATCATTATCTTTATGGGCGATAATGGAACGGAGAGAATGCTCACTGGGGGATTGCAGTCAAAGGGCTCTGTGTACCAAGGTGGCGTTCATGTGCCGCTCCTTATTGCTGGGGCGGGTGTAACACGTGGAGGGGAGCGCGATGCGCGTCCCATCTGCGCGACAGATATGTACAGCACCATTATAGAGCTAGCAGGAGGAAAGCTGCCGCAGTACATGGATAGCTATAGCTTTGCTAGCAGCATCAAAAAGAATACAGCCCCGAAGCGCCAGATTTCCTACGCAGAAGCACAGGGCAGACGACGAGGTCCCTCAAATGCGCTTTCCGATGGTCAATATAAGCTCATCACGACAGCTGACGAAGACGAACTCTATGATCTCTCCAGCGACCCCATGGAACAAAAAAATCTCCTCAGCAAGGGCATGCAGTCCCTGTCGCCCAAAGCCCAAAAGGCATACCAGCAGCTCCTCGCAGAGCGAAAGAGAATAAAGGGTGAGCTTTTGTAGTCATCAGGGTTACACTAGCTTGACTCTGCTAGTTGCCTGTGTTAGCATGCAGCTGAATCATGAGCACAGACACGCCCCATCCTCGCCCGCTTTTACCCTTTTTGCTCATGGGATTGAGCATTGCTCTTATAGGCTTCATCACCACGGTGAATGGGCAGCTGCAAGGGCCATTGAAACTCAGCTTCCTTTCCCTCGCGCCAGCCTATCATAATACCTATGCAACGCTGATTAGCTTTTTCTTCTTCCTCGGCTTCCTCTTCAATGGGAGAAGGGGTGGACGCTGGGTGAATGAACATGGCTACCAAAGCACCATGCTGCGTAGCTTTGGCTTCATGCTGGCAGGTCTGCTTTGCTATGCGATCTCGGCCATACAGCCTTTGTATTACTTTAGCTTGGGCACGGATGCGTTGCCCTATCCCTTTCTTGTGTTCTTGCTGGGTGCTTTTCTTCTAGGCTGTTCTTCTGCGCTTTTCATTGTTGTCGTGAATCCCTATGTGGCGGCCTACAATGTGGGGCGCACCAGCTCCATACAAAGGTTGAATATTGCCAGTGCTCTCAATTCTCTGGGCACAACCGTTGCGCCCTTCTTTGTCAGTGGTGTTATTTTTGCTGGTGTGGCGATGGAGGACATCAAGGCGGAGCAGATTTTCTGGCCTGTGATTATTATCATGATTGCGGTGATTTTCTTTGCCCTTATGATAGCCAAGTCAAAAATACCTGACCTGCCAGAGACCCGCAATGTGGGAGATGAGGGCGGGGAGGTGAATCTCTGGTCTTTTAAGCATTTCAAATGGGGCGTGGTGAGTATCTTTATCTACGTTGGTGTGGAGGTCGCAGTTGGTGTGAATATCAGCTTGCACGCCATGAGCCAGCTGGGAGATTCTGAGGGCATCAGCGTGGCGGGCTTAGCCTTTTCCCTGCCAGCTTTTCTCGCAACCCTGTATTGGGGCGGCATGATGCTGGGGCGTATTTTTTCCAGCATGATGAGCAAGGTGACAGCACGTACGCTGCTTCTTGTCAGCAGCTTCTTTTCCTGTGTTCTTGTGATAGTGGCGGCTTCTCTGCATAATCTTTACCTACTTGCGGCAGTGGGACTGTTCCACTCTGTGATGTGGGGGGCTATTTTTTCCCTTGCTACAGAGGGTTTGGGCAAGCACCGCAGCAAGGCGGCGGGTATTGTCATTACTGGTATTTTTGGTGGTGCTGTCATCCCCTTGCTCCAAGGCGGCATGGCGGACCTCCTCAGTTGGCAGAATAGCTGGTACTTGATAGCGGCTTGCGAAGCATGCCTGCTGTTGTATGCCCTGAGTAATAAAAAGCGTCCATCAACAATCTGAGGAGTGCGGTGTATCATCCGCATTTCGTCCGAATGATAGAGCATCTATTTAGATAATCCTTCATCTGTCAAATACCTCGTTTGAAACCGCTCCTCGTTCTGTATCCAGTTTTACGTGCCGTTTTTTCTTGTCAAGGCAAGCAGGTGTCTCTATAGTAGGAGTCAATGAGGCGCAAAGATAGAGAAGTAAAGGATTGGGCTGGCATTCTAGCAGTAGTGAAGCAATGCAAGGTATGTCGTCTGGGCTTTTATGATGAGGGAGAAATTTATATTCTTCCTCTTAATTTTGGCTATGCCTTCAAGGATGATGATCTGCGTCTCTATTTTCACGGTGCAAAAGAGGGCAGGAAAATAGAGCTGATTGAGCGCGGAGGCTCTGTGGGCTTTGAAATGGACTGTGCCTATGAATTCATACTAGGTGAGTCCGCGTGCAATTCCACGGCTCATTATCAAAGTATTATTGGTAATGGTGAAGTGTCTTTTGTAACAAGTTACGAGGAGAGGCTAGCTGCTCTCAAGTCCGTCATGAGGCAACAAACAGGGCGGGATGACTGGCATTTTGAGGAATCAGCCCTCGACTCCGTGGTTATTTTTGAGGTCAAGGTGAGCAAGCTGTCTTGCAAAATCCATAGCTAAGAAGCTATCGCGATTGCTCACGATAGCTTCTTTAAATAGGTTTTTACTGATACAATACGACCTTACTCTTTGGGTAGTAGTCCGGAGCTGCGTAGCAGGGCTTTGTTGTCCGCCTTGCGACCCATGAAGGCCTCAAAGAGTACTGTCGCGTCCTCGCTGTCGCCCTTGCTCAGGATATGTTCGCGCAGGGCTGCACCGGTTTTCTTGTTCATGATGCCTTCTTTCATAAAGCGTGTGTAGGCATCTGCCGAGAGGGCTTCTGCCCACTTGTATGAATAGTATGTGCCCTTGTAGCCTCCACTGATGATGTGTGTGAAGCGGTGCAAGTGGCTGGAGCGAGGGACTGTCATGGGGATAGAGCCTACCGCGGTCAACGCGTCTGTTCCTTCATCTAGGCTGCGGCCTGCAAAGCTCTTGTCGTAGTTGAGGTGCAGTCCAAAGTCTGTCAAGGCGAGGTTGAGCTGTCCCATCATGGCGGAGGCGGGTTGGGAGTTTCTGCTCTGGCGCAGTTTTTCAATGAGCTCTGCTGGCATGGGCTCGCCTGTCTTGTAGTGCAGTGCGTGCTTGGTAAGGAAGTCTGGTTCCCATGCCCAGAACTCAAACAACTGGCTGGGCATCTCTACAAAGTCCCATGCTACGGATGTGCCCGCCTGACTGCGCAGCGTGGTGTCGCTGAGCTGACCATGAAGCAGGTGTCCAAACTCGTGAAAGAGGGTGATGACTTCTCTGTGTGAGAGCAAGGCGACCTCGTCCCCTATGGGGGATGTGAAGTTGCCCACCAAGCAGGCAAGGTGCGGTCTGTAGGCTTTGCCGTTGCGTCCAGATTCTCCATTGCGTACGGGCATCACCCATGCGCCAGCGCGCTTGTTGGGGCGGGGGTGGAGGTCAATATAAAAGCCGCCTAGCTTTTTCTGGCTCTTCCTGTCAAATACTTCGTAGGCGCGGGCATCGGGATGCCATACTTCTGCAACCCCCTCGGGGGCGCGTTGTGCAGGGGCTTTTTCATCGTAGTATACTGTTTCAATGGGCTTGATGTCTATGTCAAACAGGTCGCTAAAAATCTCTATCATCCCAGCCTCAATTTTATCAAGTGGGAAGTAGGGGCGCAGCTCATTGGCGTTAAATTGGTTTTTCTCCTTGGCAAACTCTGTGCCGTAGTAGTAGCTATCCCATGGGTTCATTGCGGTGGCTGGGCTGCTAGATCCCTGCTTTTTGCCAACGAAGGCGAGAAGTTCTTCGCGTTCTTTTTCGTAGGCTGGCATGCTGTTGGTGTAGAGGTCTTTGATAAAGCCTTCTGCTGTGGCAGCATTCTTGACCATGCGACGTGCCGTGATGTAGTCAACATATGACTTGAAGCCGAGGGTGTGTGCTAGCTCTGCACGTAGCTTGGCAACGCGATGGACGAGGGGTTCATTGGTAAAGGGTTCTGCTCTGCCAATGGTATTAGAGCCTTCCCAGACGGCTTTGCGGGTGACTTCTACCTGACAGTAACGCAGCAATTCTCCGTAGCTGGAGAAGCTGAGGGTGACAAGCCACTGGGGATTTTCCTTTGTGCCGTAGCCCTTTGCCAGTGCCGCGTTGGCGGCGGTGGTCATCCAGTTCTCGCTCATGCCCTCTAGTTGCTTGGGGTCGGTAATGACCAGTTGCCATGCCTTGGTGGAGTCGAGGACATTCTTGGAAAATTGCGTGGTGAGCAGGGCAAGCTCCTTGTTGATTTCCTTCACGCGCGCTAGCTTCTCAGCAGAGAGCTCTGCGCCATTGTCCAAAAACTGGTCGAGGACAGATTGCATGAAACGCTTGCGATCGGGGCTGATTTCCTTCACCCAATCCTGTTGTGAGGCTAGCTTCAGAACCGACCAAAGCTTCTTGTCTGCAATCATATCAGAACCGAAGGCACTAGACAGGAGGGCGACTTCTTCTTGGGCAGCGCGTATGGCGGGCTCATCCGCCATCATGCCGAGCTGTATGATGGAGATGTAGATATTGTCCATGTCTTCTTGGATGCCTTCTATTACACCAAATGTGTTGGCATAGCTCATTTGCTCCGCCTTGAGGCTGCTGATGGCATTCAGCTTTTTCTGCGCCTCTGCCATGGATTTTTTGAAAAGAGGGATGGCTTCTCCCTGATTAATCTCGCGCTTCATCTGCGACCAAGAGGGGTAGAAGCTCAGGCTGTAGAGCTCTGCCTTACGCTCCGCAGGAGTAGAGGTTTGAGGGGGATTCTGTGCAAAAATGGGGGAGTAGAGGCAATTTGTAGCTAGAATAGCAGCTAGAGAAGCGAAAAATGTGTTCATTGAGACTAAACTAACATTTTGCGCCCCTTGGTGGCAAGGAAGATTTTTCGGCGCAATTTATCTTACTTTTGATAAGTTGCGTAGCAATAGATGCATCCATGATGACAGGTATTATATCTGCCTATGTCTTTGCTGGGGACACATCCGCAGTGCTTTCTTTGACCTTTGTCTTTGCTGCCTAGGCTCAAGAAGATCATGAGCTCTGAGTCATTTGGTGAAATGCGTTTTATCAATTCATCATCAACACATTTATTGTGCAAGATGTCATAATGCGATAAATCTATTGCCTCGCTGCAACTTGCCAGTGTGAAGCCCCATTTGCGATTGAGTTTTTGTAATCCCATGGCAAACTCAATCATGTCGGGGCTTCTCCAATCTTGGTATGCAATTTTGCGACGTGTGAAGGATGATTTCACTTTTTTGTAATCCTCTATGTCGACAAAGCTAAAAACAAGCTTTTCAGTGTAACCACAGAGTTGATCTGCAATGTATTCTATCCTTTTAAGAAGAGTATCAATACTTATTTCATCGCTCAAAATGAGAGGGTCGAATCTCCATATAACTCTCTCTTTGCCAATGGTTTTGGATATTTCCTGAAAATCGGCTATCCTCTTATCAAGGGATTGCAATCCTCGCTCATAGCCTTCTTTTTCATAATCATTAAGAGTGAATTGTATGTAGTAACCAATATCCTTTAGACTGTGGAGATGTTTTAATAATGGGTAGGGATTTTTTGACCAGAAAATGAAAAAGCGCGTTTTGGCATAGGAGATAACACTTTCTTTATTATTAAATGGATTGCGCCATAGGGTGTAGCCCCTGTCAATACCTCTAAAAAAATCATCTGCAAAAAAAGCAGCTATATCTGTACTCCTGCTTGCAGAAATGATAATAGGGGCATGGGCAATACACTCTTTGCCATCAAGTTCCATTCTGATCTTATCCCACGCCATAGCTATTTCTTGGGCTCAATCCCCCTCTGGGCGCACGCCTGCGGGCTCCATCATGAGGACAATGGCCTGCTTTTCTGCAATGGGGCGGTGCATGGTTCCTTTTGGTATGCAGATGCCCTCGTACTGAGAAAGCTCTGTGCGGCCCGCTGCTGTTTCCAGCACAATTTCTCCCTCCAAGACAAAGAAGGCCTCGTCTTCTAAATCATGCTTATGCATGGGGTACTCACCCAAAAATACACCGACGCGTAGGACGGATTCACCCACACGGCACAGTGTCTGGTTGAACCAAGGGCGCATCTTGCCATCCAATGCCTCTGCAACGCTGATTTTCTCGAGATAATTGTACTTTATTTCGTCACTCATAGAGCTGATAGCATAGCACAACTCAGCTCTCTTGTCAAAAAAAGGGCTTTCGATCGGATGAAAGAAAGCCCTTTAGGGATGTTCTCGTAATTCGCAAAGAGAGGTCGTGGAGGGATTTTCGTAAGATTTTTGCGACTTCGCGCAAGAGCATATTATCATATGTAATAAGCGAAGGTGCAAAAATATACGAAAATAACCCACGAAATCCTTTGTTCAGCATTTTCCACGCTCACTTTAGCAGAAAACGAATTGCGAGAACTTCCCTTTACTTAACTTTATGGAGTGCTGTTAGCGCAGGTACTCGTATTCAAAGTGTAATTGCTTTGTTTGACCTGGCTCAATAATCAGCTTCCATTTGATGGAGTTTGCTGGATTAGAGAGGGAGCCGCGGTTGGTTCTCGTTAGCAGCTTGCCGTCATTTTCTACCTTGGTCACCTTGCCCATAACATACTGCTCTACTTCTATCTCAATGGCTTCATTGGTGCTATTGCGAACTCCTAGAGTGACGCGGTGCGTTTCTAGGGTATTGGTAGTCTTTTTAATGAGACCAGAGGTGATTTTCTTTTGGGAGAGAAGCTCGGTCTGCTTTGTTGTTTGGACATTGATGGCGGTGTTGAGGCTCACGGTGCATTCTTGATTGATGCCTGTGTATCTCAGGGTATTGGTGCCAGCAATGCGGTTTTGCTCCATGAACTCAATGGGGGCAGAGGAAATGGGCATCTTGAGCGGGTTGGTAAAGCGCACGCAGTACCAGACCTCTCCGCTATCAGGCCTGTCGCCTTGGACGCGTACGGGGAAGAGTTGGGGGTCGCCCAGTGTCCAAGTGCAGACTCGCTTGTAGTCTATCTCTGCAGCAAAGAGATTTTGCGTCACGACCTGACCGAGCTTTGCGCTGAAGTTTTCTATGGGGAAGAAAAAGAGGGAGTTGGTAACCACGCCTTTTTCGTCAATGAACTGTGTGAGACCTGCGCCCTTCATGTAACCGCTATCGTCAAATTCATCCATCTCCACCTCCCATGCGGTGTCAACGTCTTCCAGAGTGGACATGCTATTTTTATAGAGATTGGCTCTAGCTTGCTGGTAGGGGACAGGAGATGGTCGGCTGGGAGTGCGCAGCACCATGGGATCAATCGTGTTAGGGTTTTCCAGCGAGGGGGCACCTGTAATCAGGTCTATGCTCGCGCTTTCTACATCCATGAGTTGGTTGGTGATGGTGGCCTTGGCGATGAAGCGTGCCTTGTTATCGGAGCAGAGCTCCATGCGGTAGCTGGGCAACCAAGTGATGCCAGAGCTGAGACTGCTTGCGACCACTGTTTTGCCCATGGCCGTCTGCTTGAGGTGCAGCTCTATACCGGGGAACTCCTTGACAATATGAGGCATCTTGATATCAGAGAGGAAGACGATATTGAGGATGCTGCTGCCTTGGAGGGCATGCACCGCTCCCTGCACATCCTTGATGAGAAGCACGGAGTTAATCGTGGGGTTAAGATCAGGCTTTTGGTTGACATCTATCGTGTTACCCTGCTGTTCTTGCGACAGGGTGGGGAAGGGGAGTAGTGTGCCCTCTAGCTCTGTGGTCGCACTATGATCCCTGTAGCGCAGTCGCACCTTGGCGCCAGGGTTGGCTGCTGCTAGCTCCATGAGGTTGTAGCTACGCGGCAGCTTGTCAGGGAAGAGTCCACTCACCACGCGCTCGACATGCACACCCTCTGAAGATTCCACCCAGAAAGTCCCAATACTGGGTGTTGGCAGCTGACGCAGCCTCATCTGTCTATCATTGCTGGCAATCTTTCCCTCCATTGTCACAAAGCCATAGCCATTCTTAAAAATGGAAATATGCTTGGGCTTCATTGTAACATCAGAGCCCTGTGAGAACAAGCTGCTCAAACAGAGCAGCAGAAATGATGTTGTTTTCATAGACTGGTATTCTATGCTGATAGCCATCAGCAAGTCAAGCAGAAAGGATCTGTAGAGTTGTAAAAGTAAATCTATAAAAAAAGAGAAGCCTTCAAAGAAGGATTCTCTTTATAAAGAATAATTTGTAAAAAAAATTACTCGGAGATGTTGACCTGCACACGACGAATGTCGGCCTCTTCTACCTTGCTTTTTTCCCAAGGGCGCGAGTATTGAAGGACGATGACTTCCTCGCCAGACTTTTTGGCGGTGATTGTGATATTTTCTACCGTAGGAGAGCCAAGCTGCGCTGTGTCGCTCAGCGTGAATGGAGACAGCCTAGAGAACTTCGGTTACTACCTCGTCGACAGCGACACAGGCAGCGGCTTTGCCCTCACCAACTTCAAACCCGCCCCCGACAGCTACACGCAAATGGGCGGCAGTGGCAACGGTGGTGCAGGGGGTGAACTGCTTGATGAAGTTATCCAGCAAGGTGGCAAGCCCAGCCCCGACTTAGGCGACGTGATTGACAGCTTAGACGATATCTTTAAGGATGTCGATACCGCGACTCCTGAGAGCGATCGCCTGCTTGCCGCCGTGGCAGGGGCGGGTGTCAGCAGCCTTGGCTCAGCCGCTTTGAGCAATGTTGAAGCCCAGCTCATGCGCATACGCAACTGGGGCGGCAGCGTGGGTGCAGATTGGGGTATTGCCGACAATTGCAGTCTTGGCTTTGCCTTCACAGCCCTCTATGGAGACCTCAATGCCAGCAGTATAGATAGTGCCAACGGAGATTTGGATAGCTACTACCTCAGCCTCGCCGCACAACACCAAAGCGGCAACTGGCAGCACCATGCCATCATGAGCTGGGGACTGATGGATGCCAGCCTTGACCGTCACGTCAGCCACGCAAACGGCAGCTACTCTACCTCGGGAGATACGGGGGGCTACAGCTTCGGCCTTATGTACGAGCTGGGCTATCACATCAAACTGAGTGAAAGCAGCACGCTTATCCCCACATTCAACGCCGCGCTTGTACACAGTTACCTTGATGCTTATACCGAATCAGGTAGCGATGCCGCCCTGCGTGTGAGTGAGCAAAGTAACACCATCGCTACCTTTGGGATTGGTGCACGCTTTGAACGTAAGCTCGACTTTGGTCTGCAAATCGGAGCACGCGCTCTGCTTAAAATTGACGCAGGAGATCGTGCCCAAGAGGCAGAAGTAAGCCTTGCTAGCGTAGCAGGTAGCCACGCTACCGTGCAAGGCACAGAGGCAGGACCAGCAGGCATAGAGCTAGGCGTAGGTGCTAGCATGCCTGTGGGTGAAAACTCCGCCATCTTCTTCGATGCCTCCGCCGATTTGCGAGAAGAGCAGCAAAACTGCAACGCGACCGTAGGCTATAGCCTGCGCTTTTAAAAAACGCTCTCAATCACATGTATAAGAACAGCACTATTGACTTGACGGTTGTTAGGCAAACTGCTATTGTGTAATTCTAGCCAATCAGTGCTATCAATATCATGAAACAAACCATACTACTAAGCTCACTTCTCTTTCTGAGCACCTTTTGCTGCGCCGCAAAAGGCACCAAGATATCAGAGACAAAAAAGGAAGTCACTCAGTTCTTCACCCAGAATATACAGGGTGAAAAAAAACAGTACAGCAGCACTAGAAAACTGAGTTTAGATCAGATAAAAAAAGCACGTCAACTAGTCTGGGAGCAGTGGAGCTCCGCAAACGAAAAACTGGAGGAGGAAAAACTCATCGCCCTGCTTCCACTAGCTGATGAAAACTCCGCCTCGTGGCATCTACCACCAGAGCTAGAAGCAGATGCTCTGCTACCCTACTATTGGGGGTGTAAGGGGGCGAAGCCAAAGGCTGGCTACCCGCTCTTTGTCTACTACCATGGATCTGGCCCAAAGGCGGCAGAGTGGGAAGGCGGTATTAAAATGAGCCAGATTTTTGACGATGGACCTTCAGCTTACTTTATTCCTCAAATACCTAACGAATCACAGTACCGTTGGTGGCAGAAATCAAAGCAATATGCTTGGGAAAAACTCTTCCGACTTTCCTTCCTGAGTGGTGAAATCGACCCGAATAGACTGTACTTCTTTGGCATCTCAGAGGGGGGCTATGGTAGCCAGCGATTGGCTTCTTTTTATGCTGATTACCTCGCAGGAGCTGGTCCTATGGCTGGTGGTGAACCACTGCGCAATGCTCCTGTGGATAACTGCCGCAATATTGCCTTTTCCTTCCTCACAGGTGCTCTCGACCATGGCTTTGGGAGAAATGAGCTCACACAGGTAACAAAGGACGAGTTCGTCAAATTCCAAAAATCTGACAAGAAGGGCTTCAATCATCGCATTGAGCTACTTGCTGGCATGGGGCATGGCATTGATTATAGGCTGACTACTCCTTGGCTGAAAGAGCACACGCGTAACCCTCGTCCTAATAAGGTGTTGTGGGAAAATTTTGAGATGGATGGACTCTATAGAACGGGCTTTTACAACCTCTATGTCCTAGAACGCTCTCATGAAGACCACAAATCCCGCGCCCGCTACATGCTAGACATTAAAGGGAACAATATAGACCTCAAGGTTGACCTAGTTGATTATGAAGTCACAAAGCGCAATAAATGGGGTATTGAAACACTTTATAAAAAGACATACACGCCTGCTACAAAGGGGAAAGTGCTTATCTACCTGCACGAAGACATGGTCGATTTAGCAAAGCCTGTGACCGTTACCGTCAATGGCACAAAGTTATTTAAGGGCATAGCTCCTCTCGACATGAAGCATCTGGTCAACAGCTGCGCTGCTTTCTATGACCCAGAACGCCTCTTCCCCGCAGCTATCGAAGTTGATATTGCAGAGGCCGCAAAAAAGTAACTAGTTAAACAGCTTGGCTCTTCGTCTAAAATTGTGGAATGAGCAAACAGAGCAAGAAGAAAAAGAGAGAGCAACGATTAAAAAAGTCGAGCATGGAGGAGA
>CAZRZE010000048.1:0-11995 GCA_964604535.1 uncultured Akkermansia sp.
TCACCGTTTGGGACTGGACTATGTTTCCTGCTCACCCTACCGTGTGCCAACAGCGCGCATCGCTGCGGCACAGGCAGCCTTGAGCTGAGCCGCTGATTGAGTAGTTGAAAAATCCAGACCTATGCGTGCAGAAAACTGTGCGCATAGGTCTCTTGTTTTTGTTCAAAAAAACACAAAGTGTATTTATTGCTTGCTACCTTGCTCATCAGTGGGTAATATAGGGGGAATATGAAAACTCCTATCTCACTCAACCGTTGCTTGAAGGCGGCTTTGACTGCCCTAGTTATTGCGCAAGCACCTGTGCTGCTCTTCACCTTGCCTGCTCAGGCAGCAGAGCAAGCAGCCCCATCCGTTCCTAGTTCGCTAGAGGGCTACAGCATTACTTTTGACCTCTCGGAGGCACACGTCTACGTGACAGGCTCTACTGGTATGCAGCATGCTCTGGAGACAAGGTTCGCTGATTACCAGCAATGGGATTGGCAAAAGAGGAAGCTGTCTGCTGATGCTATCTGGTTTGCCAAAATTGACTTTAGCATAGATGGCTGGAAGGACGGCAAGACAAGTGGTCTATACAAAGTGGAAAAGGTCAATCCTCACCAACTTTTCTTTTACTTATATGAGAAGGATGATACTCGCCTTGCCTTTCTCTTGCTGGACTTCACCGATGCACAGTCTGGGGTTGCGATTTGGGGAGAAGAGGATGCCTTTGTGGGCAATATCAAGTTCACATTGCAAAAGGGAAGTTAGGGCGTTGAGCTTTTTCTTTTGCTGCTGCTCGATCGATTTTCCCATGCGCGTTGCGTGGTAATCCTTGTTTTATATGCAGTATTCTCTTAGGTCTTTGATAGACTGATAGCTCCCTGCTCACGGCTTTCTCCAGCTCCGCCAGCCTATCCAGCTCTCCTTCCCAGAGCAGGACGAGGCTATGCCCCAGACTCTCATGCTCCTCCCCCATGGCAACACAGTTGATGCCTGTTTTCTCATAGAGGATTTGCTCAATTCTCTCTACGTTGATTTTGATGCCTCCACTGCTGATAATATTATCATACCGTCCCAGAATCACAAAACGCCCGCTGTCGTTATCCAGTTGGACGATGTCGTTGGTAAGCACGTTTTCCAGTTCTGTCTGCTCATCGCTGACGATGAGGCGGGATTCTTCGTCCACACTTAGTTTGACTCCGCTAAGTGGGCTGTAGTAGGGGCTGGCCTCACTGCCGTTGATGCGACGCAGGGCGATGTGGGAGTAGCTTTCTGTCATGCCATAGGAGGCGTAGACCTTGCCCGTGTGGGCTTGCAGTTTTTGCTCCACCCTAGGCGGTATGAAGCCTCCTCCCAATAGGAGGGTGCGGATGCGCTGTAGTTCTTCTATCCCTGTGCTGGCAGCCTGCTGGCTGACGATGGGGGCGAAGTCTATGTGCTGTGCCTCATCCAGATTTTCAAAGAGTTGACTACTAGGTTCTCTGTAACAGAGCTTTGCACCCGAGATGATGCAGCGTATGATCATCATCTGAGCGGCTATGTAGCTGGCTGGTAGGCGTAGTAGGACGCTGTGCCCAGCAGTGATGCCGAAGATATCGCAGCTGCGCTCGGCACTGGCTATGAGGGCTTTCTTGGGAGCGAGGAATTGCTTTGCCTTCCCTGTGCTGCCAGAGCTTTGCAGGGTGATGTGCTCGCTGTCTTTGTACCATTCTTCTAGGAAGGAGAGGATAGTGCGGCTGTTCTTCTCGTCCAGTTGCGGGATGCTGTGCGGGAGTTGTCCTGCACCCAGCTCGCAGCCGTTGATGTAGAGTGGCTGCATCATGGGGCTTGGCGCAGGGATTTTGCCGCGCTAGCAAAGGCAAGGCTGACGAGGGTGGCACTCAGCGGGAAGAGGAAGATGAGCACAACGAGGTAGGGTAAGAAGGCATTGGTGTGGTAGATGAGTAGCGCACCTGCTAGCAATGCGCCCGCGCAGAAGGTGAACCAGAAGAATTGCGGTATCCAGCTGGGTATGCGCATGTGTGGTGCTTGGATGAGGTTCACCCTCCTCAGCACGTGAGAACCAACTACGTAGCCCCAATAGATATTGTACAGCGGGATGATGAAGCCAAAGACTATCTGCCACGCCGGCGGTGCTTGCATCAGTTCTCCATACTCATCATGGCCGCCTAGGGGGAGATTTTTGCTGCTCCATAGACGGACAACAACAGTGAGCAGGATGGCAAAGATGAGAAGCCCGCAGATGAAGTAGGTAAATAGGCTGATGATGGGCAGGAAAAAGAAGCATATCATGCTGCCTACACAGGCTAGGTTGAGGATGAATACAATTTTTGACCAGAGGGGAGGTGAGATTTCGTACCAGTATTTTTCTGTTGCATCTTGTGTGGGGATGAAGGAGAGTCTGGCTATGCTGTGAGGCTCTGTTATGGGGCTGCCTATGATGCAGCGTTGCTCAAGACTGATTTTCTTGTCACGCCTCATCTCCATGATTGTTTCCGCGGTGTAGGGACCCAAGATGGGGCCTTCATCGCTGAGCAGCCATATGCTTTTTTCTGATCGACCGCAGACGCTGAGCCAGTAGTTTTGCAGAGCGCGAATCTGCTGTATACCCATCTGGATGAGTATGGCAATCAGTCCCCATGAGCAGAAAGCAAAGAGAGGCAGCATGTAGATGAAAATATCGCGGTTGATGCTGATATTCCAGTAGCCGTGGATGAGGATAGCAAAGGTGAGGAAAAAGAGGAAGAGCGGGTGACGCAGTGCTTGGCAGAGAGTGCGACCCCTCAGGCTATTCCACAAGGCACCACAGGTGATAGCTGTCCATGTCACGTGCCCCGCGGTCAGAAAGAAAAGAGAGCGTGTGGCCATGACCAGCTGCGCCTTCTGGTAATCCAGATGTTCAGCCAGCCCCGCATTCACTGGCGCGTGGAGAGCTTCAAAGGCGTAGCCCGTGCTTTCAAAAATAGTGAAACCCGCACCCACAGCCCCCCCGTAGAGCAGACCATGCAGCACCGAGGCATTCTTCCTACCGACTGAACCTGCTAGAAGAAGAGCAGCAGCAATCTTTGCTGGCTCTTCTATCAGCCCCGCCATGAAGGGAATATTCGTCAGCTGAAAGTTGGTCAGCAGCACGGTAAAGACAATGGAGAGCATACCCCCCATACCCACCATACTCAGAACCCGAAAAAAGGTGATATTGCGCCAGAGGTTGAACTCTGAAAGCAGACTAACGAGACCAACGGGGATGATGAGACTCTGGATGAAAAGCGAGCTCGCAAAAAGACGCTCATTAAAGATATTAATACGGGCAAAGTGCTCCATCAGCATGAAAAAGAGAGAAAAAAGCGTCATCCCCATGATGAGCAGCAGACTGCGCCAAGGAAATTGCCAACGCGCCTCAATACTACAGAGATGCGGCGTGGTGTAGGTACTGCCTACGCAAAAGAAATCCGAAAAAGACCCTTGGTCATGAAGCGTGAGAAAGTCGCGCATCATGTTTTTGAGAGAAAAAGAGGATCTGGGTCGTATAGGAGACATGTGATGGGTGCGGATGGATTAATTCCAATAGCGCTTTGCGTTGGGTATGCTTACATTGCGTGACTCACGCGCATAGCCAAAAGAACCCTTATCACCAACATAAGGTCTTCTGCGCTTGACAGGGGCTTTTTTATCGGGGCGCTTCAGGTAATCAACAACCCCATCACCAACTGCCTCTGCGTAGTCGATGGCATTACCCCTGTCAGCGAGGTACTGCGCATGCTTAAAATTATTGAGGTAAGCAACCTCTAGGATGACAGCGGGAATACCTGCATCGTCACAGACATTCATCCAGCCAGCACCTGCGCTGGCATCAATGGAGCGGGTTTGAAGACTGATTTTGTTACCCTTATGAGGGAAGTCGCCATCCTCAATCAGCTCCTCCTCCATCGTACGGCCGATAGATTCAGCTAATTGGTAGCCATTGCGCTTATTGTAAATCAGCAGACCGGGAACCTCTCTTTTGCTCCATCCGCGGCCTGTGCTATTATGGTGGAGGAAGAGAATGCACTTTGCCTTGCTAAAGACAGCATAGTCCGCGCTGATGATACCGCGGGAGACGCGGTCGGGGAAATAGCGAGAGGGGTAGCGTTGGGCTTCGGATTGCGCCTGTTGTTGGTGAAAGATACCTGCACGTTGGGCAAACTTGCGCAGCTCTGGATCTTTTGGGGCATTACCACGATTGATGAGCATGCATTCGTAGCCGGCACTTTCTATCTCCTCCTTGACATAGATGGCGTATTCATACCAGAATCGAAGCTCTGTGATAGTTTTTCCATCAATGGGCGTAGGGGTCTTCGCGCCTTGGGCGGCCTCAATGTGGCCAATATCGACAATAACCAAGCCCTTACTGGGGCCAAAGCTGCCACAGGAGACAAGAAGTAGAGAGACGAAGAGACCGAGGAGGTAGCGATAAAACATGTGCATTTATCATATAAATTCAACCCGACTGCGTCAAGGCAATAGTAGCGTGGGGGAGATACTTTTCGCGATAAGACTTGCTAATCTCTACTCCGTTAGCCTCATCCTATCTCCATCCTGCACAAGCAGCCCCAGCTCCACGCTCCTCGTGATTGCAGCGTCGGTTTGGCTCAGTATGGTTTTCCCTAGCTTATTATAGCCCAGTTTGAAACTCATCTCCCTCTGCAATTCCTTGCGCGGCAGCGATATCTGCTGCTCCACTAGACTGCGCGCCAAGATAGCCAGCTCCTCCAAGGGCACATACTCAATGTTCCCATGAGGTGCGATGCGATACTGTCGGTAGTCCACCGCTTGCTGCGCATTTTTCCAGATGATACGGCTACCATCACTCTGCGTACTAACGCTTGCCTGTATATCAGATGCTAGTTGCAGGATGTAGTCTTTGACCTTTTTTGTCATGCGAGATACTCCCCAGTGTTTGAGTATGAGCCGTACTAGGTATTCCTCATGAATGGGGGCTTCGCTGTCTATTATCTGTGAAAGCTGACGCGCTAGCAGTAGCCTATGCTGTGGGTGTGTGAGGTCGTCTCCCTCTTGCTCCAAGGTAAGGGCTTCCAGTGTCGTGCTTTGGTAAGCCACCTCGTAGGCGGATTGCTTGGCTTCTTCCTCTGGTATGAGCAGGGGGGCTATCATGGGTGCAGCCGCAGCGATAGGTGGAGGCTCTGGCGGTATTACTTCCTCCTCGCTCTTTTGCCGCAGTTCTTCCAGCTGCTTGATGAGTAGTTGCAGGCTTCGCTCTGGCTGGTACATCCAGTCCAGCACCCAGAAGCGCAGTATGTCCCAACCCAGAGCACGGAGTACGGAGGGCTGTGTGATTTCCCTGTCGTTGATGCTTTCACAGTTGGCGTACTGCTTTCCATCGCAGAGTATGGCAGCGAGGTACTGACCTTCCTTGTCTGGATGGTGTATGGCTAGGTCAATGCGGTAGCCGGAGCATCCCACCTGTGTGTCCACCTCATAGCCTCCCAAGAGGCGCAGTTGCTCTGCGATATGTTCAATGAGCTTGTGCTCTTCTCTTGCCGCCTCTTCGCGAGACAGGGCAAGGATGCTGCTGCCTTTCTGAGCAAATTCGAGGAAGCGTTTCAACCCAGCAACGCCTTCTGCGGAGCTACGCGCGAGGTCGATGTGCTCTGGTCGTAGGGTGGAGAATATAATCATCTCGTAGCGTGCGCGAGAAACGGCTACATTCAATCGACGTTGCCCGCCCTCTCGGTTCAAAGGACCAAAGTTGAGGCTGATTTTGCCTTGCTTGTCCGGTCCATAGGTTACGGAGAAGAGGATGACATCGCGCTCATCCCCCTGCACGTTTTCCAGATTTTTGACAAAGAGGTTTTCTTCCGACTCATAGGCAATTTGTTCCAGTTCTCTATTTTCTGGCAAGCAGAGTAGTTCCTGTAGCTTGTCTTCTATAAGGGTTTGTTGCACCTGACTGAAGGTGACGATGCCTATGCTACGGTGGCGAAGTTGTGGGTCTTTCAGGCGACGCATGACCTCCGCCACGATGGCGTCGGCCTCTGCGGGATTCTGGCGGCTTTTGCCCTTGTCGTAATAGCCGTCCACATGCTGCCAAGTAACCTTTTGACTGAGGTTGTCGGGGGAGGGGTAGGTGAGCAACTTGTTATCGTAGTACTGGTTATTGCTGAAGGCAATGAGGCTTTCATGCTTGCTGCGGTAATGCCAGCGCAGGTAGCGTGAGGGCATGGCGAGGGCGAGGCAGTCATCCAGTATGCTTTCTAGGTCTTCTAGGCATATATTATCCTCATCCACTGTGTTGGTGGAGAAGAAGCTAGTGGGTGGCATCTGCTTCGGGTCACCGACGATGACGACATTTTTGCCCCTCGCTATAGCTCCCACGGCTTCGCTGGTGGGCATCTGGGAGGCTTCGTCAAAAATGATGAGGTCATAGGCCTGCTCCCCTAGGGCAATGAATTGCGCCACGGAGAGGGGGCTCATGAGCATGCAGGGCTTGAGGCGTGGGAGGAGGTCGGGTATTTGGTCAAAGAGCTGGCGAATGCTTAACCCGCGACCGCGGCTCTTGATGGCGCGTAGGACGATGCCCAACTCGGAGTGCTGGGAGCTGCGCGCCTGCGCATCGGGTAGTTGGGCAGCGAGAGAATTGACAATGGCCGCGCGTGTCAGCTCCTCATGATGCTTGCAGAGGCTGCGGAACTGCTGGATGACCTCTTCAAAGAGTTGACCACGGAACTGCGCGAGACTACTTTCTTTCTCAATGCAGTTGTCGATGAGATTGCGCAGTAGGGCATTGTGAAAGCGCGGGCTGATTTGCTCTAGCGGTTTTTCTTCCTGCGTTAGATGCTCCACATAGTCGAGGAGTACGAGATGCTCAACTTGGGCGCGGCTGTTATTCCACAGTGCCCAGTCACGCAGTTGAGGGAGGGCGGAGAGCATCTGTCCATACTGGTTGATCCAATCACGCACGCTGCCTGTGTCGCGTAGTCCGCTGCGCATCTGTGCCAGTTCGCTTAGCTTTGTTTCTAGCTGCTGGTACTGCTGCCACTCGCTGAGTACTTGGGTCAGAGCCTTTTCATGCAAGGTCAAGAAGGCATCTACGCCCTCGCTTAGTTGCTCTGCTAGCGTGTGGCGATGCGTAGCCACATCGGCAATGGAGGGGCAGAGAGGCAGGAGGAGTGCTGAAAGTTCCTTAGCTTGTTGGAGGGCTTTTTCTATATCTGACCAGCAGGACTCGGGCAGACTGCCGAGCGCAGAACCCAGCGCGTGGGAGAAGTAGGGGATATAGCCTTCTACTATGGTCTTCTTTTCTTGGTAGGCAATGAGATCATCGAGCAAGGAGGGTACTGCACTAGCATCTATGCCACCCATGCGCATGTGTGTGCCCAACTCCTTCCTCTGCTTGCGCAGGGCAAAGAAGCGCGGTAAAAACCACTTCTGATTGTTGCTTTGCCAGCGTAGCTTGTGTTCCTCGGCTGCTAGCGTGAGTATGCTTACCTTGCAGGTGTTGAGCAGGTCTTTTTTCATGCTATCACGCTTCTGTCCATGGGGGAGGAGTGTGTCAAATTGCTCTGAGAGCTCCGGCAGAGACTCCACGCGCAGCAGGGAAAGCGGGGGCAGCTCCTCCTTGGCCGCAAGCAGTTTTTCTGCCAGTTGGCAGAGTTGATTCAGCTGGGTAAAGCCTAGTTTTTCTGCCTCCACGGTAGGTAGTATGCTGGAAAGAGCCGCTAAATCGCGCTCCAAGTTCTGCCCCACTTCGCAGAGCTGGGTGAGCATCTCTTGCACTTCGCTCTGCCGCATGGGGCTGAACTGCGAAAGACCTATGGCTTTGAGGGGGTGTGATGCTATTGTTCCGCAGAGCATGGCGCTTTGCTGCAATTCTCGGAGTTGCTGTTGCACGCTATCCCAGTCCTCTTCGCAGAGCTGACAGGCAATGTCGCCAGAGAGAATATAGGGCTCTTCCTCCTCCTGCCACTGAGAAAGGGCATCATAGAGCGATAAGCCAAGGGGGTAGCGGTGGTGCAGGCAGTCTATGGGCAGAGCCAGCTTCTCCCGCAGTGCCTTGAGGCGTTCACTCTCTCGTTGAAACTGGTGCGGGCAGGCAGAAAACTTGAAATCTATGGCCTCCTGCAACTGCGTGAGGACGGCTGATTTTGTCGATTTATTGGAATGCAGCTCAAGGCAGAAGGGGGCTAGCCCTATTTTTTCCAAGCGACTTTGCACCACGGTGAGCGCGGCCATCTTTTCTGCAACAAAGAGCACCCTCTTGCCCTGATAGAGAGCGTGGGCTATCATGTTGGTAATGGTCTGAGATTTACCAGAACCTGGTGGACCATGCAGGACAAAGCTATGCCCCGCCGAGGCAAGGGCTATGGCCTCGCGCTGGCAGCTGTCAGCACTAATAGGGAGAGGAATGTGCTGATCCCATTGCTGGGGTAGCTCTGCGCCCTTGTAACTGGCAGTGGTGAGTCCCTCCACAATGGGGTTTTGCGTCAGCTGCTCCGCGTGCTGGTGGATGTCATTCCACATGATGAACTTGCTGAAAGAGAAAATCCCCAGCAAGGCCTTTTCCTCCACATCCCAGCGCGGTTGTCCCATGATGGCAGCACGGAGGGAGTTGAAAATCAACTCTACATCCACCCCGCTGACATCGCGAGGAAGCTCTGCTAGGGAGGAAATATTGATGCCGAAGTCCTGCTTGAGCATCTCCAACAGGGTGATGTTGACCATGGTCTGCTCATCAAGAGCGCGTATGGTGTAGCCACGTCGCGAGGACTTGCGCGTGATTTCTACAGGCATGAGCAGCAGGGGTGCAAAGCGTGCGCGCTCACTGCGATCTGTTTCATACCAGCGCAGCATGCCCAAGGAGAGATAGAGCGTGTTTGCGCCATTTTCTTCTAGGGAAAGTCGCGCCTGACGGTAGAGGTAGGTGAGGCACTTGTCCAGCTCCACGTCGCTGAGGTAGCTGTGCAGGCGGTTTTGGCGCAGTTGCTCATCCAAGAGAGCCATTACGGGGTCTGTCTGCGCCATCATGGAAAAGAGGTCGCGCGTGCTTTCTCTCTCGGCTTGTTTTGTGGTCCACTCCTGCGGCTTGGGCAGGATGACAAAGCTCTCGCCCTCTGCTAGCTTGTCCTCCCAGACATTGAGGTTATTTGCCATGAGCTGCACGGTGCTACGGCTGATGCGGGCGTTGAGTAGGTTGTTGCGCAGGCTGAGGTCGAGCAGCTTTCTTTCCCACACCTTCTGCTTGGTGGCAAGCCCTGCTTCCAGTGTGATTAGCTCTGCATGGGGATTGATGCTGTAGGGGGATGCTTGGATGAGGGGGGATTGGGGGGCTTCCTCCAGAGTGATTGCTCCCTCATCACCCAGCACTCGCTGTGGTAGGGGCTTGATGGCAGAGAGGCGGCAGCGCTTCATATCCAAGGAGCAAACAAAGTCTTCATCCCGCAGTAGGGCATCTTCTGCCACGCGGCATGCTGCATCAAAGGGGGCGGTCTTGCTTGCGTTGAGTAGGGTACACTCTGCCACGGCAATGTCATTGATGCCCGCAGCGAGGCGTTTTGTCAGCGCGCTGACATCGTCATTCACGCAGTCGTTGAACATCTCATCCACCAGCCAAGCACCAGCAAAGGCGTGACCGTGGGTGATGACCAAGAGGGAGTTGATGCCCACCGCCTCCAGACAGGAGGCAAAGAGCAGGGACATGTCGAGGCAGTTGCCTAGTTTTTGGGAAAGGCAGTTATCCGCTAGGCGTATGCGCTGACCTGTTTTTTCATAGCTAGCAGGTGAGGTGCAGTAGATGATTTCTTCTTCGCCCAAAGCCTGAAATATCGCAGCCATTTGCTTGCGCACGCGGTCAGAGGAATGCGATTGGTAGGCATCAAAGGAGGCGTCGCCTGTCCATTCCTCTAGTATGCTCGCGGCGCGGCGCAAAATGCGGTTGATGGCGGGGTGATTGGGTGTGCAGAAGGCAGCGAGCATCTCGGGATGCTGCCCCACCCCAGCCCATTGGTCAAAGGGCAGAATCTCCACGGGGTAGACCCATTCTGATAGGAGCTCCTCGCCCGCATGTATGCTGAGGCGCATTTCCGTGTTCACGCTTTCCGTCAGCTGGGAAAGGTAGTTGGCGGAGAGCCGCAGCTGTAAATCGGGTAGTGCCACGTAGCTCCCCGCGCTCACGCGCTCCAAGCGCAGCTCGCAGTCGGCGCAGAGTTCCTCATGCAGGGAAAGTCTGATGAGGACTTGCGTGTAATCCTTCTCTCCCTCATGATGCAGCAAGGCATTATGGATAAACGGAATGCCATTATGCTGTATAGCGTAGTTGACCTTATGTAGGTAGCTGATGTCTATAGTCAGGGGTGAGGTGCTCATGGATTGAGACATGATAGCAAATACTAACAGAAAGGCAAGAATGCTTTTTATGCTTGCATGGAGTTAGGTTGATGGAGATGGGTGTATCTTTCTGAGATTTCTTGGACTTGCTAGGTGCGGCAGCTGCTAGGGAAAAGCTCAAGTCATTGACAGCGTAGACTAATCCCCTCCTTGTGCGAAAGCGTACGCTTAGTGCTGATTATGCTAAAAGAGAGAGCAGGGGAGCTAAAAGTCCCCCTGCTCAATTTTATATCTTTTGTAATCTATCATGCAGCCACGGCCTTGCGACGGCGGCGTGCTAGCAGACCAGCTAGCGCAAGCAGGCTGAGTGTAGCGGTGCTTGGCTCTGGGATGATGCTAAATTGTATAGCCCCAGCTGTGTCTCCTATTGCTTCTGCATAGTATCTCTGCCCATTGACAGAGGCGTAGGCTAGTCCATTAGGTAATTCTGCTCCTTCTAGCCCCGCTATAGTAAAGACGACGCTCTCCCCATTTTCATAGGCGGTATTAAAGGCATCAAAGTCGCTGTCTTTCATATTCACATTGAGAGTGAGCGTGCCTGAGACTGATGCACCCATACCCATATCAATACCAGAGAGCGTGTAGTTGAGCGGAGTAGCCACACCTGTGAGGCTCATGGTGCTGCTTGCGGCTACATTATCGCTATCGAAGCTGAGGGTTAGATGCGTAGCATGCAATGTGCTATTCTCTCCCATGGTGACAGATTTTAATGATAATCTAGTATTTGCTTCGGATCGGATATCAATATTTTCGAGCGCGATGTTCTCTATGCTCAAGTTGCCGTTATCAGCTAGAGTGATGCGGCCTCCACTGATGCTGCTATCAGAAGCTAATCCTCTGATGGTGCTTTTGCCTGATGCGCTCTCTGTGCTGGTGGAGATGGAGGACGCTTCATCTAAAACAAGCTGCCCTTGCACACTGACCAGTGCGCCCGCCTTGATGGTGAGGCTGCTGTCGTGTAGTGCGGCTTCTCTTGCTGGGATGTAGCCCTCTTCGTCCTCTTTGCCACTGCCAGCTAACTTGCCTAGACGAAGCTCGCCAGCATGGACAGTGATGCTCTGATTGAGGATGTTGTCGTTGAATATTACTGTGCCGTAGGCCAATCCGTCAGCTGATATATCATCGCCAGCTCCATCTATACCATTATTGATATGGATGATCTGATTATCCTTATTGTAATCCTTACCATTAATTCTATCATTCACGGTGATGCTATGCTCACCGTAGGCATTAAAGTGGAGAGATGCGACATTATTGCTAGCCGTTCTACCAAAGCCTGAAGTAGGACCATTATAAATAGCCTCGTAAGTTTTCGTCACTCCACCATCTTCGCTGAAGAAGTTTCCTGTGAATTGTATGCTGCTATCCTTTGCAAGGAAGCCTATAGATCCCGCGTTGAGAATCGCGCCACCTCTACGCGCAGAGTTTGCGATGAAATCCCCCGTGATAGCGCGAATAGTGCCAGTGTTGTGAATCGCACCACCAGAATCGTAGGCAGAGTTTGCGATGAAGTCTCCAGTGAGTGTTCCCATCGTGACGTCGTTGAGAATCGCGCCACCTTTACTGTTAGCAGAGTTCGCGATGAAATGTCCTGTGATCGCGCCCATTGTGCCTTCGTTGCGAATCGCGCCACCTG
>CAZRZE010000049.1:0-11837 GCA_964604535.1 uncultured Akkermansia sp.
CCGGTGGCTACCCGATAAAATCTTGATTAGCTATGCTATTTTGCACAGCAAGGGGCTGCTATTTTAGCTTTTTTTTAGTAGATGGCAAGCCTTTTCTGTGATTTTTAATTTTTTTTTATTATTTTACAAAAAAAAGGGAGAGGTCAAGCAGGTGACCTCTCCTCATATTACTATACGCGCGCACGCGCGTGAGCATTTTGATCTGTTTTTTATTTGGCGCGGCAGTGCGACAGCTCCACCTTCTTCCAGTCGATGATGCTCCACTGCTTCTTCAAGTACTCCGCGCGCATGTTGAAGTAGTCGAGGTAGTAGGAGTGCTCCCATACGTCAATCCCGAGGATGGGGGTATTATTCTTTGTCAGAGGAGAATCACCATTCGCGCTTGTGGAGATGAGCAACTTGCCATCTTCGCCGACGCTGAGCCACACCCAACCAGAGCCAAAGACAGCCATGCCTGCGGCTTCAAATGCCTCTTGGAACTTTTCAAAGCTGCCCCACTCTGCATCAATGAGAGCAGCGAGATCACCCGTGGGTGCTTTCTGCGCGACATCGGGAGCTGAGAATGTATTAAAGAAGATACGATGGTTATAGACCTGCCCCGCATTGTTGAAGATTGGGCCTTCGCTGCCTTTAACGATTTCGATGAGGCTCTTGCCCTCCCACTCTGTTCCCTTGGTGAGGCGATTGAGGTTGGCCACGTAGGCAGCAAGGTGTTTTCCGTAGTGGTAGCCAATTGTCTCCTTGGACATGATGGGCTCTAAGGCATCATGAGCGTAGGGCAAGGGCAACTGGACAAATTGATCTTCACCCACTGTTGCCTTGGCGGCGGCCAGTGCTGCTTCATAGTCGGGCTCTTCTGCCAGAGCTTTGACGTACTCCACATGTGTGATCTTGCCTTCGGGGTCGATGACAACGACACCACGTGCAAGCCAATCTGATCCCTCCATGCCAAAACCGTACTTGTCACCGAACTCGCCGTAGGCAATATCAGAGAGGTTGAGCAGGTTTTCTATGCCATTAGTTGCGCAGAACTTTGTAAAGTCTGCTTCTTCATCATGTGCTACAGATACGATGAGGATGGACTCCCCTAACTCTGAAGCGCGCTTGTTAAAGCTCTTTGTCTGCAGCTGGCATACAGCTGTGTTGATAGAGGGGAAGATACTCAAGACGATTGTGCGACCACGCAGTGAGGAAAGGCTCACATCGCGACCTGCTTCATCTGTTGCTTTGAATTCTGGGGCTTGTTCACCTACTTGGACGGGATGCCCAATCAAGGTGACCTCATCTACGATACCGCTACGCTTGGGAAGCTCTGTTGTAGTCATACTTGTTGTTTTTCTATATTCTTGTTCTGGGCTTGTTAGCACCATTACTCATTTGTTAAATGTTTGTAATATTTTACAAGCAAACGGATGCAATGGCGAGAAAAATTAGAAAGTATGACAAAGAAATATTAGAATCTTTCCAAACATCACTCTTCGCAATTACAATGCGAGGAGTATGGAAAGAGAGCACTTTGATCTTTGAGTGCTATGGCTATCATGGTGCCTGACATCTCATGCGCGACAAGCAACATGGGGTAACCTGTCTTGCTTTGCAGCGCATTAACAAAAACCATTGCCTTGGGCTTGATATCACCGCCAGTAATCACAGCATCGTTAAGCATATCATCCTGCTCCTCCCTCACCTGACTGAAATCGCGAGTGTTGATATAATTAACAAAGTGACTGCACGTGGGGCAGCTGACATCATAGACCATAACCCCACCTGCTGCCTTGATGGAGATAAAGGCATACATCCTCTCCCCTACCTGACCAAGCACGATATTCTCTGGTTCTAATCCATGGCTATTGGATCTATCATCCAAGCCCAGCTCCATCTCAGTAAGGTGGTAATAGTCCTCAAACTGCTCTGCCATCTTTGCCTCCATCTCAATACCGCTATTATAGACCAGCTGCAATTCGGAGTCATCTGACATCTTGTCGTTCTTGTGAACGAGTTTGTAAATACTAAAGGAGCGAGAACCTAGGAGATAATCTTGATCATCCTCCAGACCGTCCAATCTTTCCACATTGGCAAGAAGAACAGGTTTTGCATTAACATCGCTGAATCCCGAAGGACCTATAGCTCCACCTGGGGAACTCTCATCACTTTGAGGACAGAGAGCCACTGCCTCATAAGAACGCAGTGGGGAAGGCTTCGCGCCCTCATTAACGACGACAAAGTATGTTTCTCCATCGCATTGATGTACCTTTATCCCATCGGGCATGTGAAGGGAAGCGAGGCTGGGGAAGGCATCGGGCAGGTACTTCACATCTCCTGTATTGATGTCCAGAGCATTGAAATCCCCTGAAGGGGAGGCCAGAGAACTGTACTCCCTAACACCTAGGGGGAAGATGAAACTATCGGGCGGGCAGCTCAACTTCACAAAGAGCAGCGCGTTGGCTTCTTGCAATGTCACCACGGCATATTCTTCATTCATTAGCGCGATATCTTCTGGTTCTATCACATCAGATACCTGACCGCCCTTGGGTAGAACAACACCCTTTTCCACCAAATCGGCACGCAGTTGGGTGGAAGTCTCGGTCTCGTCAAATTTTTCAAAGGTGAAGCGTTTCACGACCTTGTCTGGTAGGCTAACCATGCTCACCGCAGCCTTGGGATCAATGACATCACCGCCATTGCTGCGTAGCTTTTTGCCTTCATGCGCGACGAGAATGACATCTTTCGATTTCAAGGTCAATGCCTTGGGCTGCGGATCTATGGTGATAAAATGCTTCAACACCATATCGCCCTCTTCGTTGTGCAAAAAGACAGCGAGTCGTCCCGTGTCGGAGTCCTTCTCTGCCGCAATGAGGAAGTAGAGGGACTCTGTACCGTCCATGCACACTTCCATATCCGTAATACGGCCAAAGGCAAAGGGCAGCTCCTTTTCCTCCTCCACCGCCTTGTCTAGGTAGGTGTCTACCAGACCGCGTATGTCTTTTTTCTCTGAGACTAGATCTTCAATTGTCCCCTCATCAAATTCTGCCAGATGCAATACATCCAGCATCCCTCTCGCATCTAGAGCGACATAGGCAAGTGCGCGTTTGGGGTTATAGCAGACATGCTGCATCTTGTGACGCACCAAGCCCAGCTCTCCCCTATCATATCGCGCCACCACAGACAGGGCGAGAGGTGATGTGTGATTGTAGAAGGCATCATTCACGCGCGTTGGCAGCGCAGCCTTGGGCGGTTGCGTGGTTGTCTCATCATTCTGAGCAGAACAAGGAACGCACAGTGCACCCGCCAAAAGCGATGCAGCCAACAAGAGGGGAGTTTTCATATAAGCATTCATGATAAAAATGGTGATGTCTAATGCTCATACTAGCAGAACACTGAGATCACCGCAAGCAAAAAATAGGAATACCCCCCCCTCAAAATCGTGTAGGTCTCCTCTACTGGGATGTTCTTGTAATTCGCAAAGAGAGGTCGTGGAGGGATTTTCGTAAGATTTTTGCGACTTCGCGCAAGAGCATATTATCATATGTAATAAGCGAAGGTGCAAAAAGATACGAAAATAACCCACGAAATCCTTTGTTAAGCATTTTCCACGCTCACTTTAGCAGAAAACGAATTGCGAGAACCTCCCTACTGTGAGGCAGCAAAGTATTTTTCACAAGCAGCCTTCAGCTCTGGGCTATCATAGTGATTGCTCGCTTCGAGCTTTTGCTTGGCTTCGACTACGATTTGACCTATTTGATTCAACACTTCCACCAGTTCAGCATCTTGCATCACAACACCTACCTGCTGCAGCTCTTCTTGGCTCATGGAGGCGACCAGTTCTTTCATTTCTGATGTAATCCCAGCAGCTTTTACAGCCAAAACGTCAATTGCCTTTGCGCCATCAGTCGCGCTTACAGTCTTTTCTTCGAGACCCTTAGCAACTTCTATAAATTCGCCAGATAATTCAATACCGGCTTTCAAGAGATCACCAAACTTATCCAAATTGGGACTTTCTTCCGCAGAAGCTGTTTGAACAAGGGCGGGCACGGCACAGAGTGCGCACATGGTATAAGTAGATATATTAATCATAGGACTTTTATTTATCATGCCGCACTAATTTAATCAAGAAAAAAGGCCGTCTTAAAAAAAGAGATTTAAAAACACTTGCATTATTAAAAAAAGAAACTATACTCATGCGCGTGCGTGGCACTTAATCTTAGAGCCGCGCGTATCAACATCATCAAAAATATATCAGACATGAACAATCCAAGAATAGCTATCGTTGGCGCCACTGGTGCAGTGGGAGTCGAGATTCTTTCCTGCCTAGAAAGCCGTCAGTTTCCTCTGGCATCACTTAAATTATTGGCATCAAAACGTTCAGCTGGTAAACAGGTATGCTTTCGCGGAGAAATGATTACCGTAGAAGAGCTCACCAAAGATTCCTTTGCTGATGTGGACATTGCCCTTTTCTCTGCTGGTGGCAGCATCTCCTTGGAGTATGCCCCAGCCGCAGCCGCAGCTGGTTGTGTTGTTGTAGACAACTCCTCCGCCTTCCGTCAGGACGAGGATGTCCCCCTCGTTGTTCCAGAAATCAATGGAGAAGCCGCCCTCAACCACCCTCGCAACATCATCGCCAACCCCAATTGCACCACCATCATTACCTTGATGGCCTTGTATCCCCTGCACAAGCAATTTGGGCTGAAGATGATTCTTGCCAGCAGCTACCAAGCTGTCTCAGGCAGCGGACAGCAGGGTATCACAGAGCTCGAAAACCAAGTACGCGCCATTGTTGACGGTCATCCCGTCACATGCAGTACCTACCCAAAGCAAATTGCCTTCAACCTCATCCCTCAGATAGACAAGTTTGCAGAAAGCGGTTACACGAAAGAAGAAGAGAAAATGCTCTTTGAGGGTCGCAAAATCACAGGCATCAGTGATCTGAGTGTCAGCTGCACCTGCGTACGCGTTCCTGTGTACCGCAGCCACTCCATTTCCTGCATTGCTCAGTTTGAGCGTCCCATTGATGTAGAATCCGCACGCGCTGCCTTTGAAGGCTGCGCGGGTGTAGAGCTCATGGATGATCCAGAGCAAGGAGTATGGCCAACACCATTGGATTCCACCAACGGTGATACTTGCTATGTGGGTCGCATCCGCAAGGATCAAGCCATCAGCAACGCCCTCAACCTCTGGGTTGTTGGTGACCAAGTACGCAAAGGCGCGGCTCTCAACGCCGTCCAGATAGCAGAACTGCTGGTACGATAAAGCTTTATTTTTACACAACAAAAAGAGATGCTCTTCAAGTAAGGGCATCTCTTTTTGTATACATTACTTCAAGCGGGCAGCTTAGCGCAGACTAGGTCTCTTTAAGTATTTCTCACAAGCCGCTTTCAATTCTGGACTATTATAATAGTTGTTCTCCAGTAGTTTAGCCTCTGCATCTGACAATTTAGGTTCAAGTTTCACAAAAGATGCAAGTATCTCACCAAATTCTCTAAGGCTTCTTTCTTTCTCCTCTGGGGATAAGGAATCGTGTATCTTCTTAGCAGCATTTTCAATTGAAATCGTCTTCTCTGTCAAGAAATTGATTTCATTAACGGCTTCTGCAGCTGTCAATTCTCCCGTATCTACAGCTAGAATAACATTGCAGTACATGTCTAGAAGCGTCACAAGCTCTGAAAGCATTTTATTCACCTCTTCAACGCTATCAACCTGCTGCGAAGAAGCTGGCTGCACTAGGGCAGGGAAAGCGCAAAGTGCGCCCATCGTCAAAGTATATGTACTTCTCATAGGAGAACAGTATAGAACAAGGGTGGAGCTAGGTCAAGTTTGCAGTAGCACGTAAAGCGAGATGCAAAGGTGATTCTTGCCACAGCAGCAGCGACGCGTCAATCCCTATAATTGAGTATAAAATCAAAGAGCGCGTCCTAGCATGTAGCAGGACGCGCTCTGAGTGTTTTTTTAAATTGCTATAGCTCTTTTTAGTAGCTTCTTGCCCAGAGGACGCGGCGGCGGGTGGGACGGCCGGTGAGGATGCAGGGGAGCTCTTCGGAGGCTTCGCCCATTTCGCCCTTGGGGATGCAGCGTATGGAGATACGCAGACTCTTGGCGAGCTTTTCTTCTTCCTCGGAGTTACCGTCCCATGGGGTAAGCAACCAGTCGGCATCAGTGCTATCTGCAAAGTTGGCTTCGAGCTCTGCCATGCTTTCGCAGTTGCGGATGTGGCTGTCGCGGAAGTTGACTTGCTTTTCCAAGAGGCTGTTCTGTATCTCCTCCAACAGGCTGGTGATATTGGCAACGAAGTCGGCTTCGTTTACAAAACTCTTGTCGCTGACTCCAAGGTCACGGCGGGAGACGCAGACGCTGCCTTTTTCCATGTCGCGGGGACCTACTTCTACGCGGAGGGGGACGCCCTTTTTCACCCATTCCCACTTCTTGGTACCACCACCAATATCGCGGGTGTCTACTTGGACGCGTATGGGCAGTCCTGCGTAGCTCTGTGCGCTGAGCTTGGCAGCAAGGGCATCACAATGTGCCAATATGGCATCACGCGTGTCGGCCTTTGGTGTGACGGGGACGATGACAATCTGCTTTGGCGCGACACGCGGAGGACAGACGAGTCCGTCATCGTCAGAGTGCGCCATGATGAGTGTGCCTATCATGCGTGTGGACACGCCCCATGAGGTGGTCCATGCGTGCTGACGCTCATTATTGCGTCCAGCAAAGGAGATGTTCTGCGCCTTGGCAAAGTTTTGCCCGAGGAAGTGGGATGTCCCTGCCTGAATGGCTTTTCTGTCTTGCACCATAGCTTCGACGGTGAAGGTTTGCAGCGCCCCGGGGAAGCGTTCATGCGCGGTTTTTTCACCAGGTATGGAGGGGATGGCGAGCACGTCACGTTGGAAGTCTTCGTAGACTTGGTGCATGAGGTGGGTTTCCTCTATGGCTTCTTCCTCTGTTTCATGGGCGGTGTGCCCTTCCTGCCAGAGGAATTCTGCTGTGCGCAGGAAGATGCGGGGGCGCATTTCCCAGCGCATGACGTTGCACCACTGATTCACTTTCAGGGGGAGGTCACGGTAGGATTCTGTCCAGCGCGCAAAGGCTGCGCCTATGACTGTCTCGGAGGTGGGGCGTATGACGTACTTGTCTGTCAGTTCTCCAGAGGGCACCATTTTGGTCTTGCCTGTCTCGGGGTCTTTGACGGCTTCGAGGCGGTGGTGGGTCACAACGGCGCATTCTGTGGCAAAGCCTTCTGCGTGCTCTGCTTCTTTTTCGAGGTAAGAAACGGGGATGAGCAGGGGGAAGTAGGCGTTGGTGTGCCCAGTGCGCTTGAAGTCTGAGTCCAGCTGCTGCTGGATGAGTTCCCAGATGGCGTAGCCCCACGGCTTGATGACCATGCAGCCGCGAACTTCGGAGTTCTCGGCTAGGTCTGCTGCTTTGATAACTTGCTGATACCACTCAGGAAAATCCTGAGCACGTGTGGGGCTGATAGCTGTCTGCTGTGACATAGGACTGTCATAATATCAAAGCCTCTCCCCTCTGTCAAGGTTGACATTCCAATACAGATATGATATTATCTTGCCCGATTTTATCACCTTATATTATTATCATGGGAAAAACCCTTTATCAGAAAGTTTGGGACGCACATACGGTAGGTATACTGCCAGATGGGCGTACGCAGCTCTTTATTGCCACTCACCTCATGCATGAGGTGACTTCACCACAGGCATTTGGCATGCTCCGCGATCTCAAGCTTCCTGTGCTTCATCCTGAAAGGACATTTGCAACGGTGGATCATATCATCCCAACCGACAATCAGCAGGAGCCCTTTGATGATTCTCGCGCTCAAGCCATGCTCAATGAGCTGAGAAAGAATTGCGAGCTCAACAAGATTCGCTTCTTTGACCTCAGCAGCTCCCGCCAAGGTATCATCCACATGGTGGGGCCAGAGCTAGGCATCACGCAACCAGGTATGACCATCGTTTGCGGTGATTCTCACACAGCAACACACGGGGCTATGGGCTCTATAGCTATGGGCATAGGCACGACTCAGGTGCGCGATGTGCTTGCCACCCAAAGCCTTGCCATGCTGCCTCTCAAGGTACGCCAAATCCGCGTTGAGGGAGAGCTAGGAGCAGGTGTGGGAGCAAAGGATGTTGCCCTGCACATCATCCGCATTCTCGGAGCTGATGGAGGCTTGGGCTATGCTTATGAGTTTGCTGGCTCTGCCATTGAAAACATGGAAATGGATGGTCGCCTGACCCTGTGCAACCTCGCTATTGAGGGTGCAGCGCGCTGTGGCTACATCAATCCTGATGAAAAAACTTTTGAGTACCTGAAGGGTCGCCTCTTTGCCCCACGTGGGCAGGAGTGGGACGAGGCCGTCGCACGCTGGAGCAGCTTTGCCTCCGATAGCGATGCGGTCTACGACGATATCGTGGTCATTGATGCCGCGAGCATAGAACCCACTGTCACATGGGGTATCTCCCCCGACATGGGCATAGGCATCAGCGAGTGCGTCCCCAGCCTAGAAGATGCCAAGAGTGACGAAGCAAAAAAGGCCTATGCAACCGCTTTTGATTACATGAAGCTCTCTTCTGGTACGCCTATCAAGGGTCTGCCCATCAATGTGGTTTTCATCGGTTCTTGCACCAATGGTCGCATCAGCGACTTCCGCGAGGTGGCACGCCTCATCAAGGGCAAAAAAGTTGTCGCAGGGGTCAAGGCCTTGGCTGTTCCCGGTTCTCAAATGACTGCCATTCAGTGCGAGAAGGAAGGCATAGCCGATATTTTCCGCGACGCGGGCTTTGAATGGCGTTTGGCCGGCTGCTCCATGTGCCTAGCCATGAACCCAGACCGCCTCCAAGGTGATGAAATCTGCGCTAGCACCAGTAACCGTAACTTCAAGGGCCGTCAGGGCAGCCCCACTGGGCGCACCCTGCTCATGAGTCCCGCCATGGCCGCCGCTGCGGCTGTCACAGGCTGTGTGTCTGACGCACGCGAGGTCTTTTCACTTTAACCCCCTTCTTCAGAAAACATTATTATGGCTTTATTACAGATAGATAAACTAGTCGGTCGCGCTGTACCTGTCCCCGGTGCGGATATGGACACAGATCGCATCATACCAGCGCGTTTTTTGAAGTGCATCACCTTTGATGAGCTGGCAAACACCATGTTTGCCGATGAGCGCTTTAACGAAGATGGCAGCAGCAAGCATCATCCCATTGACGCTCCTGAATACGCAGGAGCTAGCATCATACTGGGCGGAGAAAACTTTGGCTGCGGTTCATCACGTGAACACGCGCCTCAGGCTATCAAGCGTTCTGGCATTCAGGCAGTGATTGCGGAGAGTTTTGCCGAGATTTTCTTTGGCAACAGCACGGGCATAGGACTGCCCTGCGTCTGCGCCAGCCGAGACGATCTCGAACGTCTGCTTTCCCATACCAAGGAGCAACCCATGACAGAATGGACACTTGATCTGGAAAGCATGAGCGTGTATAACGAGCAATCAGGTCTACGTGTACCCATCAGCATGCCTGCGGAGCCCCGTGAGGCACTGATGCAGGGACGCTGGGACGCGGTGGTAGAGCTCATGAATGCTCCTGATGCCGTAGCAGCCCTCGCAGCTTCACTGCCTGCACCTCACGCTAGCTAGCTGCTAAAGCCGCCTGCCGTCCTCCCCTATTTTTTCAATCCCTCTACCCACCAACATCATGTTTATCAATTTTGGCAACAATATTATTCAAGGAGTCATTGACAACACTGTCCGTGGTCAGGTGGATTTGCGTCTTTGGTATAGTAGGGATGAGGAACCGCTGCACTTTCTCATAGCAGGTGATTGCAGTGAAGACATTGCTGGCTGCCGTGTGGAGTTTTACAACAGAAAACCACAGATAGATGAAGAGGATAGCTGGGCACCAATACTACTCTTGGCAAGTACAGCTAAAGTCTTTCAGGCGGGAGAAATAACGCTTTCAAATCGCCGCTGCAACAAGGAAAATCCAGCCGAGCTCAACAACACGCTTTCGATTGAATTTTTTGCTGACACGCGGCTGCGCATCTTGCTGGAAATAGATAATTTTGATCACCATATCTCCTTGCCAGAATGGCAGATGACATGGGGAGATGCCAATGCCTGTGCCTTCCACAGCATGGACAGAATGCGTGATCATGTGAATGCCTGTGTGAAGCTCTACTGCGAACAGCACTTTATAGAAGAAGCTGATGACTTCCCCCGCTGCCACTGGGATGATATTCTCAATATGGCAGAATCCCGTGCATCCATCTACCGTACCGTGCGAGACAAGTACCTAGGACGCCCCAATGCCTTGGCAAATGTCGCCTATGTGCTCGATATCCCACACCTACTTGGTAGATGGCATGATGAGGATAGCAGCTACATTCCTGCGAGAATCTATAGAGGAAAAGGTGATCTCATTCTTTTTGATTACCTACCAAAAGAGCAACGCAGACCTGTCAGCGAGGCTATGGAGCACGATTTATTCCAAGCAACAACAAACATGACGCAGCTAATCTCAACAGAGTTCCAGCGTCTGGTTTCAGAGGATCGTAGCCGTACAAATCTAATAGATGATCAGATGAGAGACTTTGCGCGATTTATCTCCAACGTGCTCGCTACCATCATACTTTATCAACAGGATAATAGAGGCAACAAAAACAAAGACATTCTTCACAAGCGCGTCAACAACCTCCTACAGAGAATCAGACCACTGATGCAGAAACTGCCTAAGTACAGCTCTGCTAGAGATCATATACGCAAGTATGGCGTCAAGGTTCAGTCAGAGTTAACCAACTTTGTCCGCCAGATACATGATTAAGCAATAAGCACTATTTTCTTCTGCCATGTACCTTGCTGGTCAACGACGTCAGTACCTCTTGCGGCTCTTGGCAGAGCGAGGAGAACTGCGTGGACGCGACATTGCAAGGGAACTGCAAGTAACGGAAGAAACCATACGCACCGACCTCGTTGCCTTGGAAAAGCAGGGACAGCTGGTTCGCACTCACGGGGGGGCTCTTTACAAGACCTCGCAGCATGTGGAAAGCAACCCTGCAGCAAGCATACTCTCCCCCCTCCTCTCCCTGCTCTCTACATGGAAGAAGGACGATGGCTCTATTTACCTAGAGGATTCCCCCCTCACCCGCCTCCTGCTTGCCCTGCTACCGCAGGAGAATGAATGTCACTTTGTCACCAACGCCCTCCCCCTCTTGCTGCATCTCGCACCTGCCGCGCAGAAGCAGCCTATTACTTGCTTGGGAGGCCAACTGGACAAGGAAAGCGAACTCCTCATCCCCTCGACAGAGGATGCAATCCCACCCATTGCACTGGGCATACACTGCCCTGACAAAATCAAGCCCGATATGAGCCTCTGCTATAAAAAGCAAGCAGCAGCCTCATGGGCAAGGCGCGTGGCTGCGCACAGCGGCAAAAGCCACGCCATCGTCCGCGCCTGCGATATAGTTCACAGGATAGAAGCTTATCACTGCTGCGATTTCAAGCTACATACTCTCTACAGCGAAGACGATCTCCCTGCGGACTGGAAAACAATGCCAGACTGCACCCTGCACCTTGCCACACTGGCAGAAAAACCAGAATACGACTCAGAGTGGTATTAAAAAACAGCTTGCTTGCTAGGGAGAGCATGCTATACTTCTCGCTATGAGAACCGTTCTTGCATACCTCTGCACATTTCCTCTGCTATCCCTTTCTATCAACGCGGAGCCTGCGCCCGCACCCACTGCGGCAACAGTCCAGTCCAACAAGACAGTGATAAAAAGAGGTATCTCTCTAGAAGAGGCTGAAAGCATCCTGCTACACAACGCTCTGCGACTAGAGAGGT
>CAZRZE010000050.1:0-11756 GCA_964604535.1 uncultured Akkermansia sp.
AGCCCATCATCGCCATGGGTCCTCTCTTCATCAACCCCAGTTACCACAGAATAGGTCTGGGACGCCAGCTTCTCCGTGCCGCACTGGACAAGGCGCGTGACATGGGCTACACAGCTGTGCTCACCATGGGCTACCCCTACCATTACGAGCCACACGGCTTTTGCGGTGCAAAGCGATACGGCATATGCCTCCCCGATGGTGAATATTACGTGGGTTTGCAGGCCTTGGAGCTAGTGCCTAACGCGCTGGCAGACCACGCGGGCGCAGCACACTTCTCCCCTGCCCTAGAGGTAGATGCAGAGGAAGCTGAGGCATTTGACAAAAACTTCCCGCCACTGGCTAAGCAATGGCAGGAAAGTCAGCAGGAATTTGAAATTGCCTGCGCCCTACGCGACGAGCGTTAGGACTATTTATTAAATAAAGCTTAGAACAGCTTCTTCCAGTCAAGGGCTTCGAGTAACTTGTCAAAGCCCAATCCTGTACCAGAGGGGGTCTTAAACTCTGGAGTGATGTCCATACCCAGCTCTTCGGAGAACTCATTAGGCTTATACACATGCTGTGTCACCAGACCGCAGAAGGGTACTTCCTCGCGAGGCTTGCCGGTGTAAAAGAGTGCCGCATTGTAGGCCGCCCAGCACTGACCGAGAGGGTGGTCTAGGTAGGAGGTGAAGACAGGCAAGCCGCGGTTGCTCATATGCAGAGCGGGCTTCACCAGACGAAGCATGGGTTTTGTTGTGCAACCAGGGATGGATGTCTCGCCATTCATCAAGGGCATATCATAGCCCAAGGGCATGCCAGCGTCTTGCAGCTTTTGCCAGCCATCGACGGTGTAGTAGCAGGGGTCTTCGATGAAGTCGATGCGTTGCTTCATCTCATCGGAAAGCATATCCCAGAGGCGCAGCGCGTCATCAACACTCAGCGTGCAGTTGAAGTCCAAACGCCACTTCCAATGGGGGACGATGGCGGCAAAGTTCACCAATCGCTCCACTGTTGCTTCCAAACGAGGGAGCAGTTTGAGCTTTCCGACGCTAAAGCCCTTTTTGTCTAGATTGTAAACCTGAGAGGGTGTCGCGCTCACTGTCAGCGTTGCATGGCTGCGGGGGACGCGCAGTCCTTCAAAAAGATTTTTCCCGCTCTTACGCGCTTCGGCATCCACTTCCATACAGCGTAGCGCACAGGCGCCCAAGCGCAGGGGATTGCCATCACGTAGGGCTTCCAGTTCATAATCCAAGGGAGAATCCCCCAACTCTGTCCATGGCTGCAAGCAGGCATAACCGCCATCAGATGAACGTAGTAAAACACCAGAGCGTGGCTGTGCGGCTGCGCGTGCGCTCATGGCTCCGACTGGGTAAAGAGTATAGCTCGTATAGTACATATCATCTAAAGTAGCATAAACAGTGCGCCCTGTCACGCACCAACCCTGCTTTGACACAAAAACTTGCCCCCAAAGAAAGAAAGTTGTGTATTTTGCTTCAATATGCTTGACTTTCGGCAAAGATACAGTAAACTACCTGTCACCTAGAAACCTAAACCTTATTTAGCCCCTTAAAAAATCAACACATTATGGCACACACACAGTCCGCAAAGAAGCGTATCCGTCAGACAATCAAGCGCACAGCAGCTAACCGCGCTGCCTATTCCCGCGTTCGCACCCTTCGCAAGAAGGTAGCAGTTGCTATCCAAGCCGCTCAAAAAGAAGAAGCACAAGCTGCTTACAGCGAGTTCGCCTCTGTCATCGACAAGGCTGTAAAGAAGCACGTTCTTCCTGCTAACCGCGCAGCTAACTACAAGAGCAAGGCTGCTAAGGCTATCGCTGCAATCGCCTAAATTTTCTAGGTTTCCGTTTCTAAACGTGAGAGGCATCAGTTTTCGAGCTGATGCCTCTACTTCTTTCAACTAAAATGCCCAAAGTCGCCCAATCAGACCTCCTCGACAGCATACTTTCCTCACCAGAGCACTACAAAATGTGCCTCGTGTGCCTTGCCATCGTTGACAGGGACTCTAACATCTGCTCCTGCTGCTACGCCTACCGCTTTAGCGAGGACTCTAGCGATGTTCACAACAGAGCTCTTGACATAGCCGCATCCAAAAACTCTGCCACTGGGCGACTGGGCAGATACCAAGACTAATGAGTATGTTCAAAAAACTAGTCACTGTCTCTCTTCTATTACTTACTGTCTCCCTGTCTTCATGCGTATGGACATGGTCAGATACCAGCAAGACATTTCGAAGCTGGTCATTAAGCACAAAGAAATCATATACAACAACAGAAGATCTCGTCTTTCTGCTATTTGAAAAAGATAAATACGACCCCATCGGTTTATATCGTCTCATTTTTGGCGAAGATATGTCTCAATACCACTATAGCTATATCATCCCCCTCGCTATGGAGGACGAGGCACTGGACACTGACAAGGGCGATCTAAAGGAAAGAATCATCATCCCCAAGGGCTCAAGTCTGACGATGGAAAACATCTTTGCAAATCAAAAGCAGAATCACTACCTCTGGATTGATGATGATCTCTACGTGCTGCTTGGTGTAGAAGTATCTGTCGAGGGCAACAAAAGCATAGACAACGCACTAGAGCAATCTAATCTATCGTGGGACCGCCAAATTGAATTCATCGTCAAAGCCGAAAAGCAAGAGGACATGCTCAAGCAACTGGATGCCAGCAGCGTCTACAATCTACACATCCCCTATATGACCAGCAAAACAAGCCCTCTGGGACTACAGATTCCCCTTTTCAGCAATGAAATCAAGGAATGGTTAATGGGTGATGACATAGATTTTGGCGTCCGTTCAGGCACTTCATATGAGCAGCCCAAGGGAAGCACCTTGCAGCTATAGGGGACTTCTAAATTCTCGTTATTCTAAAAAAGGAAATATGCAAAAACTCTTCACGAGGCATCTATAATTATTTCGCATGAAACAAACTCACCTTGACAGATGAGCCATGCTCTGTTAGTCTTGAAGTGTTGGCTATGATGAAAAACTTTTTTACACTACTAATCACTTTTTTTTCCACGCTTTTACTTCTCAGTCCTGCTGCACAGGCAGACATCACGAGGGAGTTTGACGCATTGGAACAGGCGCGTGTGCTCCTCGTTGGAGTAAAGGACGAGGCCAGCGCCATTACAGCGGCAAAGGAAATTATCGATATTTTTGAAAAAATACGCCCCCAGTACAAGGAGCATAATGATAAGGTTTTAGCCGAGCTCTACGACAGGCAAAACCTCATCAACCGCATCATGATTTCGCTTTCCAAGGAAAAGTACTTTGAATCCTCAGGACTGGCAGAGGCATGGGCAAACATTGTTGACCCCCAATCACGCCGCGATACCATACGCTTCAAGGGAAGAAGATAAGCCATCATGAACCGCTCCCTCTTGGAAGAACAGTTGGGCTACAGCTTCTCAGATGAGCAGTGGCTGCTACAGGCACTGACCCACCCCAGCGTAGACAATAAGGTCCAGACAAACCGCGCCTACGAGCGATTGGAGTTCTTAGGCGATGCTCTACTGGAGTTGGTGGTGAGCAGGGAACTCTTTTCCCTCTTTCCCAAGGCTAACGAGGGAGAACTCACCCAACTACGCGCGGCTGTTGTCAGCAGAGAGCACCTAGCCACGCTGGCAGAAAAACTCTGCTGGGGAGAGCAAATCCGCATGAGCCCTCACCTACGCGAGCTAGGCGGCGCAGGGCTGCGTTCCATCCTTGCTAACACCTTTGAAAGCATCATAGGCGCTGTTCTCATGGACTCCCAGTACAAGGTAGCACGCCGAGTCGCGCTGCGCCTCCTGGAAAACAGCCTACAAAATTTAGAAAAAAACAAGGGTCTCCAAAAGAACCCCAAAGTGGAGCTATTGGAACTACTGCAATCCATGAACACGCAACTGCTTGTCACTTACAAGGAAGAAGCACTGGGTGAAAATGGAACCGCCCCCTTCCTCTCACGTGTCTACTGGGGCACAGAAAATGTGGGAGAAGGTCAAGGAAGCAGCAAAAAGGCTGCCCAAAATGCCGCGGCTGCCGATGCCCTACAGCGCAAGCCTTGGAAGGTCTAAGCCTTCATGGAATAGGGATCCCATCCCGTGTAGCCGCAGGCAGGTATGCCGTCTATGCGCTGCATATCCGACTCTTCAATACAGAAGTCCATGACCTTGAAGTTCTCCTCAATGCGATGGAGATTCACAGATTTGGGTATGGGTAGAGCATCATGCTGCATACACCATCTCAGGCAGATCTGCGCTGTGCTTCGTCCGTACTTGGCCGCCATTTCCAGAATGAGAGGATGCTGCAAAAGTGTTCCTATACCCAGCGGTGACCATGCCTCAATGAGTATGCCCTTCTTGGCACAGGCAGCGCGTGTTGCTTCTTGCATGTGACCGGGGTGGAACTCGATTTGATTCAAGAGGGGGCATACTGTTGCCGTCTGATAGAGGGCGTCCAGATGTTCTGGCATGAAGTTGCTGAGACCTATGCCACGTATTAGTCCCTCTTGCTGCAATTCTTCCATGGCGCGCCATGAGTCAGCGTTGATTTGCTGCCAATCATGAGGATTATGTGTGGCGTTGGCTGGCCAGTGGATGAGGTAGATGTCCAAATAGTCTAGCTGCAATTTTTTCAGACTTTGCTGAAAGGCAACTCGTGTTGAATCATAGCCTTTTTTGTTGATATGCAGCTTGCTGGTGACGATGATTTCTTCACGTGCTAATCCGCTACGCGCAATGGCACGGCCAACGGCTTCTTCATTCCCGTAGATATCTGCTGTATCAATGAGTCTGTAACCCGTGTCTAGGGCGTGATTGACGGCATATTCGGACTCTGCCCCATGGGCTTCAGCTGTGCCAAATCCAATGGAAGGAAGGGGGATAAGGGGGTGGTGTTTCATGACAATAATCTAATCTTCTAGCTTGCTGCCTACGAAATTCTTTTTCTCACCAGGGAAGCCGTATTCTAAGAGGAGCGAGGCCTCCGTCTCGATGGAGTTCTTTTCTTGCTGCAAGAGCTCTCGCTGCATATCAATCAAAAGACTGCTGCGGTCAATAAACTCTTTTGCTGAATCAGGAGGATGAGAGCGCAGGTACTTCATCTTCTTTTTCATGAAGCCTTTCCACACCTCGTACTCCGAAAAACTGTTCTTGAGGGTGCGCAGCGTGGCGCGACGGGTGATGAGCTCGCTAACGATTTCCTTACAGGTCAGGTCAAAATTTTCCTTATTGGTCTTGTAGTTGTTCCAGTTACTCAGTTCTGTATCCAGCGCGTAACTGATGCTCATATTGAGGGTTGTATCCTCACTGTCCAAGAAGGCTCCATCATAAGTGCCACCTGTGGAGGTAAAGAGCGAGGGGCTGTACAAGCTGGTGTTGATGGTGGGCAGGTAGCGCAGTGCAACACCGTACTGTTGTAGGCGTGCTTGCTCCACTCGCATGGCCATTTCACAAAGGACTAGCTCATCGAGCGTGTCTAGCTTCTTGCGGTAGCTTTCCCAATTGATGCGGGGCATGGTTTCGTGTATCACCATCCAGCGTGCGCTATTATCGCCGAGCAGCTCTGACATATCTTGCCAGAATTGAGCTTCGGCATCTGCTTCCTTTTGCAGCTGCTCTGTTGTCTTGGGGGGAGCATTATGCTTATGCTCTTCCATTTCTTTGAGTTTTAGAGCAAGCTCCCTATTGCGTATCTGCTTGTAGAGACGTGAAGAGAGTTCTCGCATCTTACCTTCGCGAGCCTTTTCGGCAGAAAATGCCCTCGCCTGCGCTGAGTACACGCGGTAAGGCACCTGCGTGAGGGAGGGCAAGGAGAAGGAAACTTGGATATTATAGCTAGAGCTACCAGCATTGGAGGCTTCAAGCAAACCCGCTATGGTATTGGAAAAATTGCCGTAATAGGAAACGCCGGGTATGAGGTCGGTGAAGACGGATCGCACTTCGCGCTTTGCTGATTCTATCGTGCTATCAGCACGTATCATATCATGATTGCGCTCTGCCATCATGGCAACGGCCTGATTCCACGAGATATTGCGCAGGGGGAGATGCTCCCACTCTTTGAGGCTTTGGAATTTTCTTTGTAGATCCTCACTAGTATCAAAGAGTATGTTTTCAATACTACAGGAGGACATCAACAACATGCCACACGCCAAAACTGTCAATACTCTCCTCATCTGCCACCTAGCATAACAAAAAAAAGCTCCTTTGACAAGCGCATATCGAGTACGCTAGCTGGTACGTGCGTTTTTGATGATGTATAATGTCACCAACAGGCTGAGCATGGCAAGTACAGCACACTGCATCTGTATGCTCACATTAGCATCGTGCATCAGTTTTTGCACACCGACGGCGAGCATTGCCAAAAAGCAGTCAACGAGGTTACCCGCTGCTATCACATCACCACGCTTGTCATTGTCTGCACAGTTTTGCAAGATAGCATTGAGGGGCACCAAAAAGGCAGCCGCGCTAAAGCCTGTCATGATCAATGCAGAGTAGAAGAGAGCATCTCCATACTGCGTCAGTGCCAAGAGGGTGCAGCCAACAACCATACCCAATCCACCCGCATAGGCGACCCAAAGGCGAATCTTGCCAGAGCATACTACCGAGGCAAAGGCACCGCCTAGTATAGAACCACCGCTAATCCATGCAATGAGCAATGCAGAATCTCTCTGCTGCCCCAACATGGACATAAAACTCTGGTCATCGGTAGAGCCCGCATGGGCTTCACTGGCCATATCAAGGGCAATGAGCATCATCACCCCTGCAATGAACCAGAAGTAACCTATACCCACCTCACTATGGCGCAGCAGCTTGTTCTTCCACAGCATCTTGACCTGTGCAAATTGCTCCCAAAGCAGCGACCAGCGGAAGGGTGCCTGATTTTCTGGGCGAAAGCGGGGCAAGCGCAGACTGAGGATAAAGACCCCCACCGCACCAACTAGGCAGAGCAGACAGGGCCAAGCCGCAGCTTCCCATCCCGCATCTTCTCCCCAGATGGATAGCAGATGAAACACCAGATAAAATCCTCCAATCTGACCGACTAGCAAGGCCAGCATGGAGGTAATCTCCACAATGCCACTAGCAAAGCCTATCTGTTCTGCACCAGCCATGTCCTTCACCAATCCCTTTTTCGCGGGACTAAAGAAGACAGCCTGTATGCAAAACATCGTAAAAAAGCCTATTGCCACCCATATCTGGTGGTAATAGAGGCCAAAAAACATCCCCACCAGCACAATCATTTGCAAGAGTACCATGGATTGCAAGAGTCGCGTCTTGCAGTAGCGGTCAGCTATCCAACCTGCTAAGGGACCAAAAATAACAAAGGGCAGCACCATGAGCACAGAGAGCTCATACTGCAAGGGGTAGCTAAGCCATATACCCAGCGCGATGAGAAGGGATTGCACCCCCTTCTCATTAAGGGCGTTCATGGACTGCGTGATAGCCAGCCCCCAAAAGGCCGCCCATCGGGGCTGCTCTATACGAGGTTGATAGCCCTTATCAGGCGAAGAAGATGTGTCAGGCATAAGCACCTCTCTACTGCGGAGTCAGCCCCTGCGGGGCGAAGTTCTCCACCATGAAAAGCTTTGCATCTCGATGACCCTGAGCCTGCGCGCGCTCTATCCATTGGCGCGCTGTCTCATGGTTCACCTCCACCCCCATGCCGTGGAAGTAACAGCGACCCAGATTATACTGCGCCTCTGCATCCCCCGCCTTGGCAGCACGTTCAAAGTAGCTCACTGCCGTGCCGTAATCCCTTACCACGCCCTCACCGTCTATGTAGCAGAGCCCAATATTGGTCATCGCAGAGATATTACCCTGATTGGCGGCTAGGTGGTAGAGGCGCACTGCTTCAGCAGCGTTCTTTTTCACGCCCTCGCCTGTGATATAACAGGTGCCGAGATTATCTTGGGCGGCCGCATTGCCTTGCGCTGCTGCCTTTTTGTACCAAGAGATGGCGAGATCTAGATTTTCCTTTGTCCCCAGTCCAAAGTCATAACTACGACCGACTAGGTACTGCGCCTCGGCATTTCCCCCTTCCGCAGCCTTGAGCAGCAGAGGTAAAGCTGAAGAGTAATCACCTGATTGATAAAAGGTGTTACCCTGCGTGAACTGTTGCGCCAGCTCTTCTTCCAGCGAGGTGCAGGAAAAGAGGAGCATGGAGCATATAATCAGTAAGGATGTTCTTTTCATATGCGCTCAATTTTGTTGGAAAGGGGGTAAAATAGTTGTTTCTTAGAGGGAGTGCAGATAACGCTCTGCATCCAAAGCTGCCCAGCAGCCCATGCCCGCAGCAGAGATTGCCTGCTTGTACACGGCATCAGCTACGTCACCAGCGGCAAAGAGACCGGGGGTCTTTGTCGCCGTGCTGTTAGGCTGGCGGATGATAAAGCCCGCGTCGTCGCGCTCCACCATATCACCGAGGAAGCTGCTGTTGGGGTCGTGACCAATGGCCATGAAGACGCACTTCACGTCCAAGTCGCGCTTTTCCCCTGTCTGGGTGTCACTGAGGACAATGCTGTCCACCTCACCCTTTTCATCTGTCTTGTAGGAGTCTATGGTGCTGTTCCAAAGCACTTCAATCTTTTCATGCTCCAGAACACGCTGCTGCATGGCCTTGCTGGCGCGCAGCTCATCACGGCGGTGGATGAGGTAGACCTTTGAGGCAAAGCGTGTGAGGAAGTCCGCCTCCTCGCAGGCACTGTCACCACCACCTATCACGCAGACGGGCACGTCACGGTAGAATGCACCGTCGCAGGTGGCGCAGGCCGTCAGACCACGGCCGATGAGATCCTTCTCACCCTCCAGACCCAGATAGCGGGCCTTGGCACCCGTGGCAACGATGACGGCAGCGGCCTTGTACGCCCCACCAGAGGTGGTTACTACAAAGAGCCCGCTGCAAGCCTCCTGTGTCACGGAAAGCACATTTTCATAGGCAAAGCGCGTGCCGTAGCGTTGCGCCTGCTCGCTCATTTTGAACATGAGCTCTGGTCCCATGATACCCTCTGGGAAGCCTGGGAAATTTTCCACCTCTGTAGTGGTGGTAAGCTGACCACCAATTTGGTCACCTGTAAATAAAAGAGGTGCTAAATCCGCACGTGCTGCATAGATAGCTGCTGTATAACCAGCAGGACCTGCTCCAATGATAATTAGTTTTTCATTCATCACGCTTAGTGTAATCAAAGAGGAGGCAGCTATCAAGAAAAAAACCTGACATGATATAGCAAACTAACAAAGCAATACCGCCCTCTAACAATAAACGAAATAGACGAGTTGACACGATACACGCTTGAATTTCATCCATAAACATGCTATAAAAAGCACGTGAAGAAATGCCATCTATGCGGCAAAATTGCCCATTTGTTTTTGACTCAGGTTGTTCAGGGAAAAATTACTGAATTATGCCTCTGCGAGAATTGTGCAAAAAACAAGGGTTTTTTTGACCCTCAATCCCTTTCCTTTGCAGAAAAATTCTTCCCCGAAGAACTCAAGAAAAAGGTGGAAGATATTGTCAAAGAAATAGCCGATATCTCCTCTCTGGAAGAGCCCCACATGCTGTCCACTGTCACCCCCAAGATGGACATGCTGACACAATGCCCATCTTGCCAGTTCACCATAGAGCAAGTACGCGAAACAGGCCGCATGGGCTGCCCTCACTGCTACAGTGTCTTCCAAGTATCCCAAGAAATCAACACGCAAAGCTCCTTCAGCAAGGACGAGGACATGGATGATCTATTGTCCCTGTCAGAGCCCTTTGGCAGCGGTGATTCGCCTGAAACACCTGTCGCTCTCAAGATAGCCAAGTTAGAATTGGATTTGGAGCTAGCCATCTCCCGAGAGCACTACGAGCTAGCTGCCACCATTCGAGATGAAATCAACAAACTCAAGGAGTCATCATGAAACTATCTAGCCTTTTTACCAGCAAAAATCAATGGATAAGAGCCAGATCAGGCTTTAATGACATCTTCCTCGGTCTCATGGGACGCATGGTGCGCTCTCTGGATGGACATCCCTTCCCCGGTTGGAGCAGTGATGAATCCCGCGCCAAGGTTCTGGAAGTTCTGCGCCCCGCCATCAAAAAGCAAGTAGGCTACGCCCGCGCCTTCCATCGCGATGTGGGGGACATTCCCCGCGCGGATCGTTTAGCTCTACTAGAAAGAAAGCTGATATCCCCCTCCTTTGCCAACAGGCAAGCAGGCTGTGAGATATTCATCCCCAAAAAGCAGGACATGCTTGTCATGCTCAATGAGGAGGAACACATGGTACTCCATGCCTTCTCCCCCAGTGGCAATATTGAAAGCATGCTCAACAAGATGCGCAAGTTTACCGCCAAGGTCGAAAAGATTTTGGAGGAAAACTCAGAACGCTTTGCCTACAACAGTACACAAGGCTACCTCACCAGCATCCCCAGTGAATGCGGCGAGGGCGTGCAGTTCTACATGCTGCATCACTTGCCCCTACTGACCAGCACAGGAGCTCTGCCCAAGATTCGTCATGCCCTAGAAACCATAGGTCTCGGAATTCAAGCCTTTTATGCCGATGAAGAAGAGGAAGACAAGGGCAATCTTTTCTTTATCTTTAACAAACCCTGTCCCATCAAGCAAACAGAAGAAAGCATCCAGTCCCTCATGGAGGCATCCTTCAAGCTCATTAGACAAGAAGGTACACTGCGAGAGCATCTGCTCGAAGAAGAAAGCATGCAGATACGCGACCTCGTCGGACGATCCTACGGCATACTCAAATACTCGCACTCACTGAGTTTCAAAGAGCTCACAGAATGCCTCTCCTTCATCAAGCTGGGCATATCACTAGGCATGCTCACCAGCGATGCAGAAGACTACGATACAGAAGACCTCATCAACGAAATAGATGACGCGAATCTGTCGCTTTCCCCAGCACAACTGCGCAACTTTTGCGTGGAGCAGCTAGAGATCGAAGCAGAAAAACTCGACGACAACAATCAATTTCTTCACGTGGCAAGAGCCCAACTTGTACGCCTCTTGTTCCAAAAAATAGAACTTAACAGCAAAGAACTTTCCCCATCATGATGAACCAGTTTACACCCCGTGCACATCAAGTCCTCAACTTCTCGCGTAGAGAAGCAGAACGATACAATCATACCTACGTAGGAGCAGAACACCTCTTGCTAGGACTCTTGCGCCTCGGTCAAGGGGTAGCTATCTCCGTTATGGAGTACAACCTCATTAACATAGAACGACTCACCGAAATGGTGGAGCAGTCTATGGTACCAGGCACACGTTCCGCACCCGAAGGCAACCTCCCCTACACGCCCCGAGCAAAAAAACTCTTGAGCATGGCAGGTAGCGAGGCAAAAGCCCTCAATCACAACTATGTCGGCACAGAGCATATACTACTTGCTATCCTGCGCGATAACGATGGACTGGCTTGGCACGCACTCACCACAGCGGGGCTCAATTACGATGATGCCCGCAAGCGTGTTATCAGCGAAAGCAACGACAGACGCAGTTTGGAAGAACACAAAAATAAGGATTCTGACGACAACGACAGCAGTGACAATGATGATATGCCCTTCCCTCCTCAACAGCACTCAATGGAGGAGGAGAGCGAAATCAACAACATGCGTAACATGGCGCGCAAGGGTGAACCCGGTGGCGACAAGACCCCCGCGCTTCGCGCCTTCGGACGTGACCTCACGGCCCGCGCCGCCCGTGGAGAGCTAGACCCCGTCATCGGCAGAACAGAAGAAATCGCCCGCGTGATAGAAATCCTCTGCCGCCGCATCAAGAACA
>CAZRZE010000051.1:0-11743 GCA_964604535.1 uncultured Akkermansia sp.
GGGTACGATCCAGAATAATATGTTCGGGTCCATTTCTTGTTGATATGTTATGGGGGTGATGTTGTGCTTCAAAAAAAGCACCCTCTTATAACACGCTTCTAGATGTTTGGCAATACAAATTTTATTATTTGTGGGTGATAAAATACAATATTTTTTAATTAGAATCATTGTAAAAAATCTGTCATCCTGTAAAGATGACTTTGACTTTTGGAATTGTTAGTTTAAGATAGTTTTTGAACGAATCAACAAGGATAGAATAATACGATGAAGAAAGAAATATATTTAGCTGGTGGTTGCTTTTGGGGAACGGAAAAGTATTTTCAAAATATCTCAGGCGTACTCAGTACAGAGGTAGGTTATGCCAATGGCAAGACTGCGCAACCTAGTTATGAAGATGTCTGCGACAAAGACACAGGCCATGCCGAAGTGGTCAAGGTCATCTATGATGATGCTCAGGTATCTCTACCCTTTATCCTGCAAATGTACGCCCAAGTCATCGACCCAGTTAGTGTTAACAAGCAGGGGAATGATACGGGCACACAGTACCGAACCGGTGTTTACTGGACAGATGCTGCGGATGAGGCCGTGGTAGAACGCTTCCTCACTCAATTGCAGGGGCAGTACAAGGAGAAAATTGCCGTGGAGAATATGGCTTTGCAAAACTACCACCCAGCAGAAGAATACCATCAGGATTATTTGGAGAAAAACCCCAATGGCTACTGCCACATAGGTGCATCTCACTTTGAGAAGGCAAAACTAGCCAAAGACCCTAGCGTGAGAAAGCCTCCTGTGACAGCAAAGCCTGTCTTTGTGAAGCAAAGTGATGCGCAGCTCAAGCAAAAGCTCACCCCCTTGCAGTATCAGGTCACGCAGGAAAACGGCACAGAGCCCGCCTTTAATAATGAGTTTGACAAGCACTTTGATGAGGGTATCTACGTGGATATCACCACAGGAGAACCTCTCTTCTCATCCACAGATAAGTACGACTCTGGCTGTGGCTGGCCTGCCTTTACGCGTCCTATAGATGAGTCCCTCATCGTGGACGTCAATGACAAGAGCCATGGCATGATACGCACAGAGGTACGTAGCAAGTTGGGTGATGCGCATCTTGGACATGTCTTCACAGATGGTCCTGTTGCAGAGGGTGGGTTGCGCTACTGCATCAACAGCGCGTCGCTGCGCTTCATCCCCAAGGAAAAAATGACGGAAGAAGGATACGGTGCATATTTGCCACTGTTTAAAAAAAAACTAGATAAAGAAGGGCAGGAGGCGAAAAGCCAAATAATCATCCCTCCGTCCCTTTCCTGTAGTGAACTAGGCTGCGCTATCAACACGGCCAGCGGAGTGACAGGCATAGGTATATCCTTCGTGCTTATTCTCTCTCTTGGATTGGGAGCTTGGCTGAGAGCGAAACGTTGAGACTGAAAACGAAAAAAACCGCCCTTGCATAATAATATGCGAGGGCGGTTTTTTTTGATGAAAGAACTTATAGTTCAATCAAGGTGAGTGTTCCATTCTGTGCATGGAGAGGGATTTCGTCATACTCTGTAACTCCGGTGAAGCCACGGTAATAGGCACTAAAGGTGCCGAGATTGACCTGGAAATCTGCTTGAGCTTCATTGATAACGATGTAGTAGAATGAGCCCGATTCGGTTGGTTCGGTAATCATAGTCTGTGGAACATCGATTTCAACAGCGCCCTCTAAAGCTTCTCCTGTATCTGGATCTATTGTTGTTACATCATAGACGTAGGTGGTGTCAATTTCACTGCCATCCTGATAGCGAATCCTTACGTTCACGTCATCTAAAAATGTGAGACCAACAATGGGGGTCGCGTAGAATTCTTGTGAATCTCCACTCTTTACAATAGCTCCTTGGATTTGGAAGCCTTCAATAAATTCGGGGATATAAGCGAAGTTGTTATAGGGTGAATCATCATCATCTCCGCAACCAGAAAAGGTGAAAGCGGCGACTGCTACCGCACCTGCTGTCGCAAGCGCCTTGAGGGATCGTGTAAACAATTTCATATTGGATATGTTTGATGTGGATTATTTTCTCGGGCTATCCCAAGCTGTCATTATTCTACATCAGCAGTTTGAAAGGTCAAGTTGAAAATATTTCTTATGACATGAAAAGTGTTTAAGGGAAGTTCTCGCAATTCGTTTTCTGCTAAAGTGAGCGCGGAAAATGCTGAACAAAGGTTTTTGTGGGTTATTTTCGTATCTTTTTGCACCTTCGCTTATTACATATGATAATATACTCTTGCGCGAAGTCGCAAAAATCTTACAAAAATCCCCCCACTACCTCTCTTTGCGAATTATGAGAACATCCCTTAAGAAATGACGCAGGAAGATATGATAGCGGTGCTCATCCCGTGTATCTTTTTCTTTTCTTCTGGTACCATGGTGGACAGGCAACCCGCTAGGGCGTAGTAGTCTCGGCCCTCGTCATAGATATAATAGGGGCAGAGTCGCACGCGACCGCACATCAGTTCCAGCTGTCCTGTTGTGGGCATGTAGTATTGTTGTTGCCATATTTCTGTGTCGCAGTATTCTTGCATGATCCACAGACTCTTGGGGTAGTTGCTGTGGGCTTCTTCTAGGCAGGTAGACCATGCCTCTGCGCTCATATCATGCCCCACGTAGACTCCACGTGCTCCCCATGCGCGCTCATTGTAACCAGATATTTTTACCACGAGCCTGCGTTGCTTTTGGCTGAGTTTGCTCAACTGTGACCAGTGGTTGATGTTCAGCCACGGCATGCTAGCATGTGGTGGTAGGGGGGCAGGGTCTAGCAACCAAGAACGCGGGATGAGCTCTTGTAATCTCTTCAGATGACTGCCGCGCAGTTGGCTTTCCCAATAGCCTTGCAAGGCTGGTAGGTGGAAGAGAGCGAGCCAAGCTTTTTCCTCCAAATGGGCGAGGGGAGGGGCATCCATGCGGCATTCTCCGCCTGCCCATGATTCGATGAGTTGCCGTGCGGCTGGGATATTATTAGCATCAAAAAGCTCAAAAAAGCGGTAGAGCCACTGCTCCTTCCCTTCTGCACCAGTCAGAGCTTCTGCCTCCGTGTAACTAAATCCCTCTCCTAGAGCATCTGCTAGGTAGCGCATCTCGGGGCGGTAATCGGAGGACTCTTCCGATACGGCTAGCAATGCTCCCTGTGGGTAGGCACGGCGCAGACCTTCGATAATACCTTCTGCGCCCCTTATGAGCCTTTCGCCAAAACCAGCAGAGGCGTAAAGGTTATTCAAGAAGTGCAGCAGCCCCAGTCCGCCTGGTACGCTGTCTATCTCTGTCAGGCGCAAACCTCCTTCGCAGCAGAGCAGGTCAGGGCGTATCACGCGAGGAAGGGGGGCTTCGCTCATAGCATGCTGTGCCGCTACCAAGTAGGATTCTTTGCCCGCATCTAGGATGGGGGCAAGCCAGTCATGCGATTTGCCTCGCTGGCTTTGCGTGTAGAGCTTTTGGGAGGCTTTTTGGAACTGGTGTAACACATGCCCCAGTCCCTCTAGCTCTTTGACAATGCGTCGAGGAAGGACGAGAGGCTGGGGCGAGACCAAGAAGGGCATGCCCGCCTCTCGAAAGATGGGCTGCTTTTCAAAGGCAGCGCAAGCTTTTGACCATGAAAGCACGGTGCGTTTCAGTGATTAAATCTTGCGGCGGTAAGATTTGAGCAAGCGTTGGACAAATCGCTCCATCTCGGGCAGCTGCTCACGTATACTCTGCGCAAGGGCAAATTGATTGCGAGCGCGGATGAGGTTATGCTTTTCTTTTTCGCAGCGGAAGTACTTGTCACCATCGAGGTAGTCCGTGAGGAAGCGTATGCCAATCTCTGTAGTAATCAACCAACCAGAGAAGGAGAGTAGCTCTGCTTCCTTTGTTGTTAAAAAATCATAGGTAGCATCCAAGAAGCCCTCTGCGAGAGATTCAAAGAGCGGCATCTGCATCACCACCTTGCTCAGATCTTCCTCGTCTTCGGAGGCGCGGCAAGTCGCTGTGCGTACCATGTCGCCAAAGTCGTAAAGAGATAGACCCGGCATCACCGTATCGAGGTCAATCACGCAGACGGCCTCATCCGTTTCGGAGTCCATCATCACATTATTGATTTTGGTATCATTGTGCGTGATGCGTGTGGGGAGTACCCCACTGCCTTGCAAATCGACAAGTAGACCTAGTTCTGCGGCGTGTTGTTCTAGCATGGTGAGCTCTGCCTCGCATTCCGCCTTGCGTCCTAGGCTGTCGCGCTCTGCGCTAGCTAGCAGGGCCTCGTATCTCTTTGGAGTGTTGTGAAAGTCTACAATAGGTTCTTTGATATCCTCTGGGTTCATGTCGGAGATGAGCTCCTGAAAGGCACCAAAGGCATAGCCAGCCTGATAGGCTTGGCGGGAGTTTTCAACCACATCATAGGTATGCGTTCCATCAATATTGTTGTAGCAACGCCAGTAGCCACCTTCCTCGGGAAGGTGTATGTAATTTCTGCCACCACGGGCGGGGTAGAGGGTTAGGGGTTGCCCCACGGCAGAGCGGCACTTGCAGCGCATGACCTTCCAGCGTATGTGGCGCGTGACCTTTTCCACATTTTTCATTACAAGAACAGGGTCGGGGAACACGTAGTCATTGATGCGCTGTAGGATGTAGCGGTCAATATGCCCATCCTCTGTACGATAGCAAGCACGGTATGTTGTGTTGATATGACCACTGTTGAGCTCTTCCCCGTTAAGGAATTCTCCGCTAATGGCGAATTGGTCTCCAATGCGCGCAATGCGTGCATGGAGTTCATCTGTGGTATAGGTGGCGGTGGTAGCAGTCATACTTGGTGTAACGTTAGCAAATTTAACCAGCTTTGACAAGGAGAAAAAACTTTACAAACAATATCTTTATTGCTAGGCTTTGCTGCAGTACATGAAGGCTCTTTTCCTCATAGGTTGTGGTAGTTTCGTAGGCGGCGTGTTGCGTTACGCTATTAGCCGAGCTATACACAGTTATAGTGCGCAGCCCTTGCCATGGGGTACGCTCTTGGTGAATATGTTAGGCTGCTTTGCGCTGGGGCTCATTACAGCAGGGCTCACACGACATTATCAGCTGAGCGAGGAATGGAAGCTTGCGCTTACCGTGGGACTATGCGGTGGATTTACCACATTCTCCACCTTTGCGCATGAGACCCTGCGTTTTCTTCATGATGGCGCATGGGGGCATGCCATTTGCTACGCCGCCGCCAGCTTTGTGCTCAGTATGCTAGGCATCATCGCTGGCTATTACTTGGCAGGCAGGATGTGAGCTTACTTGAACCTGTTTTTGGGCTCTATGGCAAGAGACGTATCGATTGAAAAATTTTCGAATAATGTAATTTATTTAGTGAATTCGTAACAATTTGTTACGAATTTGTGGCTTTTAGCTTTATAAATGAGGTTTTATTGAGCAGAATGATTTTCAATCACCTCATTGATATAATGAAAGAATCCACCCCCATCGTCCGCCTGCTGGGAGTAAGATTAGAAAATTTTAAGAGCACAGCAGCTGGGACAATCACTATGCCTTCGCTGTTCAAAAAGCAGTACACAGTTACGTCTGGCGAAATCTTGGGCTTGTATGGTCAGAATGGAACAGGAAAATCTGCCGTAGTCGAAGCCCTTGTTGTCTTAGTATGGGCATACACCTCAGAATATCAAATCCAAGTTAGGAAATCTAGTGAAAAAACATCTAGCGACCTATCGCCTATCAAAGGAGAATGTCAAACAGATTAACCATCTTATAGATACTGATGAGGCTTTTATTCCAGATAGCCTCATTTGCGAAGATGACTGTGATTTACGCTATGAGATAGATAGAATTGCAACTGACCATGTCGAAGACATAAAAACGCGCAACACCCAAAAGCGTAAGAATAGTAGTGTCCTAGCTAGTTGGGATAAAATTTTTAATATCCCTTATCGAATGTACTACTTTTCTCGTAACAGAGAGCATGCACTCAATGATCAATTTGAGGAACTCAGCGATAGCGAGAAAATCGACATGGCGGATGCCTATCACGAGCACTATAAAGATGCGCTAGATGATTGGTTAGCCCATATAAACGATACAGCGATAGCAGTAGAAGGCGATTATCAGCAAACATGGGTTTATATTATGACAGAAGCGCATTCGCTACAGCGGCATAGCAACTTTCATCTCATTTTTTCGCATGCAGAATGTAGTGACTAAACGCTTGAACGTCCCTCAAGATTAGTGAGTCTTGAGAAGCCTTTGAACGCAAGCGTGGAGTGTTTTCTACTTGAACCAGAGGATGACTCCCTTTTTGGGCTCTATGGTGAGAGGCTCATCTATTTTCCAGTGAGATTGGGCTTGAAAGTCCTTGATTTCGGGGATTAGGATGGAAGAATCTTTCAGTTTGCCATTTAGGAATTGCAGTTGCACGCTCTGTTTTTCCTTGGAGAAGTTGCCGACGGCGACGAGCATTTCGCCCTTTTTGTTGATGAAGGTAGTGGCCTTCACCTCGGGGTGATTGCAAGAGAAGTAGGGTTTTTCGCTCCAGTAGCCCACCATCTTGGCATCATGTATGCCGAACTGGTCTTGCAGCTGCCAGATGGGTGCGGGGTTGAACTTGCTGTAGGAGTGACGACCCGTTGCTCCATAGACCATACCTAGGTAGGGGTTGCCACCGTCCTGCAACATTTCGCTCATCAGTCCCATGGGTATGCCAGAGAAGGTCACAAACCACTCATCGGGGTTCATTTCGGAGTACTTGAAGTGCTCTCCAAACCAGATTCTATCCACATAGGGGAAGAAGTCTGTGTACTGGTTCATCGCTCCCTTGGAGTAGTTGGTGTTGGAATGCAGGTCAATCAGAGCCGTGGGGCGGTATTCTTCAAAGATGCGGCGCATGCGCTTCATCACCGTGCGGTCAAAGGACACGTCGTCCATGTAAATGCCGTCAATCTCGTAGTTTTCAAACATCCAGCGCAGTCCCTCCAAATAGTAGTTAATCCAGCGAGAAAAGCCGCTGAGCACGAGTGCTGCATCCGCATCCTGTTGGGGCAACTCTGTATACCACGCTGGCTTGTAGCCATCAATGAGATGCTCTGTATGCCAAGGTGTGCCGTAACCAGGGCCCGCACCCAGTATCTCATTGCCCATGCTCATGAGGGCATGGATTTCTTGCGCGTAGTTGGTGAGCTCCCTGATGGTGTAGTAGAGCTTTACCTTGCGATTTTGTGCGTGCTGCTCCTTGATGAACTTTTTGAGCGGTTCTTGCACGATGAAGGGGTAGTTGATTACAGGATTGAGGCTGCGGGAGTGATGGATATTGGCTATGTTTGCACCTTCTTTCCCTGCTGTGTCAAAGTCCTCTGGATGCGCGTGGAAGTAGCGTTGTGCAAAGTGGGCTTTGGTGTCCAATTTCTTCACAGGAGTGGGTAGGATGTCAAACTCGAACACACGAGACTCTTCTGCTCCCAGAGAGAAACTGCCAGTGGAAACCGTGAGCTCCGCGCCCTGCTTTTCCTTGTTTTTGAGTACCACCTTGCCACGACCATCGTTGCTCCAAGCAGGGCTGGGCGCAGGCTTGTAGTCTGCAATCAGCGGACCATGGTAGCTGCCACCGCGCAGCTCCACATGTGCGCCTACCAGCTCATTGCCCACCCAGTAGCTATCGGATGGACCAGTCCAGTCCCAAGTCAGACTAGCAGGTGTCGCGCCACCACTGTGCCCCATGCCCATGAAGTAGCGAGAAGCGTAGGGGCTGTAGTAGCTGACCAGTCGCACATCCTTGATGGCTTGGGCGGTCGTAGAACTTACTGTGAAGCTGTAGCGCATGTTGCCGTCAAACTCTGCTGTCAGATGGCAGTCAATCTTGAGCCCCATTTCCTCTTTGCTGCTGTTGCCCTCTATGAGACCTGTGCCAAGTTGCTTGAGCTCCAGATTATGTGCATTGTACAAGACCCAGTGGTTATTTTCTAGCTGCACCATGAAGATGAGGGGACGCTGGTAGAGGGGCTTGTCATTGATGCGCACCTGCATGGGTAGACCACTGGGCGCGAGACCTATATTCTTCTCTGTGGCGGTAATTTGGCGTCCTTGTAGCTGCATCGCCTCGAAAGGCGCTATTGCCTCGTTGCTGACACCAATCTGAGAATTGAGCCAACGCAGGCGGGAGTGTCGCCATGTTTCTCCATCTCCGCCGTCTTGCAGCATGGCACTGGTGACAAAGATGCTGATAGGGATACTCTGCTTTTCTCCATTTTTGGATGTGACGAGGACAGTGCCTTCATAAGCACCAGATGTCGCACCGGGGGGAATCTGCACACCGCACCAGAGAGCCTGCACCTGACCCTTTGGCACATCCACATCAAAGTTGAGTTTTTTGCCATCCCAGTTCACACCTTCTAGGTTAAAGCAGGTGAAAGCCTTGCTGGGGATGAGGTGATTATCACCCATCTTGAAGTCCGAAAACTCCAGCTGCACATCCTGCACCTCATCATGAGCAGCCCACAGACCCAGCTGCCAGACATAATACTCATTGCGATCGGCCACACCTATGAAGGAGCTCTGCGGCTTGCCCTCCTTGCCCCATTTGGCAGGCAGGTGTTGGCGTAGTTTGATGGGGTAGGCGCGGTCTTCGGGGAAAATGACGGGGTTTTGGGGATTAGCTGCACGCAGCTTTTCTACCTCCTGCTCCGAGGCAATCAGACCCATGGGAGTCCAAAAGTCAAAGGGACGGCGGCTCTCAATAGCCTGTACCTTGGCAGGGACGGCATTTGTTGTGTCCAATTCTGCCTGCTCTTGGGGAGGTAGATAATCATTCCATGGCTTGCCATAACGCGCATCACCCCAACCTCTGCGATACTTGTAAGGCAGGTAATAGATGTAGTAAATGCCTGCACCCTCTGAGGGCTTGAAATAAACATCGGCACTCTGTGCCGTCAGATTTTGCACCATTACCTCTTTGACTTCCTTGCCATCTGCGGACTTGACAATGATTCCCTTGCCCTCTATGCGTAAATCGGGGCGACGCCAATGCAGCTGCGCATGGGCGACGGAATCGTCCTGTTGCGTCACTTCTACCACCACGCGGTGATTGCCCTGCATATCTGCTGTCCATGGTTGCTCTGCCACACGAAACAGTGTGTCACCGAGGACAAAGGGCGCAAGTCGCGATTCACCATTAGGGATTTCCAAAGTGTCGGCATAGGACACGCAGGCTATCAGAGGAAGGGATAATACAGAGAGCATTTTCATTGACTGAAACTCTACCATCATTGCCGCCTCAGGTCAATCTTGTATTACTATTTGCCAGATGATGCAAGAATTGATACAATAGGTGCATGAGACCGCAACGCGTCAAAATACTCAGCCCTTGGTTCAACCCCTGCACCGAAAAACGCCTCCTGCCCCATGACGGCTTTAGGGGACTCAGCTTTACAGCTAATGCCGAGGAACGTGACTATGACTGGCTGGTGGTCTATGATGAGTTTGCGCGTAATCATGTTGTTGAGCAGTTAGCCTGCCCTCCAGAGCAAACGATACTTGTCACCCAAGAGCCCCCCAATATCAAGCTCTATCACCCCTTTTACACCCATCAATTTGGCTACGTGCTCACCACGCATGATGCAGAACTCTTTTCCCACCCCAATTGGCGACGTGGACAGGGCTGCTTTATCTGGTTGGATGGTTGGGACTTTGACCAACACGCCACCGCCGCTCCACCAGAAAAGACCCTAGGACTTTCCGCCGTCCACTCTGGCAAGCAGATGAAGCACACTGACCATAACAAGCGTTATAGGCTGCTAGTCTCCATACGTGATAATATAGAAAACTTTGACTGGTATGGTTTTGGTGTGAGAGAGCTCAAGAACAAATACGATGCCCTGCATCCCTACCGCTACCATGTTGTCATAGAAAACTACAACCACCCCTACCACTGGTCAGAAAAGATAGCCGACGCGCTCATTCACTACTGCCTCCCCTTCTACGCAGGTGACTCTGCCCTAGAAGAAGTGCTGCCAGCTGATAGCTTTATCCGCATCCCCCTAGATGACCATGCAGAGGCGGTACGCATCATCCAAGAGGCCATGAGCACGAACCAGTATGAGCGTCGCCTCCCTGCCATCATCGAGGCGCGGCAACGCCTCCTCTCCGACTACAACCTCTTTGCCCAGCTGCACAACATCATCAGTGCTCACCAGCAAGAACCCGCCGCGTGGAAACCCAACAAAAGTGTCATTAAACGCCGCCACCTCCTACGCAAAAACCCCCTCAACGCCCTCCAAGCTTTCTACTACCAGCTACGCTACAAGTTAAGATAATGCCTGCTGAAGAAAAGGGTATTTTTAGGCAAAGGATATCCAGCTTATGAGCATGCAGAGTTGAGTGAGTGCCGCTGCGCAGCGATTTCTCATCAATGAGGCGAAAAATGCTTGATTTGTAACCTATTCTATCAGGGCACAAAGAATCTTGTTAAGATTCTGTACAAATATTGACACTGCGATGGTATGCAGTGCTGCTTCCTTTGCTTTTCTGGTGATGAGCCCTATTCCGCATTTGCGTTTCAATTGTGAAAAGCCTCGCTCTACTTTCACCCGCTCGCATTGATCAAGATAATATTGTTTCTTCCGGGCTTTTACTTGTATTTCATATTGCTGCGGTCTGCCCAATGCCCTTGCTGAGAGATGAATACCTCTTTCTAGCAGAAAACGAATTGCAAGAACCTCCCTTTATTAGACTAGATTCATTTTGTCTTGAGCCTGCTGGGCGAGGCATTCGTTTTTGACGCGGACTTGGAGATCTGCAAGGGCATTCATGTAATAAATGTACGCATCGTAGGATGAGGGGTAGGGGGCAAAGGTGTTGTCTTTTTCCATGTAGTGGAAGTGGTCAGCACTTTGGAGTTTGCGCCATACGTGTACCATGTCGCTGTTGCCGCTGCCCTTGACAATGGGGGCAAGCTCATTGATTTTTTTGATGGCTTCGCGCTGCATGGCGTTGCCGTTCCATTGGTCGGTTGTGCCGTAGGCTGTGCAGCTGACGTTTTGGGGGCAATCAAGAGTACCGCAGGAGGGCAGCTTTGCGATGGCCTCACTGGGAGTCATGAAGGTGTTGCCTTGCTGGATGAGCGCAGGGATGAGGGTGCGCCAGAATTCAAAGACGCCAGAGCTGTCTGTCTGGTGCTCACCTATGCACTCATAGTCCAAGGAGAGGTTTACTACCTGTCCCTGTTCCTGTGTGATCCAGTCTGCAAAAGTGTAGGGGGAGAGTGGGTAGTTTTCCCAAGCTGGGTTGGTGCGATTCTTTGCCAAGTCGTTAGATAATCTGCGGTTGCGGATGAGGGTACGTGTCTTGGCAATGAGAGGCGCGCAGTAGGTGTCGTTGCAGTGCTCTCCCTGATAGATGCTGTTACCACTGGCCATGATGCCGCTGAGTCCTATGTCCTGCGTCTGAGCCGCGATGGCGTTGGAGTAGAGCATGCCTGTGTTCCACAGTACATCAGCCTTGTCATTGAAGAGATGCTCCATGAGCTCGCGATGTTTGATGACCTGCTGGGCAAACTCATCCGCATCATCAAGTGATGCCAATGAGCTGTAGTAGGGTGTTGCCAAGAACTCTACGCAGCCAGTGGCGGCCAACTCCTGAAAGGAGGCGATGAGGTCGGGGCGATGGTAACGCGCTTGTTCCAATATCACCCCCGAAAGGACGAAGGCAAAGCGGAACTGCCCCTCTGTCAGCGTGATAAGCTGCATCATGAGGCGG
>CAZRZE010000052.1:0-11584 GCA_964604535.1 uncultured Akkermansia sp.
GGGACATCATCAGCCTCAGTGACATTCAATCCCTGCGCTGCCGCTTTGACATAGGGGTGCTTGATGAAGAATCCAACAGCATCACCAAGCTGGAGGTGCAGGGCCTCAGCAAAGACTTTTCTCGCTCCCGTCGTGTACTGGATAATGTTGCTTTAAGTCTCAAGCGCGGGGAAATGGCCTGCGTACTAGGCCCCAGCGGCTCGGGTAAGAGTACGCTGCTCGCCATGCTAGCTGGTCATGTCGATGCCAGTTATGGCAGCATACACTACAATGGACGTCGCTTTAGCAACGCATCGCATGAGCTGCGCCGCCACATTGCCTACATTCCCCGCGAAGATATTTTGGATGAGGCTATGAGTGTGGAAGAACATATCGTTCAGGCCTCCATCATACGTCGCCCTCGACTCACGCGTGCTGACAGAATGCGCCGCGTGCAGGCTGTGCTCAACTTCATCGGTCTGGGTCACCTCGCTGACCGCCGTGTAGGACATGAGAGGCAGCGCACCATATCTGACGGGGAGCGCACACGCCTCAATCTCGGCTTGGATCTGACTGGGACAGCAGAGGTCTACCTGATTGATGAGCCCATCAGCGGGCTTTCCTCGGGAGACTCGGAGCGCGTTATCAGCACCCTAGAAGACATGGCAGAAAGCCGCATTGTCCTCTGCTCCCTGCACCGCCCTGCGGCCTCCTTACTGCGACGCTTTCATAAGGTGATGGTGCTGGATAGGAATGGTCAAATGGCCTTCTGGGGAAGTCCTCGCGAGATGATGGACTACTTTGAGCAGGCTGCGCGAGAGATGCAGCTCATCATCACCCCCGAAAGCGTCTCCGCTGGGGGCGCAGACTATGTTTTTGAAGTACTAGAGGCCAGCAACCAACGCTACCAACATCACAGAAATAAGAACACGAGACTCTGGCAACAACGCTACGAATCACATGTCTATCATCTCAATGCCTCAGAGCCTCCCAAAGAAAAATCTAAACCAGAAAAAATCATCCCCGTCCGCAAGCGTCGCCCCCTTGACCTCTGGCGACACTTCAAGATATGGGTGGCTCGCACCTTCTTGGGACGCATACGCAGTCGCATGGGACTCTACGCCCTGCTGTTAGAGGGTCCTGTGCTCGGTCTGCTTATAGGGGGGACACTACGCGCAGCTTCGGAGGAGGAATACAGCTTTTACAAGGCACTACATATCTCAGAGTACCTTTTCCTCTCCCTCGTGCTCGCCATGTTCTTTGGGCTCATGGTGGCGGCCTGTGAGGTGCTGCGCGATCGCCCCATACTCAAAAGAGAGAGTAATTACAAGCCCTTTACTACGGGGTACCTGCTTTCCAAAATACTCGTCCTCACAGGTTTAGCATCGACACAGTGTGCGCTTTATCTTTTGGTGAGCAACTGGATATTGGATATCAACCTCATGTTCTTGCAGCATTGGGGGATACTGACCTTGACCGCCTTTGTGGGCATAGCTATTTCGCTCATGATATCAGCCTTTGTCCGTAGTGAGCGTGTCGCGCTCAACCTTGTGCCACTGGTGCTTGTCCCACAGATTTTGCTAGCAGGGGCTCTGGTACGCTTTGAGGAGATGAATGACTTCATCCCAGAAATCCCCGATGGCATCATCCCTGCCAACATAGAGCATCACCTCGGCCAGCTGAGACATCGCGTTGCCTATCAAGATACAGAAACCCACGACATCAAGAGCAAGGCCTTGCCCCTCATTGCCGAGTTCTGCCCGCTGCGCTACGCCTTTGAGCTCATTTTTGTCGCGCAGACAGAAAATAACCGATGGGAGGATGAGCTTTCCACAATCAATGAAAAGCGAGAGCATCTCAAAATCCATGGCACGGTTGATGAGCTGCGCTTTATCCAACGCGCGGTGCTCGCCCTCAATTCCCTGACTGATGATGATAACGAGGCTAGACGCATCCTGCGCCGCGTGCGCAATGCTGCCCTTGACAACAACGTTGCCTACTTCGATTCACTGGAAAAGAAGCAGGAGGAGATGAGAAGCAATCCCAATGCGCAGCCTCTTGAGTTTTTCTACACCAACAGGGAACTCACCTCCTTGCGCGAAGGTGTAAAGAGCGCAAGAAAAGACGTGCGACAAAGGGAAACGCGCGGTTACTTCCTTTCCGCACGACAGCCCAGAGCCTTCCAAGAAATGGAGCAAATCACTGATGCTGATTCCATTTCCACCATCAAGCGCAATATGTTTTACCTTTTCTTTATGGGGCTCTTCCCCCTGATCCTCACTGGCTGGAAAGTCAGGCGCATCGCGAGAAAGAGTTCTTAGCGATTTCGTTATTTACAGCATGCAGCAGAAAGGATAAAATACGGGCATGCAAGCCCCCTCATCCTCTCAGCAGATGGAAATCATGTCTCCAGCTGGTTCTTTTGAGTCCCTAGCCGCCGCACTACGTGCAGGTGCAGACAGTGTTTACTTTGGTGTAGGATTGTTCAACATGAGGGCGCGTAGCTCTGTCAACTTTCAAGTGGATGACCTCAAAGGCGTCGCGCGTCGCTGCCATGCCTTTGGAGCAAAGGCCTACCTCACCTGCAATGTCATCATCTATGACGAGGAGGTAAGCGCGATGAAAGAGCTACTCCACGCTGCCGTGGAGGCTGATATTGATGCTGTCATTGCAGCGGACATGGCTGTTATTGCCTACGCACATAGCATTGGGCTAGAAGTCCATATCTCCGTCCAAGCCAATGTATGCAACATAGAAACAGTGCGTCTCATGGCTCAGTATGCCGATGTGATGGTCTTGGCAAGAGAGCTCAAGCTCAGTCAGATTCGCTACATTATTGAGGAGATTAAAAATCAAGATATACGCGGACCACGCGGTGAGCTGGTGCGCATAGAGGTTTTTGCCCACGGTGCCCTGTGCATAGGCATATCAGGCAAGTGCGGTATGAGCCTTGCCGCTTACAATACAAGTGCCAATCGCGGGCAGTGCTATCAACTTTGCCGTCGCAAGTATCAGGTCGTGGACAAGAACAGCGGCTTTGAGATGGAGATAGATAATGAGTACATCATGTCACCCAAGGACATATGCACCATTCGCGTCATCGACCAATTGGTGGAGGCAGGGGTCTCTGTCTTCAAGCTAGAAGGGCGCGGACGCTCCGAAGCCTATGTTTCCACTGTCACACGCGTGTACAAGGAAGCAGTCAGCTGCTGCGCCGCAGGAGATTGGTCACCTGACAAGGTACCTGTCTGGGAAGAGGACTTGCAGCGCGTTTTCAACCGCCAGTTCTGGCAGGGTGGTTACTACCTAGGTGAGGACTGGGATGTATGGAGCGGATGTTCCAACAGCCTTGCCATGGAACAACGCGCGCACCTAGGACGTGTAGCACGCTGGTACCAAAAGGCAGGCATAGCACAGATACGCCTAGAGGCCTCCGCTGTATCTATAGGCGACACCATAGAAATCACTGGTCCCACCACGGGCATAGTACGTCTCAATGTATCCTCCCTACGTTATGATGATGAAGAGGGCAACACCCTAGAGGCCACAAGCGCGCCCAAGGGACACATGTGCTTCTTCCCAGTCGATACCAAGGTACGCCATGGCGATAAGGTCTACCTTGTCTCCCGCCGCAAACTTACATAAACCCACTTACTCAACCATGTCTCAGCATCATATTCTCTTTACTCGCGAAGAAATCGACACCCGCTTGCGCGAGATGGCAACAGAAATCCTCACTACTTGGGGGGAGGAAGAAGATGTCATCGCCCTCGCCCTGCTCAATGGCGCACTCTTTTTTGCAGCCGACCTTCTGCGTTATCTTCCCAGCAACTACATACTTGCTTCCATCCATGCCTCCAGCTATGGCATGGCGCAGCAATCATCTGGCAATGTCACCCTGATGAGCAGCCTACCGCAGGTCAGCGGAAAGCGAGTCCTCATACTCGATGACGTATTGGACACAGGTCTGACGCTCACCGAGCTGCGCCGCATTCTCTATGACAAGGGCGCGACAGAGGTCAAGTGCGCGGTTGCCGTGGACAAGAAGCCCTGCCGCGTGCATCCCATAGAGGCTGACTTTGTCGGCTTTGACGCGGGCGAAGACTTCCTCATAGGCTACGGCATGGACGATGCGGAACGCTACCGCAACCTTGATGCTATCGCCACCATCAAGGCGTGACCAAGCGACAGCTGCATAAAAATAAGTCTAGCCGCCACAAGCCAGCGCGTGCTAATGTCGTCGCATGGGATTTACCACCGCCACAGCTATAGCATCCATTGGCACGACTGCGCTGAGTACCTACATGAACTACAGCGCACAACGTGAGGGCAGCAAGCAGCTCAAAGCTCTTGCCGATATAACAGAGCAAGAAGGAGCAGCGCAATCCGATGCGATGATAGACATCGCTATGAAAAACGCAAGCCGCGCCACACGCAATGCACAAACGCAGCTAGCCAGCGCGCAGCTAGACGCCGCGCGCTCCAACCTAGTCCTCACAGGCAGCATGGAGATCAGGCAACAAGACCTCGCCACGCGCCTCATGGATGAAATCAAAAACGAGAGCACAGCCGCCCTTAATAACGCAAACAGTTACAGGGCTCAAAGCCATCTCAATGCCCAGCAGATGCGACAGGAAGGCAAGCAGATGAGGTATTCTGCCAACACAGCCTTAGTCACGGGCTTTGGTAGCGCTATCAAAGCGCTTTCATAGTATTTTCTACCCTTTATTTAATGCAAAGTGCCTGTCTGGTGTCAGAGACTATATGAACAAACTGTCATTATACGCTCTATCCTGCTTCATTCTACTTAGCAGCTGCCAAACCCGAGAAGTGGACATCATTATATCTGATATAGATGCAGCTTCTCAAATCAACCCCGCCCCCAGTGAAAAGCGACAATCACCCTACCCCGATGCGCACTCACCATACAACATCATCAAGAACAGCCAAGGTGAGAGTGTTTTTCTAGGAGCGGCAGCCAGCGAAGTACAAATGGTGCAAATCAGTCCTGATGGAAAGGGTTTTACTACTGTACCTACAACAGAAGAGCTTAACAGCAAATACAATTACATACTCTTCACACCTCAGTACGTCTACGAAATCAACAAGGATAGCCCAAGTCATCAAAAAATCAAACGACACTACACTCCTGTCGCCCAAGACTTCGTCAGCCTGCGTGACATCCCTGTAGATATAGGAAAACCACGTTTATAATACATTTACCATCAAAACAAATAAAATTAAAGTGATTTTTCTGCATTTTTTTACAAAAAAAAGCTTGCAATGGAATCCGATTTTCTCTATAATACCCCCGCACCCCTCCACAAGAGGGCGCGATACTGAAAGGAGTGGTAGCTCAGTTTGGTTAGAGCACCAGCCTGTCACGCTGGGGGTCGCGGGTTCGAGCCCCGTCCGCTTCGTATCGTTAAGAAAAGGTCACCAATTACGGTGACCTTTTTTTATTGTTAAAACAAGCCCTGAAAAAATGCTCGTCTAGTCCTACTCAATATGCTATAGTTCCTTAGATTCATGGATTCAAAAACTTCTACATTTTTCAAACGCAGCTTTAGCACGGTCATTCTTCTTGGCTTGCTTGGTGGCGCGGTCGCGCTCAATCAATTTTGGGGTTATGCTATTCTTATTGCCATTCTGAGCAATCTAACCAGCTATGAGTGGTATCATATGCAAAAGGAGCAGCTGAGCCCCAGCAACAGGCTCATTGCCCTAGTTGCTGGTTTGGTCTACCCTTGGCTTCTGGCGTGGGTGAGTTATCAGAACCCAGCAAATCACACGGCAGTCGTCCACACTATATTAGGCTCACTGGTTGCCTATACCCTCCTCATTTTTGTCAAGGAGGTACTCAGCATGGACTATGCTCAGAAAAATGGATCACAGGCAGTCTCAGAGATAAGCAAAATGCTACTCGCCTTTATCTACCCTGTATGGCTCTTTTGCTTTTCCTACCTCTTCTTGCTAGGCGGTGAAGCAGACATCAGGATGCTCTTGCTGCTGATTTTGGTGACCAAGCTCAGCGATATTTGCGCCTATGTTTCAGGAGTGCTGCTAGGCAGACGTTTTATCAAAAGACCCTTTAGCCCCACGGTCTCTCCCAAGAAGTCTTGGGAGGGTATCATAGGCTCTTTCATCCTGACTGGGGTGGCTTGCTTTTTCCTCTCCGACGCCCTCATTGGGCTAGCACCTGACAATCTGGGCTGCCTCATCTACGGCTATCCTGTGATTTTCTTTTTCTCGGTTATGGGTGATTTGGCGGGCTCTCTGATAAAGCGCGGATTGATGGTCAAGGACAGCGGCTCTCTGCTACCTGGCATAGGTGGTATTTTTGACTTGATTGATTCTCCTGCCTTCACTGTTTCGCTTTACTTGCTCCTAGTCGCAATCTTTCAATAAGAAGCATGACGAAGATTCCCCTCTTGCTCAACCCCATGGCGGGTAGTTTCAACCGCTCTGGCCTCAAAAACTGGCTGGCGCAGCATGAGGCAGAATTTGACTGCATCTATCCCAAGAGTCCAGAGCATCTGCGCGAGACAAGCGCAGATCTCGCCCAATCGGGGCATGCCATTGTTGCTGTTGCTGGTGGTGACGGAACTCTGATGCAAGCAGCCCATGGACTAATGGGTAGCAACTGCGCCATGGGCGTGATACCCTCGGGCTCGATGAATGTCTTTGCTCGCGAAATAGGAGTGGGTTCGCGACGCTTTGACCGCGCCCTAGAAGCCATACGCAGCGGATGCACACAGGAGGTTGACATTTTCAAAGTCAACGATCAACCCTTTATTCAGCTAGCGGGCTTTGGGCTGGATGCGCGTGTGGTAAAGCTAGTCACCCCTCGCCTGAAAAAATGGTTGGGAGCACCCGCAGCTCATGTCATCTCTGCCATCAAGGTAACGCGAGAACACTGCCCACGCCTCTGCGTCAAGCTCCCCACTGGTGAGCAGCTAGAGGGGCATCAAATCCTACTCGGCAATGGTAAAAAATACGGTGGAGCAGCCCTACTCTTTTCCCACGCCCAACTCAATGACCAAAAGTTGGATATGGCAGTCATCGACCATCAGTGGTCGGGGGTTTTCTTTGAAATGATGCGCTCCATGATGCTGGGCGGGGCACGCCCTAGCATCGTCAGTGATTTTACAGAACTGCGTCAGCTAGAAAGCTGCGTCATCACCTGTGATGAAAAGTTCTCCTACCAACTGGATGGAGACTATGCAGGGACAATATACCCTGAAGAGCAGGCTGTCATCACCCGCTCCAACAGGGCACTGAAAGTCTGCGTTCTGCCTAACTGCTCCGCCGTGCAGCCACAGGAGTCAGCCTTTGGCAACCTGTGGGACTACATGCGCGAGCTCATTGGCCGCAGCAAGGGCGGACTGGATTAAGGGAAGTTCTTGCAATTCGTTTTCTGCTAAAGTGAGCGTGGAAAATGCTTAACAAAGGATTTCGTGAGTTATTTTTGTATCTTTTTGCACCTTCGTTTATTACATATGATAATATACTCTTGCACGAAGTTGCAAAAATCTTACGAAAATCCCTCCACGACCTCTCTTTACGAATTACGAGAACCTGCCTTAAGTAGTCCAGTCAAGCACAACCTTGGCAGACTCCCCAGAAATCATGGCTTCGAAGCCCTTCTTGAAGTCTGTGTAATGGAAGCGATGAGTAATCATGGGGCTCATATCCAGCCCAGAAAGCACCATGGCCTGCATTTTTTGCCATGTGGAGAACATTTCGCGACCGTAGATCCCCTTGAGGAACATGCCTTTCATGATAACAGTGTTCCAATCGACAGAAGAGCCCTTGGGCATGATGCCAAGCAGGGAGACCTTGCCACCGCATGTGGAATACTTGATAATACTATCAAGGCTGGAGGGAACGCCGCTCATCTCAAGGCTGACATCAAAGCCTTCTACAAGACCCAGCTTTTCCTTAGCCTCATCCAGTGATTGATGCAGAACGTTGATGGTGACATCAGCACCCATGCGGCGCGCTAATTCCAGTTTGGAGTCAACAACGTCAGTGATGGTAACGCTGCGTGCGCCTACTTTTTTACATACAGCCGCTGCCATAATACCTATAGGACCTGCACCGGTAATGAGTACGTCTTCACCAATCAAATCCCATGACAGAGCGGTGTGGGTTGCGTTACCAAAGGCATCAAAGAAGGAGGCAATTTCTGGATCAATGCTGGGGTGCAGCTTGATAACATTGGTAGCAGGTATGCTGAGGTACTCTGCAAAGCTACCGGGGCGATTCACACCAACTCCCTTTGTATGTGGGCAGAGGTGAAGCAGACCACGCTGACAGTTACGACAGGCGTAACAGACCAAATGCCCCTCACCTGTCACGTAGTCACCAGGTTTAAAGTTTTTTACGGAAGCGCCAACGCGCTCGACAATACCACAGTATTCATGGCCTACCTGCATGCCGACGGGTATGGTCTTCTGTGACCATTCATCCCACTTCCATATATGAACATCAGTACCACAAATAGCAGTCTTTTGTATACGAATGAGAACGTCGTTCTCACCCACTTCCGGCATGGGGATATCCATCAACTCCAAACCAACTCCTGCGTGCGTCTTAACTAAGGCTTTCATTGAGGTGGAGTATAACGAGACCGCATCCACTTATCAAGCACTAAGATGCAAAAATTTTCCTCCCACAACAGAGCATCATAAAGATGACCACCACCCCACCTGCCGCGGAAATATCAAAGAAAAAGCCCCTCGTGATAAACAAACGTGCAAAAAGCTCTAAACTAAGCAGTAAAAGACCACCTACAATAGCTATAGTCAACAGAGAACGTCGGCGCAGTAGTCGCCATAGCAGAAGAAAGAGCAAAGCTGCTCCGTAGGCGGCAAAGGTATAATCTAAACCACTCAGATCCGAAAGGAAAAAGTACCTTGTATCCAGCACCTCCATGACATCGTCGTTCTGCTGGCGAGACCCCAGCAGTAGGGACAGGGTAGCTGCCTTGTTAGCGAGCACTTTGGGCTCTTTCTCTGCTCGCGCCAGTTCATGCTCAACAACAAAGTGGCGAGGCACGCCCTCCATGCGCGATTGCTCTGTATTCATCAGATCCGACAGGGAGTAATCCTTCACCTCGGCATGCGTCAGTGCAATGCGCCCCTTGCTATCGAGAGGCCATTCCTTGTCGCCTAGAATAAGTTTCTTCCCCAATTGCAGTTTAACATCATCAGAATTCAACTGCTTCAAGCGCATGTAATAGAATAAGGGCAAGGTCGGATACACCTCCCCCTGCCAGCGGAAAAAGAGAGGAAAACTGTACCCCTCTTCCACGGAGGAAAAAAGACTTTCTTCCAACACCCAGTCCACGCTGACTGGACAATCCATACCTAGCTGCCCCAAGTGGGGGAAAAGAGTATTTGCCGCAGGCAGCTGATCTATGTCACCGAGGCAGTTTTCTTCGGGAATACGGTAGGGTGTGAGGCTGGGCAACAGGTTTTCTGGCGAGGCCTTGAGTGCAGCACGTAAGCCCAGCGCATGTTGAGAAAATTGCTTGAGTTCTAATATGAGCGCAAATTGCCCCATATTCTCGCCCTCTGACAGGGGCTCCCATGGGGTGCTAAGTATCACACCCTCCACCTCTGCGGTGCGCAGTTGTTTCAACAAGACAGCCAGCACCTGAGCCTGTATCTGCTCCACACCATCGAGTTGCTCACTCAGCAATTGCGGATTGATGCGTAGCGTTCCCACGGGCACAGTTGACCAATGGCTACTGCTGTAACTCACCGTCTTTGTCGGAGGCAATGCGCCAGATTCGGCACGCAATAACTCCCTACCTTCTATAGCATTTTTTGCAATACGCTGGTACTGACTCTCATTGAGGTGGGAAAACAATCGAGTACTCAGCTGCCATGCCATGAGGACAAAGAGCAGAGCTATCACCCAACAAAAAATCCAGACAAAACTGCGACGCAGTATCAAATGATATCGGAGGTGAGAAGGCATGTGTAAAGTTGCTTGGCTAGGCAGCCATCGGGGGCGATGTCTGCCAGCTGATGTATGGCGCGTTGCGCGGGCGGAATCATGGAGAGGTACCAATCTTTTCCTTGATTGTAGCCTATATTAGCGTAAGCACCCAGTGCCTGCATAAGGCGCTGCATCCCGCAGGCGGCTAGCAGAGCCCTATCAACAGGCAGGCCGCTCATTTCTTCCCAGATGGCAAGGAGTTCGAGCCGCTCTTCCCAGCTAAAGTCCATATAGGGGTCAAAAATCAGTGAGGCGAGGTCATACTCATAACGCCCCATGCGCATGCCTTGAAAGTCGATGAGGTAGGCTACCCCCTCGTGCATCATGATATTCTGACTTTGGCAGTCACGGTGTATGGGCATGCGTGGGAGGCTGGAGAGGTCTTCGACCAGTTCCCTGCATACGCGCAGTTGGGCAAAGCTTTCGGCTAGCTCCACCTGCCCGAGGTGACGGCGCAGATAATGAGTAGCAAAGTACTGCTGCTCCCAGTCGTATAGAGTAGCATCAAAGGGTGGCTGCATCTCCCAGCTAGGGTTCAGGGCGTAGAGGGGGAGCAGGCTTTCAAAGGCGAGGCGATAGAGCTCTCTCTTCTGTTGCCAATCACCGTCCTTAAAGGAAAGTAAGTCATGTGCGCCTAGATCCGTGACAAGGCATGCGCCATTGCCCTCCCCGTCTTGCCATTGTGCCAGCAGGCGCGGTACAGCTATGCCAGAGGCAGCCAAACCCTGCGCAGCAGGAATGAAAGAGGCATTATCTGCACGGTCATTACTCCACACAATGGCTATCACACCCCTCACGCGCATCACCCATCGACCTGATGCCCCCTGTGCTATCAATTCTATATTCTCATCCTCGGAGGCCTTCACGCCTATTGATTGGAGCAGGGATAGAACGCGTGCTCGCAGCTCATTTGATAAATTGCTCATAGTAGACTAGTTCAACTCATACGGAAGAATTTCAAATCATCATCAGCTTCACTCTTTGCGCTGTCCGGCTTGTGTACTGAGGCGGCAATTTCGGGAGGCGTGTCGCGGGGTGTGACGTCATCCTCTATCGCTTTATTATCTGGAGAGGGGTAGAGATCCACCACCTCATCGGGGGCAGAATCATGCTGAGCTGCTGAGATACTGGCGACAAAGCTGTCCTGCTCTCTCTTATAACCTTCACGTGGGGAGCTGATTTTCTTTGCCTTTTCTTCCTTCTCTTTGGGACGTGATGCTATCTGGGAATCCAGATCCATAATTGCGCCCATGGCTGCCAAGACCGCCAAGCCTACTGCTATATAGAGGGGCCACGCTGCGCTAATAGCAAGAACATACTTTTCTTGCCAGCTCATCTCCACCTGCTGGGAGGTTAGCACGAGTTGGATATTCACTAAAGCTCCCACGGCCAATGCAAGACAAAGCGTCCAAGTCATCCATGCCAAATGTATCATGCCTACATACTACCTGTCCGCACCGCTTAGAGTCAAGCGCGAAGCAAGTAAAAGTAAATAAAATAAGAAAATTTGCAAATTTGACTTGCCAAATGCTGTAGAAAAGTTTATAAACCTTCACCCCCATGTGTAGAAATGCACGGGATAAGATATCAATTTTAT
>CAZRZE010000053.1:0-11293 GCA_964604535.1 uncultured Akkermansia sp.
ATGTGTTCTAATCATCGTGTAACCCATTTCAACTTTGTTTATATGAAAAAGACAACTCTCATTCTTGCTGTTCTCACGTCCGTGATCCTCTCCGCATGCTGCTCTCAGGATGCATCTGCACCTGGTCTTCGTCCTATGCCAATCTTCAAGGAAGAACCACGCATGATTCAAGAAATCCTTGTAACAGACGGTAAATAATTCAATTTTATCGCTTTAATATTTTCATAAAGTAAAACCCGAGCATGATTTGCTCGGGTTTTTTTTACGTGGTAGGATTGACACCTCGTGTCAGAAACGCCAGAGAAGTGTCGCGCTATCGCGCTCATTATCTCCTCTGACTTTGCCCTGCACTCGAACAAGGATATTACCCTTGTTAATCCCTTTACGCAGGTTTAGCGCTGGCATGCGGCTACGGCGCAGCGTATGCCATCCAAGGCGGCTGAGACTATGCCGCCCGCAAATCCCGCGCCTTCTCCACAAGGGTACAATCCCTCCATCTGCGGATGTTCCAAGCTGACTCCATCCCTCACGATGCGCAAGGGTGAGCTTGTCCTCGTCTCACAACCAATCAGCTGCGCCTCCTCACCCGCAAATCCCCGCATCTTGCGGTCAAAATAGTACAGCCCTTCTTCCATGCGACTGCTGATGCTTTCTCCCAGCAGTTGTCTTATATCCCATGGGCGTATACCCGGTTCATAGCTGGTTGCCAGCAGTTCTCCACTAACTCGGTGTTTCAAAAAGTCGCTAACGAGCTGCGCTGGCGCTTGCTGTCTGCCTCCACCTGCCTGTGCGGTGGCGATTTCTAGAGCCTGCTGGTAGGCCAAGCCCGCAAAGATACCATGCTCACTGTACTCTCTGTGTGTGTCTTCTGGGGTGACAGTGACGACAAATCCCGCATTGGCAAAGGCAGAGTCTCTTCCCGAGTAGGACATACCGTTGACAAGGAGTCCCCCCTCCTCTGTCGCAGCTGGTACGATGTGTCCACCAGGACACATACAGAAGGAGTGTACGCCTCTGTCCCTGATTTTTGTAGCTAGGGTGTAGCGGGCTGCTCCCAGTTGCGCAGGGCGTTCTTCACCTGCGCGCAGGTGGTACTGCACTCTGTCGATGAGTGCCTGTGGGTGTTCTATTCTCACGCCCACGGCAAAGCTTTTTTGCTCCAGTTGCAGTCCTTCTCTGTGGAGCATGTGGTAGATGTCACGCGCGCTATGCCCAGTGGCTAGGATGACTGCCCCAGCGAGGTATTCTTTGCCATCTGCGCTACGCAGTCCTCGAATGCACCTTGTGTTGCCCAGTTGGCTGCTGAGTATGCCATCCACGCGTGTGTGAAAGTGGATTTCGCCACCTGCTTGGATGATGCTTTTCCTAATGGCTTTGATGATGAGGGGTAGCTTGTCTGATCCAATATGGGGGTGGGCATCAGTGAGGATGTCGGGATGGGCACCATGGGCGACGAGGGTTTCATAGATGTCGCTGACGGGGCCTCTCTTGGTGGCGCGTGTGTAGAGTTTGCCATCGGAGAAGGTGCCCGCACCGCCTTCGCCAAAGCAGTAGTTGGATTCCTCATTGACGCTTTCCCCTCTATGGAGAGGGGCGATGTCGTCTTTCCTTTGTTCAACTGGCGCTCCGCGTTCTAGGATGATGGGCTTTTTGCCCTGCTTGATGCACTCCAAGGCGGCAAAGAGTCCTGCAGGCCCACTGCCAACGATAAGCACGCTGGGGGCATCCGCTGCTAGGGGTGCTGCTGTCCAGCTGATGGATTCTGCTGGTGGGAGGGGTTCATCTATGGCGACGAGGAGGCGCAGTTGCAGGCGCAGGGGGCGTCGGCGTGCGTCTATGCTTTGTTTGAGGAGACGTGTGCCGGTGACGCGCTTGGGCGAGATGCCTAGTTGGGCTGCGGCTGACTTGATGCGGACGGCTTCGAGATGGGCTTTTTTAAGCTCTAAGGCTATGGTGATGCTTTCTATCATGGTGCTTAGACGTCCAGTTGATGTTTCATGCTCTGCGCGGGAGAGTCGCATTGGGTGTCGGCGACGATGACAGCTGGGATGCCAGCAACGGTTTTGTGCGCTGGCACGTCGTTAAGGACGACGGAGGAGGCGGCGACTTTGGCACATTCTCCCACGGTAATACGTCCTAGTACTTTTGCACCTGCGCCCAGTAGTACACCGCTGCGTATGATGGGGTGACGCGCATCGCCCTTGTCCTTTCCCGTGCCGCCCAGTGTGACAGCATGGAGGATGGAAACATCATTTTCCACGATGGCGGTTTCCCCTATAACGCAGCCTGTTCCATGGTCTAGCATGATGCCACAACCAAGGCGCGCGGCTGGATGTATGTCTATGTTGAGTATTTCGCTGCTGATGCTTTGGAGCATGAGGGCTAGGCTGCGGCGTCCGCTTTTCCAGAGTTCATGGGCGATGCGGTAGATGGATATGCCGTGAAAGCCCTTGTAGAAAAGCAGGGGATCTAGCAGGCTGCGGCAGGCGGCATCTCTGTCCATGTAGCTTTGGAGATCAACGGCCAAGGTGGCGATAATCTCTGGACTCTGGCCAAGTATGTCGTGGAAGAGGGGCTGGAGTTCCTCTCGCTTCATGTCGCGGCGGGAGAGTTTTCTCGCGAGGCGCACGGCTATAGCTTCTTGCAGGCTGCTGCGCTGGCAGATGATGTCATCTAACATGCTTTGCAGGATGACTTCTTCGTCATAGATGACACGGCTGTCTTCTTGCAGCTGCCTCCAGGCTACAGCTGCTTGTTGCCCAAGGGCGGGCAGCATGTGCTCTGCTCTATAAGGTCTTGTGTCCATGGGCGACTTAGACTTAGCTATTGCAGTTGTCCATCAGATCATCTAGATGATGGCTGAAGTCGCAGAGTGCCTGACGCGCTTCTGTGTCTGGCAGTTGGTGGAGCAGATTGCGGGCTTCGGCATTGCGCGCCTTGCCCTCTGTAATGGAGGCACAGATGGCTTCTTTGTAGCATCTGCTGCTTCGCAGTTGGCCAAGCTTGATTTCCTCTTTCTTGGCAACGCAATCTTTGAGGTAGGCGACAAGGGCGGGGTCGTCCGACTCTAGCATGTAGAAGAAGGGGAGGGTCAGCTTTCCCTTGGTGGCATCAGTTCCTAGGGTTTTGCCTGCAGCCTTGTCCTTGCCCGTGAGGTCGAGAATATCATCGTAGATCTGGTAACATATGCCCAGCTGTGTGCCGATGCGGTCTAGCTGCTCCACACTTTCAACGGGAAGTCCCTGTAGCATGGCTACGCCCTTGGTTGCAGCGGAAAAGAGAGTAGCTGTCTTTTTGCGTATTAGCTCAAAGTACTCTTCGCGTGGCATTTCGGCATCCCAGAGGCGTGTGCTCTGCTCCACCTCACCCTGACAGAGGTCTCTGACGGTGCGCGCCATATGTGCGCAGAATTCTTGGTCGCCTATCTGACTGCCTGTCATCATGGCTTGAGAAAGAAGAACATCTCCCAAAAGGACAGCTAGGTTATTACCCCAAAGCGCATTGGCGGTGGGTCGCTCTCGGCGTGTGTCTGCCTTGTCCAAGACATCGTCGTGAATGAGCGAGGCCATATGCGTCATCTCCAAAAGAGCGGCAAAGGTAATGTGCTCTGGCTTGATGCCACCTGTTGCTTGGGCGGTGAGCAGAGCCAATGCTGGGCGCAGCATCTTGCCCGGATTATTACAGATTACCTCCACATAGGGTTTGACATGAGGGTCAAACTCATCTATCTGCTGGTCAATCAGTTCACGGACGCGATTTAACTCTCTTTCGATGAGTTTTTTTTGCTCTCGTTGCTGTCGTTGTTTCGCGAAGGGAAGAAGGCTCATTTCGGCTAATGTTGCGCTCCATAGAGCGGTGACAAGAACTATAGCAGCTTATGAGCAAAATGCAATACTTTTCTACTTGCGTAACATTTGCTGTAGTGTGGGAGCTTAGCTTTGGTTCTTTCCCTCCTCACATGTTTCTTTCAATATCGGAGCAATCTCAAGAGCGGCTCGCGCTATTTCTGGGTTCTTCAAATCCTTGATACGTATGATTTTTGATTTAGCCATATGAGGTGGCCTACTGGCACAGGAGGCGGTGATACAGCTGCTGCAAAGAGCGACTACAAGGGGCATGATTCTAGTGGTTATGGTGTATGTTTTCATGGACGAAAAGTGTGAGTGAAATCAATCTCATATTAACATCCCCTAGCGTGAAGTCAACAAAAAAACACAATTTCATCCTCATGTAAATATTTATAACTTTGTTATGATTATAGCGTTGTATTAGATGGAAAAGTTATTTATTGTATATAGTATGAATTACCTATCAGTTACAACAACTTACGCTATTCTTTATTTTTGTTGGCATTAGATAAACACTATCAAATAAATAGGAAATAAAATTATGTATCCATGACAATTAATAGATTTACATAACTTTTTAGTGATTAAGAAAAAAATCAATAACTAAAATTTTCAACTATTACATTAAAAAAATATCACCTTTCTGAAATAAATGACAAAAAATCTAACCAAAAATGCAATAGACGCGCTCAAAAAAATCAACGCGTTTTAAGAGAATCTCCTAATTCTGGAATAATTGAGACGCTTGCCTTCTTACTGTGTCACCTGAGAAACACTGGAATGATACTGGCTGACTCGTATGATTTTGGACTTCGCCATGTGGGGAGGCCGGCTGGCACAGGAGACGCTTACCAGACAGGCGCTAAGACCTGCAAGAAGGAGCACTATTTTGCTTGTTGGGGGTTGGAGTTTCATGGGTAAAAATGAATAAATAGAGTTAATATAAAAATATCATTTTAAAGCACGATGTCAATGAAAAAAATAACCTATTAGAAATTTCAATTCTTGCAATAACATTGTATTTATAGATTTGTGCAATATATTATATTAATCTAACTTATATAATTGTAATACTAAGCTTTCATTCCATTTTCAACCACTCCTTCTTTCTGTAGAGATTATAAATTACACCCTAACAAATAGGGAATAGCATTTTTGAAATACCTAAAAAGTTATACAGAGATGTAAGGGGGTCTTGCAAAATTAGCAGCCCCATGCTTTGGATGGATGCTTGAGGCTAGCATCCGCTGCGAGGCAACGCCCTATCGGGATAGGGAGTTGCCTCGCGGTGGTTGATAGTCCAAGCAGACGCCAAATGATGGGGCTGTGCAGCGTGGAATTAAATCAATGCTTCTTAATTTTTTATCTAATTTTCATCTTGCTTTGTTTTGCGATTTTTGCTATTCTAAATGCAGATAAACCCAATATGAGCAATCCCTTATTTTCATATCGCGCACCCCAATGCACCAAGGATAACTACCCAACAAAACATCGAGGTATAGAAGAGTTAGCTCGCTACATTGATTTTGAACATTTTCGCTTAGTACTTAGCAAGCACTGCCAAGGTGATAAAAAAAGCAAAGCTGGCAGACCACCATACGATCTTGTTAAAATGCTCAAAATAACCATACTACAAGCCCTTTATAATTTAAGCGATGATGAAATGGAGTTCCAACTTCACGATAGAATTAGCTTCATGCGCTTCTGCGGTATAGGCGCGTGCGATAACATCCCAGATGCCACGACGATATGGCGCTTTAAAGAAAGTTTGGGCGAGGATGGTTCACGTGAATTATTTGAAATATTTGAGCAGCAAATGGTAGAAGCAGGACTTCAATTTTCAAGTGGAAGCATTATAGATGCCAGCTTTGTGGATGCCCCCAAACAACGCAATACACCTGAAGAAAACGCGGGCATAAAAGAAACAGGCAGAGCTCCCGAGCACTGGAGTGCGGCTAAAAGACGCCAAAAAGATGTCGATGCCCGATGGACAAAGAAAGGCAATGAGACCCATTTTGGCTATAAGCAATTCTTATAAGGGAGGCTTACAGACTAATTTTGCAAGGCCCCCGTAAGCACGAAGAAATATTTTTTTTGAACGCCCAATAATCCATATCGCCCTAAATTAGGCATTTAAGGCGATAAGAAAAGCTCGCAGGGTATAATACACCCTGCGAGCTTGCTATTACAAAAACTCAACGCTATGCGCTTACTCGACCTCTGCCTTCAGAGTAGAGACCTGATCGCCCTCCACCATCAACTTGGCGGGGAAGACAAGGTCCTTATCCTTGCTCATCAAGACCTCGGCGATAATATTCTCTCTGTAACGAGGAACAATACCTGTAAAGATTACCTTGTCACCGCGCTTGATGGTAACAGGCTGATCCAGATCCATCATGGCATCGTTCAAGCAAACGATGAGATTAGGGATGCTGCCGTTATCAATAGTAACGGTGTTGCCATCATAGCTAGCGATAATGGTATCGCCCTGCTTTGCCTGACTTCTGTCAGCTACTTCTAACCAGTAGAAGCTGTTGCGCAGCACGTCATCTTGCTTCCAAACAATCTTCTTTGGAATGGGGTTACGCTTAAACTTGGGCATCCACTTCATGGTGGAAGCATCCTTCAAGCCCATCCAGTGACCCATTTCGGGATAGATCTGTACGTCGTTGATATAGGCACCAGGGTTAGCCTTGGCAAGATCGGCTAACTTTACCTTCCACTCTGCAGCGATTGTATTACGCTTGTACGCTGCGTCGCGACCGCCCATGTAGAGACCGAAGGGGAGGTTGTAGAGGTTTTCGATTTGCGCGTCGCCAGGGTGACCTGCACTCATGGCTGCTGCTGCCCAACGGTCTGCCATGCGGGGTGCTAACTGGTAGGTACCATCACCACCCGCGGAATAGCCCATGATGTAAACCTTGTTGGGGTTAACGCCTTCTTTGATGATGGCGAGAGCAATGATTTTTTCCATGAACTCATCAATATGCCCCTGATGCCACAAATTCCATGTGTCAGTTGGGGCGCGGGGGACAAAGTAGACGCCCTCTTGTGGGGTGTAGAGACGCTTGTGGTTTTCCCACTGTTGGTTATTAACATGGGCGGGTGCACCGCCGCCGCCGTGCATGGCGATGTAGAGAGCGCGACCATCTGCAGGCTTTGCACCATGCACACTGTAGAAGAAGGGCATTTTGTACTCACCGCTGGTGAGCAAACGCTTGTCCCACTCTCCACCAAATACTTGGAGATAGGCGTCTTGCATGGTTTTGATAGCTTCATTAGTAAATGCAGCTGCACCTGCCTTGTCAAGGGGGCCTGTTTCTGCCACTTGGGCTTCTGGTGCTTTGGCTGGTACCTCAGCAGGTTTTGCAGCATCTTGTGCAAAAACTGCGGTACTTGTCAAAGCGAGGGATAATACGGCTAAGGGGATATTAGAGGTTTTCATATAAAATATGCTTGTAGCCACCTTAACAAAAAGCCCCCTATGTGGTAAAGCAAAAATTAATATATTTATGACATAGCGTGATTCTAAGAGATATATGCCTACGTCATATCTATCTTAGCATTTTTAAATGGTATTTTTCTTGACTTTATCCGCGATTTGAAGAAAATAGCCCCCCTACTCAACCTAACGGTTATACATCTAAACACCCAAAAATATGAAGCCCCGACTACACCCGTCCATTATTTGTGCGCTCATTGCTGCGTATTCCTTATCATTCACTACATCTGCTCAAACTACATCCAAGCTCCAAAGTTGGGAAATTGTCACCCCACCTGCAGAGGACGAAGGCACATCTCTACTCATAATAGATGACAGCCAGTCCCCTGCACCTATAGCAATAGAAAGCCTGCAATACCTCCAACTAGCCGATGGCACCACTCCTACTTTTCATAAAGATGCCAAGTATGTTAGCGAAAACGGCGAGCTCTTATCCAGCAGCGACCCCACATCCTACATCATTGATCCAATCACGGGTCTCCGTGTCATGATGGCAAGTGCAGCAGTCACTACAGAAGACATCACCTTTCGTGCTTGGGCTGGAAACGTGACCTTTAAGACTGGCACTATTATTCAGAGCGGAAACTATGACATAAGCGAAAACGACGACGCCAATACCTCTCCATATCCCATGATTGATAGAGATATGTATTTAGCTAACTATAAGCAATTTTCTACCGCTACAGGAAGTGAAATCTATCTGAATAGTCTTTGGGGATGGGGTCCCACCCTACACATGGGCAAAGTCAACCAAGACTGGGGTAGTGCTACTGCGGCTGTAAGCACCGAGGCAATAATAGATTTGGCAAGATCTGATGATCATAATATAGAAGGTATTATAGGTGGCAATACTCTTGATGCGCATGCGACTAAAGATACCACTTTTCACGGCTCTAGCACCATCATTCTATTAGATCATAGTAACGCCGATTTCATTGTCGGTGGCAGCTGGAATATGGAAAACTCTACACATACAGCATCGTTTAATGGTGATGTACGTATTTCTCTTCAAGATTCAACCCACGCCAACGTAATCGTTGGTGGCAATAGTGGACATGGTGGCCACTTTAACGGCAATGTCAACATCGCCGTGCATAGCCCCATAGTTGGAGAAGATGGCAATGCTGCCATGTCCATCACAGGCGCAAACCGACTTTATGCGGCTTCTGATTCTACCTTCGTTGGAAACACCAATATCCTAATCAATTCAACCTTGGCAGAAAGCACTAAATTTTATTTGTATGGGAGCCTCTTTGAGGCAGATAATAGCATTATTGGTGGATATGCTACAGAAACAGACGTAGTGTATAGCGTTTATGGCGTCGAAGGAGAACGCCCACCTTACTCCTCATTCCACTCTGTCAACTATGAGGGAACAACGGCACAATTGACTGGCAATACCAATATTGAATTCAACTTTGAAAATAAGTACCAAGCGGCTTCTGTTGGACAAGCCATTATCGGTGGCTCAGTTGTGAGCGCAGGTCTGGAGTTGAATCACGATGGCGGCTCAAAAATCACAATTACAGGTGCAGAAAATGTTGGATTTTATAACATGGTAGTTGGCGGCAACCTTGTTTCCGACATCTCCAACGGCGTGTACACCAATCGCGATAATAGTGCCTTCCCCTACGTTGATCGCAATAATATGGCGTCTGCCTATATTAAGTCTGTAGAAGTCAATGTAGATAGCGGTGACTTTACCAAAGCCGTTGAATATGACGACTACGGGATCAGCAAAATCTTCACCGTGGGCTCTATGAGTGCCGGCGGTGGCAATGTAGAAACAGGTAGCACAAAGGCCACCATTACTGGAGGAAGTTTTCACATCCTAGTTGGCGGCAACAGTTCTGTTAACGCTGTTGTTGACTTTGACGGTATGGGCATCTCTGACTTTTCTTCGGGTGCTACCACTATGGGAAATGTCAATCTTTCAATATCGGGTGAGAACACAAGTTCCATGCTACTAGTAGGGGGCAGTTATATATCCGATTATGTTACAGATGTTCAAGGCATTGATAGCATTACCAAAGAAGTTATTTTCCTTGATCATGCCGCATCTGTAGGCAACACCAATGTAAGCATTACTGGTGGCAGCTATCAAGTTGTGACCGCTGGTAGCTATGTAGGTGCGCAGATTGCCCAAGCAACAGCCAATGGTGAGGGCTACCTCGTGACTCAGGGCAATTTAGAATTGAGTCTTAAGGGACAAAGCAATATTTATTATGGCTTCATCGCTGGAGCAGGCATCATCAATGGTATCAACGCTTCTGCAAGCGCCACTACCATTCAATTGGAAAATGCTATCGACTATTTTTACTCAAGCCTAGAAAAACAGCTTGGAATGTCACTCGATCCGGAGACGTTCGACCCAAGCACTCTGAGCCCCGAAGATATTGCAGCGGTTTTACCACCGTCATCTTACGCTGCGACAATAGATCCTAGTGCATCTAGCACCAAAAACTTGAATGTGCGCGTCGTCACAGAATCTACATCCGTAGAAATAGGGAGCGAAGTAACATTCCACGCGGATCCCGGTGCTCAGGTAGTCATTTCAGGTGGCTACTTAGGTCTATCTTCAACGGATGAACCGAGCAGTGAGACGATGAAGCAAATTGCTATATTCTATTATATACAAGAGACTTTTAAGAATCCAAGCACACCTGAAGAAGTAGCAATGCTCAACTGGGCAGATAGTTGGTTAGAGGCTATAAACGCTGATGCTCAAATCATAAATACAATGGAGCTTGCTTCTGGCTCTATCCTAGCCTCACATGCAACTGTTACAGGTAATCGAGAACTGGTTTTCAGTGATCAAAATGCTTACAGCAATTTGGCCAATGTGAGCATCATTGAGTTTGATGAGGTGGAGACAGCCAAAGGAGCTGTGGTCGATTTTGCTCAGAATCAACAAGATCTTGACCTCATAGCAGGTCGCAATAGCCTCAGTGCTGACGGTATACACGTAGTCCAAAATGACTTTTCTGGCACCAATACCCTGCGCAAAACAGGTCAAGGTGTTTTGAAGCTCAGTGACACCAACGGACAAATCAACGGTAAAGACAATCTGCAACTCGTCGTTGAGGAGGGTAGCGTTGTGCTGGCACAAAACAGCGCTGGCACAGACAAAACCAACTTCAAAACCCTCGTCGTGCAGGCAGGAGCCACCCTTGACATGAAGGCAGGCGATAACACAGAGGCAGGTGCTGCTGGTATTAATGGCCACCTGAATCTGGAAAAGGATGCCATAATAGTTGCGGATGCTGGTCGCTTCATAGCAGACTCTGGCACCAGCATGGATGGCGGAAAGTTGACTGTCAATATGGACTTCATACTCAGCCTTGACAACACGCAAAACATCAAAACGATTGCCCTCAACAAAGTACAGTTCATTGATACCTTACCAGAGGGGAGCAGCGTCGCTCCAAGCCTCACACTGGGGGCGTTTGAAATTGTTCTTTTCTCCGATTTAGAAGAAATTTCTGGCATTACCTTCTATGATGCCATTTGGGGTAGCGACAATGTGCAAATTGCCTTTGCTGGTGATTATATCTCTCACTTAGTTGATCTATCCAGCGGAGAATCCCTCTTCATAAGCGATGAAAATGGTGTATGGGAAAACCATGAACTCTACCTTGTTTGGAAGAATAATGACCTCATTCTCACCAGCGGTGCCTACACCACCGTACCAGAGCCTAGTACTGCCACGCTGAGCCTTCTTGCGCTCGCTGGATTACTCTCCCGCCGCCGCCGCAAAGCAGCTTAACCGCGCAAAAATATTTCTCTTGACAAGGTGCTAGCAACTATTTATAATTGCTGCTGACATGAACCGGTCATTGAGATTGGGGTGGGTGTTTTACCCGCTCCTTTTTTGTTCTCTGCACATGTCAAACTCAACGCATAGTAACCTCCATCTCATCAAAAAAAGCATATGGCAAGCACT
>CAZRZE010000054.1:0-11077 GCA_964604535.1 uncultured Akkermansia sp.
ATCATCGACCAAGCCGCCGCTGTAGAGATACTCAACAGCTGGATGGAGATGCAGTGATTTTTCCTTTTCGTATCTCGTAAGGTGATTCATACTCTACGCTCACGCTTCGAGCAAAAAGGCTTTGCTTTTACCACCACAAAAGAGCATGTGAGGAGATAATTGATATAATACTTTTCAAGCTTGCTATGACGTGCCATTCATGCTAAAAGGATAGTATCACGTATCCTTTTAGCATATGAAAAAATCATCTTTACTCCTAATGGCAGCCCTCATAATGCAGGGCACTGGTTGCTTTGCTAATGACAAGAGCGACGCAGAGGCAATTTTTAAGCAGGCGGAACGCTATGAATCAGGCGATGGCGTGGAGATTGACGCTCAAAAATATTTTACTTTGCTGCAAGAGGCTGCCCAACTCGGTCATGCGAAGGCGCAAATACTACTTGCCCTCATCTATGATAATGGGTACATAGACTATGTAAACCCCACCCCCCGCAACCGAGAAAAAGCCCTCCATTGGTACAAGGCAGCGGCAGTGCAAGGAGAACCCCTTGCTCAACTATACTACGGCACTATCCTGCTAAACAGTAAGGATGTTGAGCCCAATGTCCCCCTTGCCTTGAAGTACCTCAATGCCGCCGCCAATGAGGGTCTGGTTGATGCCCAATTCCGTCTGGGTCTCTACTATCTTTCGCAGCATGATGAGTCACTGGCCGCGCAGGGTATTGCCTACTACGAGAAAGCAGCCAAGGCCCTGCATCCCGATGCGCAAACGCAGCTAGCCCTCCTCCACATGCACGGCATAGGCATGGACAGGGATGTGCCCACAGCTATCAAAATGCTTCAAGCACTGGCAGAGGATAACAATATCTCCGCTCTCTACGAGCTTGCTATATGCTACGAGACGGGCATGGGTGTGGAGGAGAACAAGCAAGAAGCCTTCAAGCTCTACACAAAGGCAGCAGAACTGGGCAACCGCGATGCACTCTACCACCTAGCCACCTGCTATGAATCAGGCTTGGGCATGCCAGCAGATGAGAAAAAGGCTGTCGAGTTTTTCAAGGAAGCGGCTAAAAACGGGCATGCTGCGGCTCTTGGGAAGGTCGCTCTCTTCTGCCTACGTGGCGATATGATGAGAAAAAATCTACATCTCGCCTTTGAGTACATTCAACGTGCAGCAGAAAAAGGCCATACGCCCGCTATGTTCAACCTAGCCTCTTTCTATGAATCGGGCGTAGGTACGCCCGTCAACAAGGAGAAGGCTATTTTCTGGTACCAACGCGCTGCCGACGCAGGAGACGAAGATGCTGCCAAAAAGGTCAAAAAGCTCAAAGGGTAAAATCATAACGCAGTGTTGGCTGCTTGGGCTGACCCAACCAGTAGTGCCACCACTCCTTCTTGTAGTTATAGAAGCCGTGCTTGCGCATTGTTGCGCGTAGCATGGCTCTATTCTTTTTGGCTGTCTCTGTGATGAGATTGCCATCATAGCGTGTTGCAGAGCTGGGGTCGAGGAAGTCAATTGGTCCGCCCATGTCCAGCTCCTGACCTGTCTGGGCATCCAAAAGGGTGATGTCCACGGCTATGCCAAGGCTGTGCTCAGAGAATTTCCCTATGTACTTATCAGAATGTATCTGCGCCTTGCTGATGCGAGGATAGTAGCGTTGCTTCATGCTTTCATCCGGTGTTAGTGACCAGCGGTAGATGTCAGCTAAGGCACGGTGAGGACGATACGCGTCCTTGAGCAGGATTGTATAGCCCTTTGTCTTCATTTCCTGTGCAACGGCACGCAGGGCATCCGCAGCATCTCGACGCAGCACGGCACGTGTCGCGCCTATGTAGCCATCTATGGGTCTGCCGACAAAGTTGTCGTTGCCTGCATACATCATTTCCACCTTCACCTCGGGCACATACTCATCCAGATAGCAAAAGTCTGCTGGCAGCGCGGGAATGGTACGCAGGATTTCCACAGCCTCCACTGGGGCTTTGGGTGTGCTTTCGCAGCCAGTCATGCTAATCATCAGACTTGCTAGGATGGAGTATACTTTCAACATGCACATATCCTAACAAGTACGTACAAAATTAAAAAGAAAAAAAACTTGCCCATTGCCACATCTTTCACCATACTAACCGCGCCCATGATGACCATCACCCTCCTCGCCAGTAGCAGCAAAGGTAATACCAGTCTTTTGAGTACAGCTGATAAACACTACCTCATTGATGCAGGTATTAGTGCCCTGCGCCTACGCGCAGGACTTGCACAATGCGGGCTTAGCATGTCGCAGATTTCGGGTATTTTCATCACTCATGAGCATCGCGACCACTGCTGTGGTTTGGGGCAGCTGGCAAAGAAGAATGACCTCCTCATCTATGCCACACAGCGTTGTTCACGCGATCTACGCGAGATGGCACCACAGGCACGCTTCCACTACATCCTCCCAGGTGAAAAGTTGGAGCTTGATGACTTGACCGTGCTTCCCATCACCGCACACCATGATGCCTTAGATCATATTTGCTTCATCTTTGAGTGCAAGGGTGCGCGCCTTGGCTACATCACGGACACGGGCCACATTTGCGACAAGATCACAGAGGCTTGCCAGCAACTGGATGCTCTCTGCGTGGAGTCAAACTACGATGAGGGCATGTTGCGCAGCTCCTCGCGCCCCCTCTCCCTCATCACACGCATTGCCTGCAACTGGGGTCATCTTTCTAATGAGCAGTGTGCGCAGTTTGTAAAAAGCATTGCAAGCGAAAGACTACGCAACATTGTCCTCCTCCACCTCAGCCAAGACTGCAACACGCCAGAGCTAGCCCTCAAAAGCATGAATAGCTTGCAACTCTCTGCCCGCATTCGCTGTGCCCACCCCAATCATCCCATACAACCCATTTGCATCACATGTTAAAACACCTCTTTTCAGGTATACTTCTTGGCACTTTAGTCCAAGCTCAAGAATCGCCAATATGTCACTCTTTGTTCACGGATACGAAGATCAAAGCAATTTTGTCGTCTATCAATCACCTTCTCAGGCGGATGCGAAGTTGGTGACACAATTTAAAGAATACACGATCAAGGATGATCAGGGGCGCGACATCAAGATGACGGTTTCTCCCTACTATTACGGAGATCCTTCGGGGCAAAGCATGATTAGCTTTCAGGGGATGCAGCTGGATTCTTCATTCACATGGGAAGGCACGCTTTGCTTTGCGCCAGCTAAGGAAGAGAAAAAGGAATTCCCCATCCAAGAGACTTCTCAGCGCATTGAGTTGAATGGTTTTGAGCTGATTTACCAGCATCTACCAACAGACAATGCAATAGGTGCTAATTTTTCTATCTCCTTGCTGCGAGGGGCGAATGGTGCAGAGGGCATGCACTTCATGAAGGACGGTAAAGAGCTAGAAATAAGACCTCTTGAAGACTCCAAAGGTCTCATGGGTCGTACTTTCTATTTTAACATCCTGACAAGAAGGATTTATCCCTCATCCTTGTCGTCATAGCAGCAGAAGCCAAGGCGACATCGAAGATCAATGTGAAAATAGTCGCCGAAAAGTCCATAAGAAAAGCCCCTGAGCAAAAGGAGGCTATCAAGAACTTCCAGCCCCAATTCTACATACAGACAGAGGAGGCAACAATGATTAGCTTAAAACCCCTCCTCTCTCCTCTATCCAACACATATCGTATCAAGAGAGATACAAAAATGCTCCCACTGCGCAATGCTCAGGGTGCTTCTCTTGAAGCTCGCTATGGCATCTTTCGTGAGAAAATGAAGGGCGAGAAGCTCCTCCTCGGATTTGAAAAGGCTTTGGACTCTTCCTACTTGCAATGTGACTCTCAGATCAAAATCACCTCTGGCGACAAGGAAGAAAGCCTTCACCTGCAGGGCGCAATCCCGCTACCCCCTCGCATCTCTGTGACTCTCAAGTAGTATTAACATTAACCTAGGTTAAAATATACGTCTTCTAATACGCCTTCTATCTTAGTTTCTTGACGACTGAGATATTTTGTGATATATCTATCTCCATATGAAGAATTGTTCAATTAGCCGTTCTGCTTCCGTGTTCTCCTTGCTCCTCCTCGGGGCAGCCCTCGTCAATCCCCTTTCCGCTCAGAATATTGAGCGCAAGGTAGCCGATGAAATAGGGCTTGTGGGAGCTAACCCCCAAACAGGTGGAGCAGCAAAGGCTGCTAACCTCTTTGCCGGTGCAAAGGTAAAAGTTTCTGGTCACTGGGGCACAGACACCCCCGACAAGGCCATTGATGGCAAAGTCGATCCCAACTCCTTCTGGGGTTGCGAAAACATACCTGTCACCTACGAAATCGACATGGGGCAGCCAAAATCCCTTCAAAGCATCAAATTCTGGCCTTACTGGAAGGATGGTCGCATCTATCAGTACAAGATTGAAGGCTCTGCCGATGGCAAGAAGTGGGACATGTTGGTAGACCAACGCGCTAACTCCATCTCCGGCACAGAGGCGGGTTCCGAGTTCTCCTTCCCTGCACAAATAGTACGTTTCGTCCGCGTCACATTCACCAAGAATAGCCTAGGCAACACCAGCGGTGGTCATATTGTCGAGATCATGGGCTTTGCAGAGCCACAGACTGGCAACATGACAGTGACTCCTTATGACTCCCTGCACCGCCTTGCATGGACAGGTAAGGTCAATGCACCTGCCCAAAAGGGCATCAATCTCTCAGGCTGGCGTGGAGAACGCGTCAACGCGCAAATTCTCGTCAGTTCCGATACGAAGCTAGAGCAACTGCGCGTCACAGCCTCCAAGCTGACCAACAAATCGGCAGCAGCAGGCACAGCAGCACCCAAGATGAATGTCAACTTTGTGAAGTTCACCAAGGGTGGCGGCGCACCCCAAGCCGACATCATCTCCTCCAAAGACGGCGAATACATAGACAACCCAGCAGGTGTCAACCGCACTATCTGGGTCAGCATAGACGTTCCACGCAATGCAGAGACAAGAGCCTTTTACGAAGGAGAGATAACCGTATCTGCCAAGGGCGAAAAGGATCAAAAAATCCCTGTCTTCTTCAAAGCCTCCCCCAATGTTCTGCCCGCAGCAAAGGATTGGGACATGCATGTTGACCTCTGGCAGTATCCCGACTCTGTCGCACGTTACCATGGCGTAGAACTCTGGTCTGATGAGCACTTTGCCATCATGCGCCCCCTCATGAAGCGTCTAGCCGATGCTGGTCAAAAAGTCATCACTGCCTCCATCATGCACGAAGCATGGGGTGGTCAGACCTACGACCACTTCCCCTCCATGGTCAAATGGACACGCAAAAAGGACGGCAGCATGGCATGGGATTACAGCGTCTTTGACAAGTGGGTCACATTCATGATTGAGGAAATAGGCATCAAAGATCAGATTTCCTGCTACACCATGATACCTTGGTCCATGAAACTGCGCGTCTTTGATGAGGCGACTGGCAACTACGTCGACCTCCCCTGCAACCCTGGTACACCAGAATACGAAAAGCTCTGGGCACCCTTCCTCAAAGACTTCACCAAGCATGTGAAGGCAAAAGGCTGGTTGGATATCACTGGCATAGGCATTGATGAGCGCCCCGACCACATGGTGCGCGCGGCTCACAAGATTCTTGCAGAAAATGCGCCTCAGCTCAAAGTTGTTTCCGCAGTCAACAGCCCCTCTGCTGCCTCTGGCATCGTCTATGACATGTCCCCCATCATCACCCACACAGAGACAGTAACTGATGCACTCCTTGCGCAACGTCAAAAGGAAGCCAAGAAAACAACATTCTACGTCTGCGTCCATCCAGCACGCCCCAACACATTCACCGCATCTCCCCTGCATGAATCAGAGTGGCTGGGTATGTTTGCAGCAGTACAAGACTTTGACGGATTCCTCCGCTGGGCATACAACGCATGGAACCGCAATCCGCTAGAAACCACCAAATTCGGCAACTGGCCAGACGGTGACTGCTACTTGGTCTATCCAGGTAACCTCAGCTCCCTGCGCTTTGAAAAACTGCGTGACGGCTTTGAAGAGTTCGAAAAACTTGAAATCCTCAAGAAAAAAGCCAAGAGCAACCCTGCACTAGCCAAGGCCATCGATGCGTTCATCAAGCAGATGAAGCCCTACTTTGACAAGACAAAGACAGGCAGCCTCAACTACATGGATGGCATCAATGCCTACCGCAAAGGCATGAGTGAATTGGAAAAATTTGCAAAATAATCTCATCAAACATTCAACCCTCATGGCGAATGCCCAGCCCTCCAGCTGGGCATTCGCTACAATAACAGCATCATGTCCAAGCCCGCACGCGACCTCACACCCGTAGTCCCCAAAAAACACCGCAATCTCTTCCTCCTTTCCAGCCTCCTGCTCATCATTGTTGGGCTCATGGGGCCTCTTGCCTCCTTTGAAGGGGATGCAGAAATCAACCATCACCTTGCTCTCTACCTCAGCCCCATTCAAAACATACTTGTCGCAGTCCTTCCTCAACTTGCCCCTAGCATGATGCTGCAAGTGGGACTCCCTGCCAGCATTGTAATAGCCATACTCCTTGTACAGTACTGTGGAAAACGCTGCGCCATGGCAACTGGTCTCAGCTGTGCTGTAGCCAGCTTTGCAGGGCAGCTCTACTCCCCACTGGAAGGCAATCTCCTCCTCGCGGCTGGTTACCTGCGCATGGGTGCTATGATTATTCTGCTCATCGCAGCCACTAGTGCCATCATGGAATTAGGACCTCGCAAGACCGCCGCAAAGCGTCTCATGCTAGGCTTTACCCTGCCCATCATGGGGCTGCTCCCCCTTTCCTTTGCTGCCCTCTACCTGCGCGGTATGGAGCTTGACTGGGTGAATCACAGCATAGGGCTGCTCCTCTGCGCACTCGCTATCCCCATGTTGCTCAAGCCCTCTGCCTCTCTGGAGGAATACTGCACACTAGACACAGCACCCAACAGTCTACAGAGCATCATCTATCCCCTCACCCTCATTGCTGCTCTCGTCCTCTTTACCCGCTGTTTTGAAATAGCAGAGGATAGCACCAACATGATGTACTACACCAGTGAGTACTACCCCAATCACCTATTGGGCATCCTGCCTGCCACCTTGATTATCTGCTTTGTTGCCATCGCCCTCTTGAAGAGCAAGAGCGAGCAGAGCCTCATCCGCATCGTGGGTGGTCTCTGTGTCATCTTCACCCTAGCAGCCATTCTTATTGCGGATCGCTACAATATCTTCGAGGTCGTAGATGGTCAATCAGTAAGCAGCGTATCATTCAGCATCATCCCAGCCAGCCTCCTACTGGGTGCTCTTTACCCGCTTATCATCCTCTTCATTGCACGCATTACAAGAACAATGCGTTGCCCCAGCTGCACGGTAGCACTCTGCCTAGGCATAGCTGCCACTGTGGCGCACATTATCTAATTCATGCTAACGCACTTTAGCCTTGATTCTTGATCCGACTTTTTATATAGTCCCCTCTCTTTTATGACATCTACAACAGATAATCCAGATAAGGCCGTAGGACGCATGAGTCTCTGCATGTTGCTAACTCTCATTGCTCTCTATGCGGCAGACCAGATCAGCAAGTGGCTCATTGTGCTCAATTACAAGGCACCAATGAAAGGCTTTATCATGGAAGTGACACCTGTCATCACTGGCAGTAGCATCATGAATTTTAACATCCTGCGTGTGCATAACACGGGGGTGGCCTTTGGCTTTGGTAATGGAACGCAGTGGGCTCCCATCGTCTTTCTCGGCGTGCAGGTGATTGCAATCGTGGTGATGATTGTGTTGCTGCGACGCGGCTATTTTTCAACAAAGCTACTGAGGGCTGGTTGGGTGCTGATTATGACAGGCATCTTGGGCAATATGACGGATAGACTCGTGCAAGGCTTCTTCTTGCCCGGTGCGGAGAAGCTGAGCTTTCTCACGAATCTGACTAGCGGTTATGTAGTGGACTTCTTGGACTTTTCCTTCCCATGGATTACAACAGAACGCTTTCCCGAGGGCTACCACTGGCCATCCTTCAATGTGGCGGATAGCTGCATTTGCATAGCAGCAGCTATTTTCTTCATCTCCAGCTTTTTCCCTGAAAAGAAGGCATGAGCAGGCTGGCCTTCTTTCTCTTCTTCTGCCTAGCTGGTCTGCTGCAAGCCCAGTTTGCAAACTTGGAGCATCGTGTAAGGCTGCCTCATGAAAGGCTGAAAGAAAAGCCCATCCTCATTATAGCCGAGGCTGATGCTGCCATAGCAGATGCAGAGCCCGACTGCGACTGCATGGAGGTGAGCATTGCTGGGGAGAAGGACAATAAGCTGCGCATTCTGCTAGACAGCTCTGTTTTCTCAGAAAATGCGATCAAGTCCATAGCAGTACGCATGGCTGATGGACGACGCGTGACGCTCAAGTACCACTTCATCGTCCCACAGGCTCTACTGATAGACAAGCCCTCTCTCCTCTGGGAAAAGGGGAAGCGTGAAGCGCAGTCTCTCAAGCTGACCATACCCAAGGACTCACCTGTCACCGATCTTCTCGAAGCAGGTGTGGACAAGGAGGGCTTCACCCTGAAAACACAGCGTGATGGTGCAGGCAAATACCGTGTTATGATCACGCCCAATGCAGCTACGCCAGCAGGTCTGTACAGACTCATTATTGTGACAAACAGCCCCTACGTGCACTCTCAACGCTACCTCGTTTATCTGAAGTTGAAGTGACTAGGGCTGCTCTACTATACCCATAAAGCTGGGTGGACTGTCGGAGCTTAGATCTCCCACCATCCAGAAAAAGGGCTTTTCTATATTGATGCTTGTGGGTGATCCCTGCATGTCTTCTGGTGCAACGCCGGTCACGGCTTCTTCCGTCATGATGAGGTTGAAGGCGCAGATTTCCCACACATGCGAGAGTCTGCTTGGCTCTGTGGAGAGTTTGGGCAGATTCTGAGGCTGACTGAGCAAGTCCTGCAAGCCCAGTTGCGCAAAGAGCGCGTTCTGCGATCTTGCCACCGTGGGCTGGGTAAAGAGGGGATAGCGCAGGTAGCAAAAGCGGGGTTCTATCTGGGCGAGCGCCGCGCGAATATCAGAGAGTTTTTCAGGGCTCATCTCTTCTACAAAGCGGCGTACGTCTTCATGCTTTGGCATGATGATGAGCAAGCAGGTGGGGTTGCCCTGTGGCACTGTGGGTTGGAAAAACTGGGCAATGGCGATGAAGTCACTGCTATCAATAAATCTCAGTGGCGCGCTGGTACTCAGGCAGCTGAATTTCTTTGCCATGGATTCACCTCTGGGGGTGAAAACTATGTGATCCAGTACGTCTTGCTCCACAGGATGCAACCAGCGAAAGGGTTGTGCGATGGCATTAACGGCAAAGAGGGACATTCTATCTTCTATTTGATGCGCCTTGATGCCGCTCTGTATGAGGCCATCACTATTCACGGTCAACCATTCGTTGAGCATCATGATAGCCTCTGTCTTCTCGCGTGTCAGCAGCAGACGAGGCAGGTTAGCGACAAACTCTCCCTCCACGCGTGGCAAGGATTCATCTATCACGAGGCTGCTCATCCCAATAGCGGGTGTAGAAAGTGGGGCAAGAGTGCCGTTTTTCTCCAGTAGGCTTTTAATGCTTGCTGCCTGCTCATCAGGGAGTATCTCGCTGAGTTGCTCCAATATCATTGCTGTTCCCAAGGGCGAAAAGCTGGGGTTGATATTCCCCTCTTCGCGGAGGAGGTGGCGCATCAGTTCTAGCGAAAGCACATTGCTTTTCACCCCTCCCTCTGGGATGCGAATCTCTGGTTCTGTTGGTCTGTGCTCCGATGAGACGAAGAGCTTTCCCCAGCCCTCCCAACGCAACTGACCGTCATTGATGAAGAAGTAGATAGTATAGCCTATTGCCCCTAAGATAAGAAAGGAAAAGATGAGCTGTAATTTTTTCATAATCAAATATTTTTACTTATAAAAGGAAAGTTTTCGATCCAGTTCTTCATTGGGCGTGACGCGGTACTTGTCACCCAGTTCTAAACAGAGCCGAGAGCCCAAGCTATTGCGGAAGTTGAGGTGTACAGGCGTGCGACCGCTGTGTTCTAGGAGGATGGATTTGATGTGCTCAATATCCTCTTCACTGTGGCGACCCGTGCTCAGCGTGAGTTCGTAGTGCTTTGCGGCTTGATTCCCCTTTCCTATGCGCTTTGACAGGGGTTCTAGCACGCTACCAGCAACTTTTTTGCCCTCGGTTCTCTCATCAATAGAAATGCGAGCGCGGAAGCGTATGAAGCTGCCTACCTGAAGAAGATCTTCATTTTCCATCGCCTTAGCATAGCTGTCAGACCAGAGTGCGACTTCTGTGCTGCCAGTGAAGTCTTCTACCTGAAGGATGGCAAACTTTTGCCCCTTTTTGCTGAGCTTCACAACGATGCTACGTATCATACCCGCCATGTTGTGCATTTGGGTGATTTCTTCCGCCGCGAGGTCGGGAAGAGTCCCTATACGTGTGAAGCGTGCATGGTCAATAATGCCACGCATGCTATCAAGGGGGTGACCAGAGAAGTAAGCCCCCGTGTAGTCTTTTTCAGCATTGAGGCGGTCTTCCATGGGCCATTCGGGCAGCATGTGTTTCTTGCTGTTGCTTGCCAAATTACTGGTCTCCATCATGTCAAATAGAGACATCTGCCCCGAGGCATTGTCCTGATGGACAGAGGAGGCACTGGCTATGCATTCTTCTATGGTACTAAACATCTGGGCGCGTGACTGACGCATCCAGTCGAAGGCGCCGACTTGAATGAGTACTTCGAGGTGCGCGCGGCGCAGATTTTGAGGGGGTATGCGGTAGGCAAAGTCTTCCATGTCCTTATAGGGACCATTCTTTTCTCTTTCCTCCACGATGACACGTACGCTTTCTGCGCCCATACTCTTGACGGAGGCTAGACCAAAGCGCACAGCAAGCTTGCCATTGGGGCGAAGCTCTGGCTGGAACTTCTCAAAAGACTTATTCACACAAGGACCTAGTACCTCTATGCCCATGCGGCTAGCCTCTAGGATGAAGATACCAATTTTCTCATTGGTGTTTTCATTGGACATCAGACCGCAGAGGAATTCCACTGGGAAATGCGCCTTGA
>CAZRZE010000055.1:0-11068 GCA_964604535.1 uncultured Akkermansia sp.
CGCTACTTTGCAGGTCTGAGCATCTTCATGTTCAGCATGAGCACCATCGTACTAGCAGACAACCTCGCCATGACCTTCATCGGCTGGGAAATGGTTGGTCTCTCCTCCTACCTGCTTATCGGTCACTGGTTCAACAAGGACAGTGCCGCTGATGCTGCAAAAAAAGCCTTCATCACCAACCGCGTTGGTGACTTCGGATTCCTCATCGGTATAGGCCTGACGCTGGCAGCCTTTGGCACGCTTAACTTCTCCGAAATGGGTGGTCTTGCTAGCGAAATGAACACGAGCCTGCTCACCGTCTTGGTGCTCGCCCTCTTCTGCGGTGCTATTGGTAAGTCCGCGCAGTTCCCCCTGCATGTCTGGCTTCCCGATGCCATGGAAGGCCCTACCCCCGTCTCCGCCCTCATCCACGCTGCAACCATGGTTGCCGCTGGTGTCTACATGCTTGTACGTCTACAAGTCAGCATGGGCGCAGAAGCCTTTACCCCCTTTGCTTGCAACATCATCGCAGGAATTGGTGCTATCACCGCCCTGCTCGCAGCCTTCATGGCCATGCAGCAAGATGACATCAAGCGCGTCCTCGCCTACTCCACCCTCTCCCAGCTGGGTTACATGGTCATGGCTGTAGGTCTCATGGCGGGAGAAGCAGCGATGTTCCACCTCTTCACCCACGCTTGGTTCAAGGCTCTGCTCTTCCTCGGCTCTGGTGCTATCATCTACGCCTGCCATCACGAGCAGGACATATGGAAGATGGGCAACCTCAAGAAGCGCATGCCCATCACCACACTCTGCTTTGTCATAGGCACGCTGGCACTCATCGCCGTACCGGGCTTCTCGGGCTTCTTCTCCAAGGAAAGCATCCTCATGGCAGCCTATGAGAAGAATATGCTCATCTTTGCTGTGGCAGCAGGTGTTGCTGCGCTGACAGCCTTCTACATGGTACGCGTCTGCCTCATCACCTTCTGCGGCAAGGCACGCAGTGAACACGCAGAGCACGCCAAGGAAGTTGGAGCCTCCATGAGCTTCCCCCTCATCCTCCTTGCTGTGATGTCCGTACTCGCTGGCTTTGGCTTCGTCGCACAGCACCTTGTTCCCTTCAATGACTTTGTGCCAGAAGGCTTCCATGTTGGAATTCCCTTCTATGCGGGTACAGCAGCACTGGTTATCGGTGTGCTCTTGGCATTCGCCATCTACGGACGTGGTGTCAGCAGTGACCCCCTTGCCAACAACTTTGTCTCCCGCGCCCTGCGCAACCGCCTCTACATAGACCATATCTACGACAAGTACATTGTCGGTGGCGTGCAAAACATTGCTAGCAACCTCATCGACATGCTAGACAGCTTTGTCATCTATGGCTTTGTACAGAGCATAGGCTACTGCGTCAGCTCACTGGGTCAACTCATCAGCAAACTGCGTGGCGTGAGTCTGCGTACCTACAACTACGTCACCCTCTGCGGTGTCATCGTCATCATTTACGTTGTACTTTTCTAATCAACATTATTCCCTGAGAACTATCACCTTTTTCATACCATGCTTATCTGGCTCATTCTCGTCCCCATCATCGCCTCGGCTCTCATTGGCTTTTTGAGATTCCCTGGGCGTGCCACAGCCATTGCTAGTGCTGGCATCAGCCTGCTGCTCACCCTCGCAGCCCTCTGCCTCTGGAGCAGCAATCCCGATGCCGTTGTCAACAACTACTTCGAGCTCACCCTTGCCCTGCCCCTCAGCAGCGTGATGATTATCCTCAGCGCCCTCGTCACAATGGCAGCTGCCATTGGCTTGCGCGCCCCTGATGCAGGTGCTGCACGCAGTTGGGCAATCTCCACCCTGCTCATCTCCGCAGGTGCTACAGGAGCTTTTGTATCCGACAACATCATTGGTTTCTTTGCCTTCCATGAGTTGGCACTCATCCCCACCTTCATCATGATTGGTGTCTACGGTCGTGGTGACCGCCGCACCATCTCTTGGAACATGGTCGTCTACCTCGGACTAGCCTCGATGGTGCTGCTAGCTGGTCTCATCATGCTTTGCAGCGAGTTTGGCTACAACTTCTCAACACTCGGAGACAGGGTGCCAAACATCATGGAATACGTCGTTGCTGAAAACCCTGGCTACTTTGCCCTGATGGGAGCCATGCTTCTCATTGGTTTTGGCACACTGGTCTCCCTCTTCCCCTTCCACTCATGGGCAGGTCCTGCCTATGCCAGTGCCCCCACACCTGTAGCCATGCTGCACGCAGGCGTGCTCAAAAAGTTTGGTCTCTACGGTCTCTTCACCATCGCCGCCCTCCTCGGCCCTGTTAATGAAGTGATGTTTGAGCCCCATATCAAGTGGCTCTTGCTCGCCCTCCTTGGCAACGTCCTTTGGGTAGGTTACGTGACTGTGAGCAAGGGACGCCTTGACGAGATGCTGGGTAACTCCTCCGTGATGCACATGGGCTACCTCTTCCTTGCCTTTGCCGCCTACATCAGCTACATGCCTGGTAATCTGGAGCTCGCCTTCAACGGTGCAGCCATCCTCATGCTGGGTCATGGTCTCACCATTGGTCTCCTCTTCCTGCTGACAGGTCAGATTGAATCCCAAACACGCACGCTGGAGCTGGACTCCATGGGTGGGCTGGGAAGCAAGCTCCCCGCGCTGGGCTTCCTCTTCGGTCTGGGTGCTATGGCCTCCATTGGTCTGCCCCTGCTGGCTAACTTCCCTGGAGAGTTTGCCGTCTTCATGTCCTGCTTCCAAGACGCACCCTTGGGTGTCACAGAATGCAGCTGCTGCCCCTTCTCTTGGATAGGTGCCATGTTCGGAGGCGTAGGCCCTGTGCAAGTAGCCGCCATCTGCGCCATGTGGGGTCTCGTCATAGGGGCTGTGTACATGCTGCGCGCCTTCCGCCGCATCTTTGCAGGTCCTGTTGCCATGGCCAGCGTACGCGCCACCTCGCTCAGCTGCTATGACATCATCGCTGCGGGTCTACTCGCTGCTGCCCTTGTTCTCTTCGGCATCTATCCCTCACTCATCGTCAGTCTCATTGGTTGATACAAGATCTAAAATCATAACATCTCAACACAAGCTATGTTCTCAACACACTATACTTGGTCGGATTTCTCCGTCAGCCTTGGGCTGGCAATAGTAGCCGTACTCATCCTGATGGCTGACGCCTTTTGCAAAAAGTTCCCCCGCCGTGGCTATGCCATCATAGGCGGTCTGAGCCTCGTGGCATCTGCTTTCTACTTTGCGCCCAGCTTTATCGCTGGACTCGTCTGCCTCATCTCGGGTCTCTGCATGCTCTTTGCCTTTGACTACAACTCGGTGAGCACACGCAGCGTCTCGGGCAATGTAGAAAACGACGAAGGCACAGGAGAGCTCTACGCCCTCATGCTCATCGCAGTGGCAGGTATATGCGCCCTCTGTCAGGCACGCGACCTCGTCATGCTCTTTATCTCCCTAGAGATACTCACACTAAGCTCCTACATCATGGTGGGCTACTACCGCCGCAATCAAGGCAGCATTGAAGCAGGTGTGAAGTACCTCATCCAAGGCGCGTTGAGCACAGGCATCCTCGTCTTTGGTGCAGCATGGTACTTTGGTGTGACAGGTGGCTTTGCCATCGACTCAATGGCCATGACCACTGGCATGCAGTTCTCACCAGCTGCCCTCATCTTCTCCCTCATTCTCATGACACTGGGCATACTCTTCAAGATAGGTGCCGTCCCCATGAGCGCATGGGTGCCTGATGTCTATCAAGGAGCACCCACACCCGTGACAGCCTTCCTTTCCACTTGCTCCAAGATAGCCGGCTTTGTCGCCCTACTCGCTATTTTCACAGCACTTCCTAAAAACACACTTTTTGGCTCAAATGAGCTTTCTATGACAGCAGATAGCATGGGGATCATGATGCTCATCATCACCTGCGCCACTCTTCTCGTAGGCAACCTATCTGCCATTGGTCAGCGCAATGCAAAGCGACTGCTCGCCTACTCCTCCATTGGTCAGGCTGGCTTCATCCTCGTCTTTGTCTACGCAATGACACAGACCAACTTTGATAGAGTAGTCGGTCTCCACATTCACGATATAGAAACATACTTGCTTGCCTATTCCGTCTCGGTACTAGCAGCCTTTATCGCCATTGGCATCGTGCGCATGGCACGTGAAAGCGAAGAAGTCTCCGCCTTCCGTGGTCTGGGTCGCAGCAATCCCTACTTTGCCTTCTGCGTCACTGTGGTCTTTGCCTCCTTGGCAGGTGTCCCTCTGACCTTTGGCTTTAGCGCAAAGCTCAGCTCCTTCATGGCAGCACTCTACAGTCCCGCAGCAATGACCTTCCTACCCTTCCTCATCATCGGTGCAGCGGTAGGCTTCTATTACTACTTCAAGGTCATACGCTCCATGTACTGGGAAAAGGCAGAAGAAGGCGTAGCCACCGTGCGTGTACCCCTCACATCTGGCATTATTTTAGCCCTCCTCACAGTGGCAATCATTGTAGGCGGACTGAATATTTTCTAAAAAGAGCATTTTTTTAGAAAAAATGTCTAGACAAAGCTACAAAGCGTCTGTATAATTTCCCCGCAGACAGAGTCTGCAAAACAAAACGGCAGGATAGCTCAGTGGTAGAGCAGAGGACTCATAAGCCTTTGGTCGGGTGTTCAAATCACCTTCCTGCTACTTCAGAAAGCGCATCAGTACTTAACTGGTGCGCTTTTTTGTGCCTAAATTCTCTTCAATCTGCCATGTTTAGATATAGCCTTGCCATGTGGTGAATAGTAGGATATACTACGCCCATATGAACGCAGGCTCCTATTTTCTCATTGCAGGTCTCGCTCTGACGAGCAGTCTTCAATTGCAAGCAAGCATCAACTCCCCAGAGAATTATCCCGCTGAGTACAAAAAATTTCTCGCAGCTCTCGACCAACAGTTAAAGGATCAATCCTACGACTATTTTGAAGCGATGAAAATCGCACTATCCGCAACAAGAGATGAGCTATGCAGCCTCGAATGGATACGCAAGGCAGCAGAGGAGAAGAAGCCCGCAGCCATGTACTTCAATGCTAACTGGGAGCGTCTTCAGCTTCAACAAAAAAGAAGAGCAGAAGTAAACGAAGAAGTCTTAGCAGAAAACCACAAGCTTTTTGTAGAAGCCGCTGACTTAGGCTTCATCCCAGCCATCGTGCAAGTCGCCATCGACTATGTCACCGGCACGGGGGTCAAAAAAGACCGCGACAAGGGACTTGCAATTCTGGCAGAAGCAAGCCGAGACGGGAACTTCATCGCGCGTTACCGTTGGTTAAAACTCACTGACCGTCTTCATCTTGAAGAAGACCTTAATCGCCCAGAGGTGCAATCTGAAATCAAGCGCGGCAACCACCTTGTCATGTATGAGGCAGCCGTTCTCTGCCAAGATAAAAACAAGCGCTTTGAATACCTAACAATGGCAGCTGATGCCGGTAGTGCTACTGCCTACAATCTGCGATACTTAGCTTATGCCGATATTAACCCCAAGCAAAGCATGTCTAACGCGTTCAAGGGAGCAGAATTGCATAGCCCTGAACTCATGGCAACTGTGGGTGGCTGGCTCATCGACCCCAAAGTCATGAAAGAGCGCATCAATAGGGATGACTTCCCTCATAATCCTGCAGAGGGTCTCCAATTCATCCAGCTTGCCTCCATGATGGGAAATGACTATGCTAATGAAATTTTGGGCAATTTTTACCTCAAAGGTCTGTATGGCGTAGCAAAAAATGAAAAGCGCTCATTCGAGCACTTCAAGCGTGGTTCTCTAATGAAATCTGGCAGCATTTGCCATCTTTGCTATGCGCATTTCTTGGTCAAGGGTATAGGCTGCGAACCTGATTACAAGGAAGCAACACGCCATCTCGTCTACCTCAGTCACATGAAATACTTTGATGCTCCTATCCTCATCGCATACATGCACTACAAAGGTTTAGGCGTTGAACGTAACGTTAAAAAGGTGGAGTCATTGCTACAGGAACATGCTTTGAGCTATCCCATAGCCTACGCCTACATTGCCCTCTTAAAGCGCGAGGGCGATGACCCCCAAAAGCCCGATACCGAAGCAGCAGAGCACTATTTGCGCCTTGCTGAGTTGATGCCAAAGGATAAGGGTATAACACGTGCCATTTACAACATGTCACTTGATAAAGGTGATTGGATTTTCACCCATATGGTGAGCGATGAGGAGCTAGCACCATACTACGGTAAAAAGACCGAGAAATAAACAGCACCTCACTGACACATGTCACCTTGGCGCAGAAAACCTTATGAGATATGGGAGTTCCCAGAGATGCTCTCTGGCCTCCTAGTACTCATCGCCATACTGTGGGAGTTGGGCTTCCTACGCACAGCGACTCTACCAGCTGATCAGCTCAACAGCTTCATGCTCTCCACGCACACGCTGGTGAGCTGGATTACTTGGTTCAACACAGCAGTTGTCATCACCCACGCCTTTGTGTACCTACGACGGGGTCTGACAGTGCCGCGCTTTGTCATCTGGCAGGCCGTGGTAGGTATTATTGCATCCATTTGCTTTGTCCTTTGCATCCACACCTTTACCAGTCACGAAGTCACTTCTAAGCTCTACTGGTGCAGCGTGTTACTCGGCTTGGTTATAGGCGCATTCTCCATCATCAACGTCATTTCGTGGATTGTACAGCTACGATCAACAAAGATAAAACCAACGGGCTCTAAGTGGTCGCCTGCGGTCATCTTCTTCACCAGCATGTTGGCCTTCATCCTGCTGAGCAGTGTGGCATTGATGACACCAGGTGCAACACATGATTCCATTGATTTTGTCGATGCCTTCTTTATGTGCTCCAGCGCGACGGCCATCACAGGTCTGAGCAGTGTTGACATAGAAAGCGTCTTCACCCCCTTTGGCAAGGCGGTCATTCTACTCAACTTTCAGATAGGAGCACTGGGTGTGATGACCTTCTCCTACTTTGTCATGATGATGATAGGAAAGAGACTTGCGGTGACAGACAAGGCGACTTTTTCTGGCATACTGGATCAGCAGGGCATCAATATCGTCCCCGCCCTCATCAAGTCCGTTGTCCTCGTTACTTTGAGCGTCGAGATTATCTCCGCCATCTTCCTCTATTGGTCATGGAAGGACATCCCTGCCCTGCAAAATAGCCCCATCTGGGCACATGCTATTTTTCACTCCGTCTCCTGCTTCTGCAATGCGGGCATATCCACCTTCTCTGCCAACATGGCAGCCCCCTTCTTGCAAGAAGCTCGCATTGGGCAAATCATCATGATGATTACTATCTTTGCGGGGACAATAGGCTTTGGTGTGTACTTGGAGAGTTTTGCGCGTCTCAAAAACCGCCTCACGGGAAGAAAGCGCAGCCTGCGGTGGAGCACGCATTGTTGGCTCGTCATGCGCATGACAGTCATCGTCATTTTCTTTGGCACGGCAATACTTGCCCTCATTAGCCTCATAGAGCCCTCTGCACAAAGCGATCGCAGCTGGATGAGCCTCAGCTGGGAAGCACTTTGGAACACGGTTGGTCGCTCTGCTGGCTTTAACCTAAGCGACCTCAATGAATATGGCCCTGCTTACAAGCTGTGGCTCTGTGTGCTCATGTTCATTGGCGGCAATCCCGCAGGAACAGGTGGTGGTGTTTTTGCGCCTGTCATTGCCCTGTGCTTTTTGGAAATATACCGCGTTCTGCGCGCACGTGAAGACGTGGAGATACACCAACGCCGCATCGCCCGCGCCACCATCAACCGCGCCATGTCCACTGTCGTACTCGCCATAGTCTGGATCGTACTCATGACCATGATTATCACCATCTTAGAGCCAGAAATAGCCAGCAAGGACAACGGCATGCTGCGCATCCTTTTTGAGGAGGTGAGCGCCTTTACCACAACGGGCTACTCCCTCGGCATCACAGGAGAGCTCTCCACAAGCTCCAAGTACATCCTCTCTTTCAGCATGATATTTGGCCGCGTAGGCATGTTCACCTTCATGATGATATTCATCAGCCAAGGGGAGAAAAAGTTCCTACGCTACCCCGAAACACGCCTCCCCCTCACCTAATAACACAATAAAGCAATATGAGATTTGTCATCATTGGCATGGGTCAATTTGGAAAAGCCCTCGCCCTCTACCTCGCCCAAGCGGGCTACGAAGTCACCATTATAGATGAGCAAGAAAGCGTCATCAATGAACTCAAAGACAGCGTCGCCTACGCCAGAGAAGGAGACGCAACCGACATACGCGTCCTACGCCAAATGGACATTGTGGGCGATGACATCATTGTCATCCTCGCCATTGGCGAAGGCTTTGAGCGCAGCATCCTCATCACAGCCCAGCTCAAAGAACTGGGCGTCAAGAACCTCTATGCTCGCTCTGTCAACAGCCTACACAGCAACGTACTCAAGCACCTCGGCGTGCGAGATCTCTTCCGCGTGGAAGACGTAGCGGCAAAGCAACTGGTATCGCACTTTATGAATGAGGGACTCATGCGACTGCGCAAGATTGATCGCAATCATGCCCTCGCAGAAGTCAACCTCCCCAAAGAGTGGGTAGGCAAGACCCTCCAAGAAATCAACCTACGCGGCAAGTACTCCCTCAACCTGCTCACCCTACGCCGTGGGGTCATCAATGAGCTTGCGCCCGAGGATGACGTGCTTTCCCTCCCCGATCAGCCCGTCATCGACACCCCCACCCCTGACCTCGTCTTTGAGGTAGGTGACGTACTCGTCCTCTTTGGCAAAGATGAAGACCTCAACCGCTTTGTTGACCTCTTTAGCATCTAATCTCCACATTCATGACACGTATCACACTGCCTCAAAAAAGCTACGCGGGCTACATCTTTGACCTAGATGGCACCCTCGTGGATAGCATGGGGCTACACTACCGCGCGTGGAGAGAGACCCTCGCCGCCTACGGTGCGCCCAAGCACGTCTTTTTTGGAGAAGAGTTCGTCTCCAACGGCGGACGTGCCGCAGTAGACATTGTATCCTCCCTCAACAGCCTCTATGGGCTAGAGTTACCCGCCGCTGAAATAGCCAAGGACAAGCGCGACCTCTACATGCGCTACCTTGATGAGGGAAAACTCGACATCATCCATGAGACCGTGGAGCTGATTTACCAACTCATTGAGCAGAAAATCCCCTTTGCCATTGGCACAGGCAGCGCCCCACAGGGAGCACTTGCCACCCTCAAAGCCGCTGGCTTGGAAAACATGTTTTCCCACATCATCACCCCCGAAGATGTCGCACCAGAGCGTGGAAAACCCTGCCCCGATATCTTCTTGCTTTGCGCAGAGCGCATGGGCGTAGCCGCTGAAGAATGTGTTGTCTTTGAAGACGCGCAACCTGGGATAGATGCAGCCATTGCCGCAGGCATGGATTATGTCTTCGTCGACTCCACCGATGTGCCTAAATGGTGCCAAGCCATGGGAGAACCCCTCAACAACTAAACCATTATGATCAAGCCCATCCTCGCAGCCCTCTGCCTCCTCCCCCTTTGTCTTGCGGACAATGCCCCCAAAAGAGGCGACACTCAAGTAGTAGCCAACATCCCCAGCTACGAGGTAAGCCCCATCAAGCTACCCTCTGATGACAAAAGCCCTCAGCGCGTCATCATCATGGTAGGTGATGGCATGGGTTATGACTACATCAGCGCGGCCCATTCTCTCAATAAGGGAAAGCTCTATATGGAGCAACTGCCCCAATGTAGCATGGTGAGGACAGATAATGTCAGGGGTGCTATCACAGACTCCGCAGCAGCAGGTACAGCCTTTGCAACAGGGGTAAAAACCAACAATGGCAGGCTAGGAGTGGACAGCAAGGACAAAGCACTTCCCTCCATCTTCAAAATGGCGCGTCAAAAGGGCTTGGGCACAGGACTCGTCGTCACCAAGGCCGTCACCGATGCCACACCTGCTGCCTACTATGCGCAGGTAAAGCACCGCAACCTCACCCCACTCATTGCAGCCCAGCTACTCCAAGCAGAGCTTAGCGTCATCGTAGGCGGTGGGCGCGGTCATTTCACCAAAGAGCAGAGGGAAGAGCTAAAAAAGAAGACCTCCCTCCTCGCGTGGTTGGCAGAGGGCAATGCCCCATGGGCTGCACAACGTGGTCCAGTCCTTGCGGAGTACACAGAACGTGCTTTGGAAACCATGCACAGCAAGCACCCCGAGGGCTTTTTGCTCCTCATCGAGGGCTCTTTGATTGACATGGCTGGACATGATAACAATGCAAAGCTCGCCATGGATGAAACACTGGACTTCGACCGCGCAGTGGGTGTTGCCATGCGCTGGGCAGCAGCCCACCCCGGTACACTCGTGCTCGTCTTTGCCGACCATAGCACAGGTGGACTCACCCTTATCCAGTCCAACAAGGACTCTGGAAAGGTCAGCATACGCTTTGTCAGCAAGTCTCACAACGGCATCTACGCCCCCCTCCTCGCTGGTGGGACAGGCAGTAAACACTTCACAGGCTGCATGGATAACACCGATATAGCAAAACGCATCAGTCAGTTACTCAAATTACCCAGCCCCCAATAAATTACTTTTCGCTTTCTAACTAACTCATTTTAGGGTTGTACTTCCTCTTTTTTTTCTTTATACTAGCCTTGTAATCATATGAGAATCCCCACACGTATTTTTAGCGCAGTAGCACTTCTTGTGCTTCTCCCTTCCTGCTTGGTTCAACAAGCTGTTGATCTATTTGTTCGCAAAGAGTATCCAGGCCCACGTCCTGCCATGGTGATTCGCGACGATAATGGCAAGCCTGCCAGCAGCAAGCGTTTGACTATAGATAGCACAGATTTACCCGCTCCCGCCAGCCTCATTGGCAAGCAGACATTAGCGCCTGACGGTATCCCCTATGGCTTTACCTCGTCCTTCACCTACGTTGTCTATTCCCCCTACGCGCCCTACAGCCCATTGGACTACAAAGGTTTTTCCGGTGGTGAAAAGGTCTGGGATCCCTATACAGGCAAGGCCTTCTACATCCCCCGTATACACACCGTCAATTAAAGCGTTAGCTCTAGCCTCTGGTGAGATTAATCTACAAGTCTGCCCAGACCCTGCTACGCTGGATGGATGTT
>CAZRZE010000056.1:0-10776 GCA_964604535.1 uncultured Akkermansia sp.
TGCGCCCTGGTATGCTCTGGGTGGGCACGGGGGAAATCACCAACAACATCTTTTCTGCTTGGACAAATTACCTGCTCAACCCCAGCAGTATGCGATTGGAGCATGAGGTCACACCCTCTCCCAATGGTAATATACGTGGGGGACGCTTGCACTGCTACATGCACAGCGCGCGTGTCCTGCGTCAACCATGGCAGTATCAAAATGGTCCCGATAACTACCGCTACCCAGCCAAGCCCATCAACCTAGCAGAGCGCATTCACAGCAGCAAGCAGAGCTACGACCACTTTGTCAATGTTGCTCCCCTCTGGCAATTGCAGCTCTATGCTACTGTTGCGCAGGGAAAAAGCGATTTTTACCCCCTTATTTTCCAAAAGGTGAGAGAAACAGATGAAAGTAACCTCACGCAAGGGCAAATGCGCGTCAACTTCATGAAAAATGCCTGTGATGCCTTGGGATTGAATCTGTCTCGATTCTTCATCGAGACAGGCATGTTACAGCCTCTCAATAGGTGGAAGAATGACTACGGCTCTCGTATGCTCACGGTCACAGACCAGATGGTCGACGAGGTCTTGACCCATGCTGCCCAGTACCCAGAACCAGACAGCAGTGTCATCTACTACATCACGGCGAACAGTGCCCCCATCTTCAAGAATAAAACGCCTCTCACGCAGGGTAACCCCCAGCGTGTCCAAGGGGGCAAAGTCACCATCCCAGCCGATCAATGGCAAGGGGCTGTCGCCTTTGAAGTATACTCTGGCAAGAAGCTTATCGGTGTTTCCCTGCTCGGATTAGGGCATCAGGATAACAAGAGCACCGATGTGTTCTTCCCAGCGGAGGCTACAGAGCTCAAGGCTGTCAGCTACGAGGGCAAGCGCGTCACTGTTCCTGTGCAAAGATGACATTTTTTCTCGTCTTAGGGGTAGACATTAAGGCTCTAGAATGGTAGACTTGCCGCCATGCATCAATGGATGGTACCTCTTCTTTCGCTCTACGTTAGTACTTCGCTTTTCCTGACACTGCGTTTTGCGTGGTGGATACGCGTTCTCTTAATACTGCCTCTGCTGTTAGGAGGTTGTAAGGCACTTATTCTTGATTTCTTCTGGCCGGGGATGACTTTTTTCCTGCCAGAAGCACCACGCTTCCCGCTCATGCTGGGCTCGGCGCTCTTTGTCTTTATGGTAATAGCTCTTTGCTTGATTGCTATAAGAGACCTGTGCGCTCTGATTACTTGGCTTTTTCAACGATGTGGGAAGTGGACATCTATCAGTCTGTATGTTGTTGCAGTAGGTGCTACCTGCTGGAGTATGTGGGATTCCATGCGTGTGCCCGATGTCAAGGAAGTGACTATAGAGGTAGATGGACTCAATCCCGACTACAAGGGGTTTACCATTGCTGTGCTTGCTGACCTGCACTTAGCACAGCTCAATGACAAGAGCTATGCTGAGGAAATTGTGCGCCGCACCAATGCCCTCAATGCCGACATTATTGTCCTGCCCGGTGACCTCATTGATGGGGATATTGAGCTGCGCAGAGAGACTGTAGCGCCCCTCGCTGGTCTCAAGGCAAAATACGGTGTCTTTGCCTCCGCTGGTAATCATGAATACTACTCGGGCTACCACACATGGATGGCAGAATTCCGCCGCCTTGGCATGAAGACATTGGAGAACGAGAATGTGGAAATTCTCCCTGGCCTTTTCATTGCTGGTGTGGGTGATGTGGCTGCCCATATGGATATTTCTCATGATGTAGAAAATGCAGAGGCAGTCGATTTCCCCAAGGCGATGCAGGGAACACATGGAACGGTAATCATGCTAGCTCACCGCCCTGACCTTGCCAAGTATGGTGCAAAGAGTGGCGTTGACTTGCAAATAGCTGGTCACACGCACGGAGGCATGCTGTGGGGCTTTAATCAGCTGGTTGCTTACTTCAACGGTGGCTATGTTTCTGGTCTTTATGAGGTGCATGACAGGATGAAACTCTACGTCAGCAACGGAGCTGGTCTCTGGCCTGGATTCACCATGCGTGTGGGTATATCGGGCGAGATTACGCTTATCACCTTGGACTAGGATGGAAATTCTTTTTATACCAGCGGCAATTTATATTTGCTTATCGCTGATTCTTCCACTGCGCGCGCCCTGGTACATACGCGTCATGTTGATGCTGCTATTCCTTATAGGGGGATTCAGGCATCATGTGCTTAATATCTTTTGGGAGGGGGAGGCTGACATCATACCCGAGGCTCCTCGTATGGTGATGATAATCACTTCTACGCTTTTTAGTGCGGTGCTTATTTTTTCGCAGCTGACCTTTGTGAGGGATGTTCTGATTATCTTATGGAGCCTGTTGAAGCGTCGTCTTCCAAAGCGAGCACTCCTCAATACATCCGGTCTCATTGTAGGCATGATAGGCATTATCCTGACAGCCATCTGCATGTATGAATCCATGCGCATACCACGCGTCAAGGAGACAGAGCACTATTTAGCCATTCCTGCGCAATATGATGGGCTCAAGGTGGTACTTATTCCCGACATACACCTTTCTCCCATCAATGACGCGAACTACGCCAAGGGCATAATGGAGCAGGTTAACGCCCTGCAACCCGATCTCATTCTCCTCGTGGGTGACACAGTGGATGGTAGTGTGGGAAAGAGAAAAAATGATCTTGCCCCCTTGGCAGAGCTTAAGGCGAAGTACGGTGTTTTCATCACCATGGGCAATCATGAATCCTACTCGGGCTACAGAGCATGGGTCAAGGAGTACAGCTCCCTTGGATTCAAGTTGCTTGAAAACGAAAATGTGGAAATATTCCCCGGTCTCAGCCTTGTGGGTGTAGGGGATAGAAGCACGCACTTTTCCTCTCATCCTGAGACCAAGGGCGCACCTAGTATTAATTACCGAAAAGCCACGCTGAATTTACCAAAAGACAATGCTGTCCTTCTACTAGTCCACGATCCAGCAGAGTTTCATCATATCCCACCCATCGCTAAAAGCTCCCTTCATGTAGCAGGTCATACACATGGTGGCATGATGTGGGGACCTTTCTACCTTTACATGTGTTACCTCTATCAAGGCAATATTAAAGGCTGGTGCTACGGTGGTGAAAGCAATGGCTACAGACCCATGTACGTCAGTGCTGGTGCTGGCACCTGGCCTGGTGCGATGTTCCGTCTGGGCGTGCCCTCAGAAATCACCCTATTAAGGATTAGAGCGCATACGAACTAGCTCTTTGTACTGTACGCCCGTACCTCCAAAAATATCCAGAGCACTGCCCACTGTTGCGTCAATAGAGCCTTCGCTGAGGCTGTCAATGAGGTCAAAGTCTGCCATGCTGGCTATACCGCCAGCGTAGGTCATGGGGCGTGCTCTCCATGCACCCAGTAGGCGCACCAGTGCCTCATCTATGCCCTGACAGCGTCCTTCTACATCAGCAGCGTGGATGAGGAACTCATCGCAGCGAGCCGCTAAGGAGTCCAGCACCTCATGCGTGACATCAAGGTTGGTGAGGGTCTGCCAACGGTTCATGGCCACTGTCCAGCCTGTTGCTGTGCGGCGGCAGCTTAGATCAATCACCAGTCGCTCTGCTCCGACACGCTCTACGAGCTCATCAAGTACCTTGGGTAAGAATTCCCCCGCCTGACTAAAGAGCGCACTGGTGACAATCACATGGGACGCACCCGCATCCAGCCATTGCTGCGCATTGTGTACCGTGACCCCACCACCTAGTTGCAAGCCCTGTGGGTAGGCGGCGAGGGCAGATTGCGCTGCCTCTGCATTACCTGCCCCTAATTGGATGACATGACCACCGCGCAGGGCATCTTGTCTGTAGAGATTGGCATACCATGCGGCATCATGCTCGGAAGTGAAGTTTGTCATCAAACTTTGTTCTGAGTCTGTGAGGCTACCACCAACAATTTGTTTTACCAATCCATGGTGCAAGTCAATACAAGGGCGAAAACAGGTCATGGGATGAGTATAGAGACAAAATTGATAAAATCAAGCCCAAGAAAAAATATTGAAATCTGAAGCCTATCTGTTATGATGCAGGTATAAACGAAAATTCATATGAAGAACATCATTCTTTCTAGCCTCATCTGCGTGATGAGCACCGTTACAGCCACTGCTGAATTGGCACCCTGTGTCGAAGAGGAGTTTAGTGGATTCAAACGCAGTTTCTTACGCCTCAATGAATTCCTTTCATGGGAGGCCGTTCGCCTTGTGGAAAAGGGCGACATTGTCAGCGTAAAGGTAGAAGGTCGCCTCAAAAAGGATAGAAATCAATTTTCCCTGATAGACATTCCTTCTTATTACCTTATGCCTGTCTCCATCGAGGAACGTATCGAAAAAATCGGTCACCTCTCCATGCAATGGGGTGTATACAGTTGGCAGTGCCCCGCTTGGCTGCAAGCAAGAGGATCACACCAGAATGCATTGATTTTGGAAATTACGTTTGCAAGAAAAGGTCAACCTCTTCTGCTCAACTACATTGCCATTGCCTCGGAGACAGAAGTCATCGCCCCTCTGCCAGCACCCAAATCACTGAGTGCTCATACTGTGGAAATACAGTTTCCTGATACGCCCCAGCACAGCGCGAAAGATTTTAACTATTCTGTAAATAATCAGGGTGTTGCACATCTGACCCAGAAGGGGACGGATAAGATTATGTCTCTCCAATTTTATAGCCCAACAGAGGCAATAGGCAAGGGGAATTGGACAATAGACGGTAAAGTTCTAGAGAGCATGGCAGTCCGCGTTAACTTTCTCCCAAAAAAATAAGTGATTTTTTTAAAAAAATGCTTGCCTAGTCAATCCCTCTGTGGTATTATTCGCCCACACCCCACGTGGTCTCGTGGTGTAATGGTAGCACTAGGGATTTTGATTCCCTCTGTCTAGGTTCGAGCCCTGGCGAGACTATAAAAAAAGCGAGTTGCATCAAATGCAACTCGCTTTTTTATTAGAAGAATTAGACGAACAATGCGAGAGCCTGCTGAATAGCGATCAGATCACTCTTGCCCATTTCAATAGAAAAGTAGACTTCATTTTCCACAAGGGGGGAGAGAACTTGGGCAAAGGAGGAGAGCTTGGGGGCTTCTTCGCTGTTGAGTGTGCGCAGCATGGGGAGGGAGAAGTGGATGTGGCTTATCACGGGAGCTGCCGCAGTGAGGACGGCGACCTGCGTATCATTAGCAATGAGGTTCCCCATATCGAGGTTGAGTCGCAGTGCTGGGTGATTGACTTGCAGAATCAAGGAGAGGGCTTGCTCTGTGGTATTGATGAAGTTGGTACCGTATTCTGCGGCATTGGGTTCTAGCCCGATGATGCAGCCCAGTGTCTGCGCGTGTTGGGCAAGGGCATGGAAAAAGGGCAGGGCTATGCCCTGCACCTCCTGCTCTGCCATGCCTTCTGGGATATTGCGGAGCTTGGGAGATCCAAAAACGAGGTTTCTGATACCGAGGCGACCTGCAAAGTCTATGGCCTGCTTGGTGTAGTCGAGTAGCTTTTGACGCTCTGCCTCACTTGCAAAGAGAGCCATACCGCTTTCCCCAAAGTGGAGAGCCTGCATGGAGGCCAGTTGGAGACCATAGTCTGCCAGCTCTGCCTTTGCCTCATCTGCTAGATGATTTTGCTGAGAATAGGGAAACTCTGCGACGCGTTGGAAGAGAGCGGGCGCAATCTCTAGTCCTGTGTAGCCCATGCTCTGCATGAGGCTGTAGACCTCAAAGCGTTGCTCTGGCAGCCATGCGATATTGGAAATGGCGAGATTCATAGTTCTATGCCTTGCTGTTGAAAGAAGCTGCGAAGTTGCCCCATGACTTGCTCCTTGCTGTACTGCCAAGGGCTATTGCCCCAGTAGCGTTCGGCATAGAGACTTTGCATGTCGTAGTCATAGAGTACGGGATTGCCACGTAATTCCATATCTATATCAAAAAAGTGCTTTGCTATCTCCTTGGCCGCTATTGGTTCAGAGCATAGGTTGAGGACGCGCAGATCCGCATCAATAGCCTTTTCTATATCTCCTTGGAGAAGTCGCAGGTCGTAGAACTGGTAGTTACTCTCTGGATGGGTGAAGTTGAGTGCCGTGCACTGGTATTGCTGCAAGAGGCTGAGGATGGCTGCTCTTTGTCCATGGGCTGCGGCTTTCTCTTTTTGGAAGGCATACATACCGTTCTGTTCATTAAAGAGGTAGTAGCTCTTGATAAGCTCTTGCTGGGCTGCGGCTAACTGTTCCATCAGGGAAGACCATGCCGCTGCATTGAGAAAGGCGGGCTCTTGATTGCAGAGGTCGTAGAGGAAGTTCTTCTTGATATGTGGACCAAAGAGGGCAGGCAGGCGCAGTATGTGATGCTTGGGGAAGCTTCGCGCTATTTCCTGCTCGGCTACATAGCGATTTTTGCCATAGGTAAGCTGGCTTTCAAGCATATCTTCCGTCTGCTCATTCATGCCCTTTTGCTGGGCATCGTAGACAGCAATGGTGGAGATGAGGACAAAACGCTCGCAGCTGCACGTGCCCAGCAGGCGGGTGAGTTGCAGTATCTGTTCTAAGTCCTGCTCTGGTTTGTTGTTGGCCAGCCACATGGCTGCAGGAATACCCGCGCAGACGATGGTGTCGTAGTGTTTACCCTCTATCTCTTGTATGTTTTTGGAGTTATAGTAATCCGTGTACTGTGACTGGTCACAGAGATTACCACCGACAAAGCCCGTGTAGCCTATAATCGCGCTGCTTTTCATTTAGATTTTTTCTATGGATTTAACCGTGTAGCGAGGGCTGGAGCTCATTTCTTTCAGGGCAAGATTGAGGTACTTGCTGAGGATGGCTAGCACTATGAAGAGACCAGAGAAACCTATACTTAGGAAGAGCATCAAGGTTGTCCATCCCTGCATGACTGCAAATTGAGTCAAGTAGATGTAGATGGCGTAACTGCCACCCAGTAGCGCGATTAAGAAGAAGAAAATAGCGACATACATGCAGAGCTTCATCCCAATATCGGTGAAGTAGAAGAGTATGTCGCTACCCATTTGCATGCGCTCTCCAAGACTGTAGCTGGATTCTACTTTCTTATCCAGGGCTATATCGACACTAGCTTGCTTGTAGCCACCCAAGCTGTGTTGGATTTTTCTGTAGCTCGTTTTGTCTTTGAACTGCGAAATAGCATTGAGAGCACGTCGGGTGATAGAGTGTGCTAGCTGTGTGTTGAGATTGAGATTTGATTCGTGGTAGTGTCCTAGCAGGAAGTAGAATAACTTGGAGCTCTTCGATGTGTTGTTGCTGGGCTGCAAGGAGACTATATCATAGCCTTCGCAGTTTTTGTCGTAAAGGGCTTTGAGCATACTGACATCATAGGGCATGCGGATGTCGTCAATCTCTAGCACGAAATCGCCTATGGAAAAGTCAATGGCGACTTGCATAGCCTTTTCGACACCGTGACGCTTTGTCAGTGAGATGAGGGTGAGGCGTTTTTGCTCTTTCTCCTTTGCGAAGTCGCGTATTACTTCACTGGACTTATCATGACTACAGTCATCGACGAGGATGATTTCAAAATCCATGAAATGTTCCTCCAGCATGGACCATAGCTGGTGCAGCTTTTCTTTGATGCAGCCTTCGCGATTACAGACGTAGGCGAGGGCGGAGATATAAACTTGTTCTTTATTCTTTTTCATTTCGTAAGTAACTCCTCTAAGTCGTACATGGTGTTAAATTTGCCTGATAGCACGGAGATAAAGCGTGGAGAGCTTGAAAACTCCTTGATGATGGTGGGGCGTGAGTCGCTGATTTCCGAGGCTTGCAGAATGGGCTTGATGGCAAAGAGTGATTCTTGGAAGTGCATGTCAATGTCATCGTTGAGATAGTGGCGTGCCTGTTGCTTCATCTGCCGCCACGCTGTTTTGGGACGTGCGGGGCAGAGATTGCAGTTACCCAGTCTATATGGGGTACACTCTGGGTTATTCTTTTGGCAGGGGAAGATAGGCAACTCTCCCACACAGGTGAGGTGAGGGGTGTAGTGTACAGAGCTGAGGCTATGGTAGCCTGAATAGCCAAAGGGCATGAGGGAGAAGAATGGGCCATCCATCACCGTCAAGCCAGCATCCAGCACATTTTCTGAAACGTCGCAAAGGCATATTTCTGCGATTTCATACTTGATACGGAATTTTTCAAATCCGAAGAGATCTAAAACCTGATTCACCGAAGCATAGCTGGTATTCAGTACGAAGGGGGCACTGTACACACTGCCGTCATCCATATGCAGATTATAGAGCTCTCCCTGCTCGTTCACCTCCTTGATGCGTACATTGTAGATTTGCTCCACATTGTCCTTGTCTTTGAGCTGCTCGACAAACCATGCGCAGATGAGCTTTGCATCGAGGGAAAACTCTTCTGTCAGGTAGCAGCCATCTATCATGTCTTTTTTGAAGTACTTGGATGCATGGATGGGTTTGCAGGGGATACTCGCAGCCTCGCAGAATGCTTCAAAATTCTCCGCGCTGGCATAGGAAAAGTTAGCGGCTACAGCGTAGATTTTTTCAAACTTTTTGTTAATGGCGAAATCATAATCGCGTACAAATTGTTGGTAGTATCCAGAGCTTTTTAGGGCTGTAGCAAGGCTACGAGGATAGTGATAGCCATTGTGTACGCGGGCTTGGTTGATGTAGGAGGCGCGTTGGAAGGGCTTTGCATCGTAGTCCAACAGCGCAATCTTGCTCTGTGGGTAGAGCTTTGCAAGGCGATGGGAGATAAACATGCCGTAAATCCCTGCCCCTAGAATAATGTAATCAAAGTGCTTTTTCATTATTATCTCTTGCTGTTATAATGACCAAATGTGAGCTTGAATAAATCACCTATGATGCCAAAATTGCCGCTCATTTTGATCTTGGTAGGTGTTTTGCCCTGTGCTGGATAGCAGCGTGATACGGGAATTTCCTTGTGCTTGCCGAGGCGTGGGCATTTTGCCGACATGTAGAAAAGAAGCTCATAGCCACTGAATATGTCGCGAAAGATATCGAGCTTCTCATTTTCCAGCATTTTTCGAGAGATAGCACGATAAGCAGATGTGGTGTCTGTCTGCCAGCTGCCCGACAAAAGCGTCTGCCATGGGGCATGGATAAAGCGCACCGCAAACCAGCGAGAGAAAGGCGTGTTGACATGCTTCCCTCCTGCTAGGAAGCGAGATCCCTGTACAAAGTCGTAACCCTCTTCCAAGCATTGGATGAAGGCAGGTATGGCCTCAACTCCGTCCTTGTTATTGCCGTCTATGGTGACAATGCCTTCGTAGCCCATATTGAGCATGAAATCAAAGCCCATGCGGAACTGCGCTCCCTGCTTACCAGGTCCAGTTTTTACAAGCAGAGCCTTGATACCCATGGAGCGAAGGTAATCCTTGTCTGTAGATCCATCATTAGATCCACCATCAAAGATGATGATGTCAGCGATTTGATCAAGCCCTTGCTCTTTCATATCCGCTAGCTGTGTGCGTATGCGCTCTCCCTCGTTGAGCAGGGGGATGCCTACGCAGTACTTTGTACGCTCCCTGTCTGGCAACAGGATAAATTGCTCATAGGCAGGAAATTCTCTTATTTTGGTGCAGTTGCTCATGCTTGTGTTTTGATTATAGGTAATCACTGGCGTGAAATCAAGTCATTATTTGGGTTTTAGATAGCGCGTTAGTCTCTGTGCCCAGTGTCCGAGCAAGCGGTAGCTCATGATGCGGCTTAGGGTATTGGTCAGGCGACCAAACTTACGATAAAAGAGGTTGAAGGCGAGGTAGGGCAGTATCTGATGACGCGCACGGGGGAGGCGGCGTATGATGTTTTTGAAGCTGTAGATTTTCTTGTATATCCACAGATAACCTGCATAGAGCTCTTCTGGACTCATCCCCTGTGGTGTGAACACGACATGTGCTGTGTTGTAGGTGCTCAAATCCTCTGTGAGAAGACGACCCTCCGCTTTCATCTTGTCATAGAGTACAGTACCAGGGTAGGGCGTGAGGATGTGGCTGGTGACTGTTTCAATGCGATGTTTGACAATCCAGTCAAGCGTCTGGGCAAAGGTCTCTGGCGTATCGTTGTCTAGCCCGAAGACAAAGCTGGCGTTAATCATGATGCCACGGCTGTGGAGAGCCTCGACTAGGGCACTGTATTTCTCTGTGGCATTTTGCACCTTATGTACGCTAGCGATGGAGGCGGGCTGTATGCTTTCAAAGCCAATAAAAAGGCTTTGGCAGCCACTTTCCTGCATTTCATCCAGCAGTTCTGGCATATCTGCAATATTCGCAGAGACCGCAGCATTCCATTTGATGTTAAGTGGCTTGATAGCGGCTAGTAGCTTCTTGGTGTAGGATGGATTTCCTATAAAATTGTCGTCAATGAACATCACGTGTCGGGAGTTGACCGCCTTGATGTCACGGAGCACATCTTCAATCTCGCGCGTGATAAAACGATGCTCCGAAGAACTATTGTAGCAGAAATCACAGCGGAAGGGGCATCCGCGGCTCGCGTGTATGATATTGCAATAAAGGTAGTCCGCCTGCTTAATCATCTCATAGGCTGGTGAGATGATGTCAGCTGGGCGCAGTGCTCGGGCACAGCGGTACACTCGCTGCAAGCTGCCATTCTCCAAGTCTCTGATGATGTTAGGCCAAGTGAGCTCTGCTGCCCCTATGCAGAGGGCATCAAAGGCATCTTCTGGTATAAAGCGCGTTGCTGTAGAGACATGAATCCCACCAGCTACAACAGGAATCCCCCGTGCGCGAAAGTGAGCAGCAATAGCCACGGCGCGTGGCAGGG
>CAZRZE010000057.1:0-10312 GCA_964604535.1 uncultured Akkermansia sp.
GAGGACGCAGGAAGCTGTCGACCTTGTCTGCTTGGCAGTGGTCGGTGTGGAGAGCAACGAGTACGTCGTACTCTTCTGCAAGGCGATGCACGGCCTCTGCAAGAACGATAGCTCCGATAGCGGAGGACTTGACAGAAGAACCAGAGGCGAATTGTCCGCCACCGATGGATACTTGGATGATGCCGTCAGATTTAGCTTCGGCAAATGCCTTGAGGGCACCGTTGATAACTTCTATTGTAGTGACGTTGATGGCGGGATAGGCGTAGCCTTCGCTCTTTGCCGTATCAAGCATCTTGATATACTGTTCTTGTGTAGGAACTGGCATGGTCTTATGTGATTGATTTTGTTTTATTAATGTGGTCATGTCATCAGGACAAGACCCGTTCGGGCATATTTTAACGTCTGATGCGAATATTAGCAAGCAGAATTTTTTCCTTTGGCATTTGACGCACTCTGTGGTAAAAGAAAAGTGCTATGCGTCGCTTGTTTTTTATCATTGCCCTACTTTGCAGCTTTTCCTCGGTGAAGGGAGATGAGGCGTCCTCCTCTTCCTCCTCCAGCCTCATTGCGGAGGAAATGTACATTCTCGCGCGCACTCTCCTAGAGGACAAGTCCGTCACGGATGTCTCATCCGTACCCAGTATTTTGGAAGAATCCGCCAAAGAAGGCTACGTTCCTGCAAAGCTCCTACTGCTCGATGTCTGGCAGGGACGCTTTAAGGGGCTACCGCGAGATGAAAAAAAAGCTATCGCATGGGCAATAAAACTCACCGAAGAGGGCTCTGCAAAAGATGCCTCTCCTGAGCTACAAGAAGCTGCCAGCATAGCCCTGTACCGCCTCGCGCGCTACAAGGAACACAGAGCCACCAAGGAAGAAGAGCTGCGAGAGGCCTTTGATCTCATGCAAAAAGCCGCAAAAAAGGGAAACCGCCGCGCCGAGGCAGAGCTAGCCCGCTACTACATGAATGGCATTGGCTGCTCTCCCCAACCTGTGGAGGCTATCAAGCTGCTCAAAGATCTCACCAAAAATGCCCCAGAGACACCGCATGTCTTTTTCTACCTTGGTTACATCTGCCAGCGCGGGTTGGGACTGAGCCGCCCTCACTATGAAAAAGCCATAGAGTACTACCAACAGGGCGTGGAGTACAAGGATGCGCGCGCTGCCAACAATCTAGCCATCATGTATGAGCGCGGCATAGCCATCCCACTCGATGTGCAACAGGCACTCAGTCTATACCAACAGGCTGCCGTGCTAGGGGACAAGTCCGCTGCCGCCAACATGCGCCGCCTCATGAACAGCCTTGGCATAGCAGAAGAAGAGGACGATGAAGCACCCCTCGCCCAGCGACTCAAACATGCCTTTGCGCGTGTCGCAGAGTACCTACCCTTTTAACCTCATGCAGGAGAGCAGCGCAGCGCAGGCAAAAGCCGCCCTCTGGCATGTGGCGCAGCTACTAGGCTTTTCAGCCATGGGCGTGGCAGATCCCTATGCACCACAGGGAGATACGCTGGCAGATTGGCTAGCCTTTGGGGCGCATGCTGACATGCAGTGGATGGAGAGGCACCTTGCTGCGCGACTTGACCCTTCACTTGTTTTGGAAGGGGTGCGCTCTGTCATCATGTTCAGCTACGAATACTCACGTGAGGATGCTGGCTGCCAGCTGGGGCGCATTGCCCGCTACGCACAGGGCGTGGACTACCACCAAGTCCTCAAGCCGAAGCTGGCAGACCTTGATGAGTGTCTGCAAATCTACGGAGGCAAGCAACGCGGCTTTAGCGACTCTGGACCGATCAGCGAACGCTTCTTTGCCCAACAGGCGGGGCTGGGCTGGATAGGCAAGAATGGGTTACTCATCCGCACCAGGCGCGGCAGTTACTGCGTCTTGGCTAGTCTACTGAGTACCTTGGAGCTACCGAGAGATGAGCCTCTAGCCTCCCGCTGTGGCAACTGCACACGCTGCATAGACAACTGCCCAACAGGTGCCCTCAATGGTCAGAGCTGCGATGCGCGTCGCTGCCTTTCCTATTGGAATATTGAATCCAAGAGCATGCCGCCACCTGACATACGCGAAGCCATGGGCGATCGCGTCTTTGGCTGCGATTGCTGTCAGGAGGTCTGCCCATGGAATCAGAAAATTCGCGACAGCTTGAGCATTGATACCCACATGCTCATGCCCGCCTCTCTCCAGCGACTCACTGCAGAGCAATTGCACGGCATGAGGGAAGAAGAGTTCCTCTCCCTTTGCGCAAAAAGCCCCCTGCGTCGTGCTGGTTTAGAGCGTCTGAAATTCTTGACTTCTAACAAGAAATAACTTCCTGCTTTTTCTCGCTTGCTTTATAGAAAGTATAGGCGTAAAATAACCACGTGCATCATCACCAAGACCTGACCCATCTGAAAGAAGCCGCCCTAAAGGCCTACAGAGCCATGGAGCAGGCACGTGCCTTTGACCACAAAATTTCTGCCCTCTACAAGGCGGGCAAAATCATGGGCGGTGTCTTCTTGGGGCGCGGACATGAGACCATTGCTGCGACTCAGGCCAGCTTCCTCACCATGGGACATGATGTCTACACCCCCTTTATACGTGAAATGGCTGGTCGTCTCGCGTGGGGTGAAACAGCACTCGAAGCCGCCCGCTGTTACATGGGTTCTGCACAGGGACTGATGAGCGGTCGTGACGGCAATGTACACTGGGGTCGCCCAGAAAGCGGCAACCCTGCCCCCATCTCCCACCTCGGCGCTATGGTCTCTGTGACTGCAGGCATGCTGCTGGCAAAGAGATTTCAAGGTGAGTCCAACTATGCCGGTGTCGCCTGCTGTGGCGATGGTACGACATCAACTGGCGCTTTCCACGAAGGTTGCAATATCGCCGCGGTGGAAAAGCTACCCCTCGTCATCGTTGTCACCAATAACCTATACGCATACTCCACACGCAATTCAGAGCAGTTTGCCAGTGATCTTGTTGATCGTGGTCGCGGCTACGGCATGCAGACATATGAATGCGATGGCACTGATTTTTTAGCAACACTGACCACCATGCACAAAGCCATATCTACCGCACGAGCAGGTGGTGGCGCACAGTGGGTTGTTGCCAATACCCTGCGCATGTGCGGTCATGGTGAACATGACGATGCATCCTACATCCCCCAAGAGCTCAAGGACGCCTTTGCTGGCAAGGACTGCCTCGTTGTCGCCCGTGGTCAATTGCTGGAGCTAGGCTGGATTACAGAGCAGGACATTGCTGACACACAGGCGGAATGCCAAGAAATCATCATCCAAGAAGTTGCACAAGCGCAGAGAGAGCCCACCCCTCTGCCGCAGCATGAAGACTGGTCTGCCACCTCTTGGGCAATCACTCAACCCACTTCCGAAAGCAATTCACTATGAGCGTAACCTACATTGACGCTATCCATCAGGCAATGGCAGAGCTATTGGAGGAAGACAAGCGCGTCTTTCTCTACGGTCAAGATATAGCTGGCAGCTTTGGAGGTCCCTTCAAAGCAACTAAGGGACTGCACGACAGATTCCCCGACAGGGTCAAGAATGCACCCATCAGCGAAGATGCCATGGTGGGACTGGCCATGGGGGCAGCCCTAGGCGGCATGCGCCCCATTGTGGAAATGCAGTTTGCGGACTTTTCCACACTCGCATTAAACCAATTTGCCAACAACTGCGCGGCTCATTACTACCGCACAGGCATACCCGTCAATATCACGCTGCGTCTCCCCAGTGGAGGAACAGCAGGTGGAGGACCATACCATAGCCAGAGCGTGGAGGCACTTTTTGCCCACTTCCCCGGTCTGCATGTCTTTGCGCCAGCCACAGTGGCCGATGCCTACCACATGCTCAAGCAGGCGGTGGAGATACCAGACCCTGTCGCCTTTGTAGAGCACAAGTACCTCTACCGCTGGCTCAAGGCCGATAGCTGGCATGACCCAGATCCCCTTCCCGCCCACAAGGCGCGTGTTGCACGCCACGGTCGCCATGCGACAGTAGTCTGCTTTTCTGCCATGGTGCCAGAGTGCCAAAAGGCCGCGGATGAGCTGCTTGTCAAAAATGGCTATGATATAGAGATAATCGACCTGCGATGCATCAAGCCTTTGGACATAGAGACCGTCCTTGCCTCCGTGGCGCGTACGGCACGCTTGCTGGTTGTCAGCGAGGACTTCCCCTACGGTGGGGTTGCCGCAGAGGTCATTTCTCGCGTTAGCGCGGAGGGCTTCCACCTCCTTGATGCCCCTCCCCTACGTCATTGTTCCAAGGATACGCCCATCCCGCAGCACCCAGATCTGTGGAAGGCGCATCGCCCCCACGCTGTAGACATAGCCCATTCCCTCCGCTACCTACTTTCCCTTTAATCTTTTTCCCCATCCATTATCGCACATCATGCCACGTGTACCCATTCTCATGCCCCAGCTCGGGGAATCTATAACAGAGGCCACCATCATGAACTTTTTGGTCAAAGTAGGTGATAACATCACCGCCGACCAAGAGGTTATCGAGGTGGAGACCAATAAAGCAGTCATGGCAGTCACAACCCTCTGCGGTGGCAGTATTGCAGAGTTCTCCGTGGCAGAAGGTGAGACCCTCAGCGTAGGGAGCATCCTTGGCTATATTGAAGCCACAGAGGAAGAAATAGAACGCCACGGTGTTCAATTGGATGGGCAAGAAGCCCCAGCCCCTCCCGCTGATGATGCGCAAGAGCAACCCATCACGGTAGAAGCGGGCAAGAACATCAGCAGCATCAGCAGCGATAGCACCGCACATTTCCGCACAGAGGGGGAGTACAAGGAAAACTTCTCCTGCAAACGCGACCAAGAAAAGGGCGGACTACCCGTCCCCACCCCCGTGCGCAGTGCCCAGTTCCTCTCCCCACGCGTCAAGGCGCGCATGCATGAGCTGGGTATCACAGAAGCAGACCTCGCCTACGTGACAGGCACTGGATCACATGGTCGCATGACCATAGAAGATTTTGAAAACTTCATGGACTTTGTGGACGGATGGCCATCAAAGAAGGCTTCCCCCATGCGCCGCAGTGTCGCCAACAGCATGCAGCGCACATGGCGTCGTCCCATTGCCAGTGCTAGCCGTCCCATCTTCATGGCGCCCATTATCTTACACCGTCGCCGACAGGGTGACAAAAGGCCCGGCATCACGCTTTACTTTGTACGCGCCCTAGCCCTAGCCCTAGCAGAGTCACGCCAATGTGCTGGCTATATGGTGGGTGGTCGCATCCTCACACCAAAGAATATTGACCTCGGTATAGCCGTGCAGGTGGATGATGGCGTCCTCGTCCCCGTCCTGCGCAAGGTGGATGAATACACCATGGAAGAACTCACCGCAGAATACAACAAGGTGGTGCAACAGGCTCGCAGCAGACGATTGGAAAGCGTCTATCAGGGCGGAGGCATTGCCACGGTGACCAACTTTGGTGGCTTCGGACTGACGCAGGCCACCCCCATGCCCTTGCCCAGCGAAAGTCTTATTTTGGGCGTAGGAGCAGTAACCAAGACCCCTGTATGGAGTGATGAGGTAGAGTGCTTTATCCCTGTAGAGCAAGCCAACATCGTCGCATCCTTTGACCACAGAGTCGTAGACGGAGGCGACATTGGGCGTCTGATGCAGCGCATCGCCTACTACCTAGAACATCCTGATGTCCTCTGAGCCGCAAAAAACGCTTGGCGTCCTAGCAGGTGCTGGGGAATTCTCTCGCCTCATGGCAGAGGGAGCACGCCGTGCAGGCTACCGCATTGTAGGCGTTGGTTTTCGCGGGGCAGAGGAGGCAGACTTCATCGCACTTTGTGATGAATACACGCGCTGCCGCGTAGGGGAGCTAGACGCGCCTGCGGCATTCTTTCACAAACATGCTGTAACAGACTGCGTCCTAGTCGGGCAGATCAAGCCCTCCTGTATCTACACCATGTGGCCCGATGCCAGCGCGCGCCGTATCCTTGGCACCCTTGATAGGCGCAACGCGCATACTATTTTTACCGCCATATGCCAGTTTATCGCTGGGCATGGCATCAGGGTTTTGCCCTCCACCACCTTTATGGAGGACTGCATGCCCTCTGCTGGGCCTATAGCAGGACCAAGCATCAGCGAAGAGCAGTTCCAACTCGCCCACCGTGGCATGTGCTACGCTAGAGACATAGCCGCGCTTGATATAGGACAGAGCCTCGTCATGCAAGGCGAAAATGTTCTCTGCGTAGAAGGCTACAAGGGCACCAATGAGTGCATCGCCCAGTCTGCAAACAGCCCCCTAGACGAGGAAAAAATCCTCTGCAAAATCACCAAAAGCGGGCACGACATGCGCTTTGACGTCCCCTGCATAGGTCTTTCCACCCTGCGCCACTGCCACAAGGCAGGCATCCGCATCATCGTCCTAGAGGCAAATAAAACCATCATGTTCCAAGCGAAAAAAATCAAAAGCTTCTGCGAAGAAAATAGCATCAGCCTACTAGCCATCACCCGACCAGAGGAGGAAGAGGCCGATGATAAACAAATACCCTGCATCAAAGAAGGTCTCAATGACACAGAGCACGCCAAGCAGCTTGCACAGATTCTCACCGCACGCGGCATTGGGCAAAGCGCCATCGTCTGTGACGGAGTAATCATCACCGTAGGAGACATGCAGGGCGTAGAAAAAGCCATCCAGCGCGCCTCCACCTACATGCGAAAGCTACGCCTCGCCCGACTCATCAATGGGATACTGCACTTCTTATTAGGATTTAAGAAAAGCGGCAAATCCGCCCCCATCCTACTTTCCAGCACAGAGCCACTCAACGCAGCTCAACTCAAAGCCGCCCGCAAAGCACATATCAGCATCGTCTAGAACACCAAGTTTTTAGACACTTGTAGTGCCGCAATGCGGTTTTTCTTTCCTTTTCTATTATTTTGGCATACAATAGAGCCGTGACCGCCAGCATCACACAGTTTCCCCATCAACTCGGTGACTATACCTTGAAAAGTCATCTCGGGGGATCTGCGCACTTTGAACTCTATAGAGCTGTTCAAACAAAGGTCAAACGAGAGGTCATCATTGAGATGCGCCGCAGGGATGAGCAAAACCAAGAGGAAAATATTGCGCAGTTCATCACCTCCGTCAAGACACGCTCTCGCATACGACTGCCTCGCGTCATGCAGGTATACGACTGTGTTCACCTCCAAGATGACTGCTTTGTCGTCTATGAACTACCTCAGGGTTACCCCCTCAGCCAGCTCGCAGCCATGGGCAAAGATCTCACCGTATTGAGCATCTGCACCGTTATTGAGCAATGCGCAGAGCTCTACATCCAGTGCGAAGCCGCAAAGCTCCCCACGCGCGCTCTGAACAATGAAATGATTTATGTCGAGTCGGAGGAAAACTTTTTCTTCCTCTCCCCCCTCTGCGCCCTTGATGACATTAAGGAGCAGAGCAGTGATGACAGCGTCAGCATGCGCGCGCTTTCAGAGATTCTCAGCCCCCTGCTACCCAGCAATGTCGAGGGCGCCTCGCGTTGCTTGACCCTGATTTCTTGGCTTTACGAAGGCTACGAGGGCAGTTACCTCAGCTGGCAATCTATCCAAGCCACCGCTCGCAGCCTCATCGAACAGGTACTGCCTAACTGGGAAATCCAGAAAACAGAAACAGCCCTCACGAAGACCAAGGCAGCACGTGACCGTTACACCCAGCGCGCTAACAAACTGAGCAAGATTTTCCTTTCCTCTATCGTAGGTTGCCTCGTCCTGCTCATCACGAGCATCTTTTTCATCTACAACACAGTGACAGCTGAAGGTGAAGACCTAGCGGCAAAGCAGCCTTACCTCATCACACTGGACGGCAAAAAGTACCGAGTCAAGTCTACGCTGGTCACCATTGGGGAGTACAAGCAGTTCTTAGACAATCTCCCGAATATTTCGGGTTCTCGCCTCAACAGTCTTTACAAGGGCGTACCTGCCGCAAAGCGTTCTTCGCACAAGCCCGCGAATTGGAAAAAAATCATCCTAGAGCACAACTCCTACTCTGATGACCAATCGCGCAAAGAGCTCCTCATGCGCCCCATCACACATGTGGACTACTGGGATGCTCTCGTCTATGCGCGATATACTACAGCACAGCTTCCTACAGCCGCGCACCTACAGCTGCTCAAGAAAAGCTACCCCGCGGGTGATTTAGAAGAGTGGAGCATCACGAGCAGCACTCATCCCCTCTTTGGCGACACCTACACCATTCTTAACAGCAGTAACGAGATGAGCTCAGAAAGCTCTCCCAACAGCAGAAAAGCAAGCCGAAGCTTCCGCGTCTACACCCCCCTTTAACCCCCACTTCATAGAAAAAACCATCATCATGCAGAAAACAACATCTTTCTTCATTTGGATTCTCCTTCTCTTCACCGCCATGCCCGAAGTCTGGGCACAGGTCGATGTCAAGGTAGAAGTCAAACGTCGCACCCACCTCATAGGAGAACCCATTATCGTCTCCCTTTACATGAGGAATAATACCGACCGTCCTGTCATTCTGACCAATGAGCCAGAGCGCCCCTGGCTGCACCTCAATGTCACCTCCTCAAACTACCCCAATGGCGTACCACGCCTCGTCATCCCTCGCTTTCCCACGGTGACAATTTCCTCGGGTAGCACGGTGGCCTATAATCTCAACCTCTATCCCGCCTTCCGCTTCCAAAGAAATGGGACTTATCAAGTAAGCGCCGTCCTACGCATGCCAGATCACCGTACTACCTACGGATCGAACACGGCTAGCTTTACCCTCAATGAGGGACACTCCTTCCGTTACTTTAACATACAGAACAAGGGGCGGCATTTGCAAATCCACGCAAAATCCCTCAATGTCAATAATATGCCCGGTCTCTTTGGGCAGATAATAGATGCCAACTCAAAGACCCCCATCGCCTCCTGCTTCTTGGGGAATTACCTCAACTTTGTCAAACCCATCTTCATCTTGGACAAGCACCAGCACATGCACGTTCTCTTCCAAAATAACCCCCAGCACTTCATCCACGCCATTGTTTCACCAACTGGTCAAGCCATTCAAAAACAGCGTATGGCACGCACTGGGGGTCCCATAGACCTCATCGCAGTTGGCGACAGCATACGCCCCATTGGCGTAGCCCCTGTCAAGAAACCCAGCAAAGAGAAGCCATCCTACCACAACATCACCGACGTACCTGATTAAACACAAATACGCATCAAAAATATATGAACATCCCCACCATAGCCATCGTCGGTCGCCCCAACGTAGGAAAATCTGCCATCTTCAACCGCATGGTCGGTCGCCGACTGGCCATCGTCCATGACCAACCCGGTGTCACCCGTGACCGCCTCTGCGCACCCGCCCGCATCACAGACTACCAAGCCGACCTCGTCGACACTGGCGGTATTGGTTCTACATTGGATGACGGCTTTGCCAAGCAGGTTGCCCAAGAGGCAGACATTGCCTTGGCCACAGCTGACTTGATACTCTTTGTCTGCGATTGCCGCGAAGACCTGACACCCATAGACCTCAACATTGGTGCCATGTTGCACAAGAGCGAGGTTCCTGTCATGCTCCTCCTCAACAAGGCGGACACGGAAAAGCAAGACCTCACCATAGGAGAGTTTTCCCAACTCGGCTTTGACAACTACGTCTTCACCTCTGCTGCCCATGGGCGCGGATTTGACCTCTTGGCTCGCAAGCTCAATGAAGCCCTCAAGGCCATGAAAGCCCCACGCAAGGGCAGCGATGAAAGCATCATTAACGGCAACAACACCCCATTGGATGAGCCAGAACTCGAAGAAGTCAACGACAACTCCCCCATACGTATGGCCATAGTGGGTCGTCCCAACGCGGGAAAATCCTCCCTCATCAATGCCATCTTGAAGGATGAGAGAACCATCGTTTCCGAAGTAGCTGGCACAACACGTGATGCTATTGACATCCCCTACTCACGTGAGGGCAAAAACTTCATGCTCATCGACACCGCAGGCATGCGCCCACGCTCCAAGCGCGACACCTCTGTAGAGGTATTTTCTGCGATGCGTAGCGAACGCGCCATACGCCGCAGCGACATCTGCTTGCTCGTCCTCGACATGTCCATTGGTGTCACGCAGCAAGACAGACGTATTGCCTCCATCATTGCAAAGGAAAGCAAGCCCTGCATCATCGTTGTTAACAAGTTTGACCTCTACTTCCCCGGCGCACCCCTTGCAGAAAGAAAAGAGCAGGCCATGCAGGACATAAGGGAGCAATTCTTCTTCCTCGACTACGCGCCCATCGCCCTCGTTTCTGCCAAGGAGGCAAAGGGACTCATGCACATCTTTAAGGCTGTAGAAAAGGTGC
>CAZRZE010000058.1:0-9970 GCA_964604535.1 uncultured Akkermansia sp.
TAAGCATTTTCCACGCTCACTTTAGCAGAAAACGAATTGCGAGAACTTCCCTACATGTAGATAATCTTTTATAATGCACGTTCCTAGTAATAGAAATGATGAAAATAATCACTTTAACACTTCTCCCCTGTGCTCTTCTTGTTGCCCAAGAAAAAAGCTTTCAAAAAAAAGACGGCATGGTGCGTGATAATGATACCAAACTCATCTGGACACAGAGTTTGGATATCAATAAAGACGGCAAAATTAATGCAGCCGACAAGCTCAGCTACGCAGATGCTCTTGCCTATGCCAAAAAGTGCCGTGTAGGCGGGAAAAGCGATTGGCGCGTGCCCACCATCAAGGAACTTTACTCCCTCATTGACTTCCGAGGAGAGGATATCAGCTCTTACCAAGGAGAAGATACCGAGGGGCTGCGCCCCTTTATTGATACAGAGTATTTTGATTTTGGCTACGGTGATACCTCGGAGGGAGAACGCCTCATCGACGCGCAGATGGTCACCAGCACCCTGTACACATCAACAACCATGAGGGGGAGCAAAACCGTCTTTGGTGTGAACTTCGCAGATGGACGCATCAAGGGTTATGGCATAGGGGCGAACAGACGAACAGGAAAACCTAAAACATTCTATGTCTACCTTGTACGAGGTAAAGAAGGCTATGGAGTCAACAACTTTGTCGATAACAAGGATGGCACCATCACCGACAAGAGCAGCGGTCTGATGTGGAGCAAGGAGGACAGCAAGGCAGGCATGAATTGGAATGAAGCCCTCGTCTACGCCAAAAAGTCAAAACTGGCAGGGCACTCTGATTGGAGGTTACCCACCGCGCAAGAGTTGCAGTACATTGTCGATTACTCTCGCAGCCCCGATGCCACGCAGTCAGCAGCCATAAACCCCATTTTTAGTAGCAGCAGCATCACCAATGAGGCAAAGCAGCAGGACTACCCCTCCTACTGGACAAGCACGACACATCTTTCACAGCGTCCGCAGGGACGCGATAGAGCAGCCTGCTACATCTGCTTTGGACGCGCTATGGGCTGCATGCGCGGAACATGGATGGATGTCCATGGCGCAGGCTCTCAGCGTAGCGACCCAAAACAGGGAGATGCCTCCCGCTTCCCCCAAGGACGTGGACCACAGGGCGATGCGATACGCATAGATAATTATATACGCCTCGTGCGCGACATCAAAAAGAAATAAGCCAGCATACTTTCTCTTTCATCGCTACAGCATTTTGAGCGGATAACCTTTACACGGGGCTATCTCTGCGCTACAATGTGCGGACGCACATGATTGATTACGCTCCTTTGATAGAAAAACGCCGCGGTCGCCACGAAGAATTAGAAACCCTCATCTCCGACCCTGCCCTCTTTGATGACCGCTCTCGCGCGGAGGAGTTGATGCGCGAACACCGTCGCAGCACAGAGTTGATGCAGCAATGGGCAGAGCTACAATCCCTAAAGCAACAGCTAGTTGATAACAGAGAGTTAATGGCATCCGAGGATGACGAGCTCATGCAAATGGCCGAGATGGAAATAGCAGAGCTAGAGCCCCGCATTGCCCAGCTGGAACAGGATGTGCAGTACAGCCTGCTGCCACGTGACCCAACAGAAGACCGCGATGCCCTCGTAGAAATCCGCGCTGGTACAGGCGGTGATGAGGCCTCTCTCTTTGCGGGCAACCTGCTGAGCATGTACCAACGCTACGCAGAAGGTCGCGGCTGGCGTTTTGAGCTACTTGATGCCAGTCCCAGTGCCGTGGGTGGTTTCAAGGAAGTCACCGCCCGCATAGCTGGCGAAGAAGTTTTCCGCTACCTCAAGCATGAAAGCGGCGTACACCGCGTCCAACGCGTCCCTGCCACAGAAACACAAGGCCGCATCCACACCTCCACCGCCACGGTAGCCGTGCTGCCAGAGGCAGAAGAAGTCGATGTCACCATACGCCCCGATGACCTGCGCATTGAGACCTGCCGCTCTGGCGGTGCAGGGGGACAGCACGTCAACACGACAGAATCCGCTGTGCAGATTTTTCACCTTCCTACAGGTATCATGGTGCGTTGCGAGCAGGAACGCTCTCAGATGAAAAACCGCGAAACAGGTATGCGAATTCTGCGTGCCCGCCTCTTTGAAATGAAGCAACGCGAGGCGCAGCAAAGCTATTCTGACCAGCGCCGTGCCCTCATCGGCTCTGGCGGTCGCGAAGAAAAAATCCGCACCTACAACTACCCCCAAAACCGCATCACCGACCACCGCATTGGCTACACGGCCTACAATCTTGATATTGTCATGACAGGAGAGATTGATGAGCTAGTTGCCCGCATGCAGCAGGTGGAGATGCAAGAACGCCTGCACGAGTTATCATGAAGCTCATCCACGAGGTACTCAACGCAGGGATAAAGTATCTCAGCGAAAAGGGCTGCGAGGATGCGCGACATTCCATGCAGTCCCTGCTAGTGCATGTCCTAGGAAAGGACAAAACATGGCTCTACCTTCATTATCAAGATGCCCTCAACGAGAGCAGTCTCACGCAGCTGCGCGACTTACTGCGCCGCCGTGGGCAGGGAGAACCCCTGCAACACCTGCTGGGTAGTGTGGAGTTTTATCGCCGAGAGTTTCGCAGTGATTCCCGCGCCCTCATCCCACGCCCCGAAACCGAGGAGCTGGTAGAGCTAGCCCTAAAAGAAGCCAACCCTCAACTGGGCATGCGCATTCTGGACATGGGCACAGGCTCTGGCGTGATTGGCATCAGCCTCGCCTTAGAGCTAGCAGAGCAGCAGGCAGAGGTGACCATGATAGACATCTCCGAAGAGGCACTTGGGCTGGCATTGGAAAACGCCACCAGACTGGGCGCAAGGGTAAAAACCTACCGCAGCGACCTCTTTTCTCTATGGAAAGATGACGAACAGGGCTCTAGCGCGGTCACACCACCCAGCGGCTTTCACCTCATCCTAGCCAACCTCCCCTACGTGCCCGATGTAGAGAAAAATCATGTCGCGAGAGAGCTACACCACGACCCCGATTTGGCACTCTATGGTGGGATAGATGGCATGGATGTCATCGAAAAGTTTTTGCAACAGCTACCAGAATACGCTGCCAGCAACGCCATTGTCCTACTCGAAGTAGGGCATGACCAAGGAGAAAAGACCCGCGCCCTCATGGAGCAACTGGGCTACAGCCAGACGCGGGTGCTCTCTGACCTCAACGGCATAGCGCGCTTCCCACTGGGACATTGCCCCATCAAGGAAGAGAAGGAAGAACAGGAAGAAGTCACCGAGGAAATTCAAGCCCCCCCCTCCTCCATGCCCAATCTGCGCCTACCGGGTATGGATGACCCAAATGCCTTACCCTTTTAACAGCTGCCATGGAAAGCCACGCTCCCACTGCCCTCATCTACCCTTGGGTAAAAAAAATTGTCTCAGCCCTCTCTGCCGTGGGCTTGCTACTTTGCATCATCAGCTGCCTTGCATTGCTTGCCGGTCTGATAATCAGCTCACTACTGGGACCATCTCATACATCCCTTCTCTTAATTTTGATCAGTTTTAGCACGAACACTTTCTTTGTTTGCATTCTAGGAGCACTCTTGCCTTGGTGTCACTACGTCCTACTCTCAGGCTCGGGAGAGGGGCTGACGCGCATACTAAGCCTTCTAAGCTTGATTATGAGCATACTGCTAGCAATAGCCATGGGCTACACTATCCTCACATCAAAGCCGCTCTTTGAGTCTCAGCTTGATGCGCCTTATTACATACTCGCCCTCTGCCTGACAAGCAGCATCATCAACCTCGGGCATATGAAGGCTCTGCCCCTACGCTACAAGTGGAGAATTCCTGTAGGTATCTTCCTACTTATACTTAATACATTTTTCTTTGAAACAGGATTATTTCTCTTCGCGACACTCATGCTCATCCTAGAGATTTATTGCTTCTACCCCCTACTGCGCGGCTTGCAGTGGCTCGCACCTCGCGTACTCAGCCTACCAGAAAAAAGGCAAGACCCTCCCCCTGCCTCCTTCAAATAGACTTGCATCATCGGGTTGAATAAACTAGTATAATACACATGACTACACGTGCACGAATAGGTCTTCTCTTTTGCCTCGCTTTACCCCTGCTCAACTCCTGTCAATTCTATGACCAAATGGTCGTAGACCTCTACTTCCCAGCTGATGATGTCTTCCGACAAGGCGGGCAAGAAGAAAAGGTCGTTAGCGAAGCTGCAGAGACCCCAGCTGGCCAAGTGCAGCAACGCAGTCCTCGTAGCTCATACAATCACCCACACACAGCCACACCAGTAGCTATGACCAATGCCGTAGGCATCATATCAGAAGGCAGCACCCCCTCCCCTCAGTTACCCAGTGACATGCGCCATCCCACCACCCCTCAGTTACCCAGTGACATGCGCCATCCCACCACCCCTGGTATCAATACGCCAGAGGAAGAGGCCTCCAGCACAGAATCTGCACCAGCAACAATGCCCAATGACGCAGAACTGCGTGGACTGCGCTCCCCAAATCTTGACAACAAACTCCCAGCCACCATCAAGCAATAAATACCATGACACGAGTCCCACGCAAGTTTGTCCCCGACCCCTTTGACTACCATCAGGAGTTAGAGCTCGACATTGAATCACTATCCAACCAAGGTATAGGCATAGCGCGTGTGGACAACTGGGTGGTCTTTGTGCCAGCCTGCTTACCAGGTGAGCGCGTCAAGGCACGCATCTTTCGCAACGAGAAAAACTGCTCCCAAGCCGACCTCGTCGAGGTGCTAGTGCCCTCCCCCAACCGCGTGCAGCCCCTCTGCCGCGTCTACGGATACTGCGGTGGCTGCCAATACCAGCACCTCAACTACGAAACCCAGCTGGAATGGAAAACAAAGCAAGTAGGTGACCTCCTACGCCTGCAAGCTGGCTTAGAACTAGCCGTACAGCCCGCCATCCCCTCACCAGAAACCTACGGCTACCGATCCAAAATCACCCCCCACTTCCAAAAGCCCAAGAACGGAGCAATAGGACAGATTGGCTTCCTACGCGCTGGGACACGCAGTGAACTCTGCGACATCAGAGAATGCCCCATCGCCATGCCAGAGCTCAACGCAGCCCTGCCCGCCATACGTCAATCCATACACAGCAACGCCTCCGCCTATAAGAAAGGCGCAACCATACTCATGCGCGTCAGCGAAGGAGCCGTCATCACCAACAACAACGCTGTCTGCACGGAGAAAGTAAGCGACCTCAGCTTCAACTTCCTCGCAGGAGACTTCTTTCAGAACAACCCCTTCATCCTCCCTGACTTCACCAGCTATGTTGCCAAAATGGCAAAAGAATCAGGCGCACGCTACCTCGTTGATGCCTACTGCGGCAGCGGACTCTTTGCCCTCTCGCTCGCCTCACACTTTGACAAGGTACTAGGCGTAGAAGTCAGTGAAACCAGCGCAGACTGGGCACGATCCAACGCCCGAAGCAACAACATAGAACACGCAGAATTCTTGGCCGCCAGCGCAGAAGCCATCTTTGAAAAAGTCGACTTCCCCGCCGCCGAAACAGCCGTCGTCATCGATCCACCGCGCAAGGGCTGCGACCTCCTCTTTTTGGAGCAGTTATTTGCCTTTGCACCAAAGCGCGTCGTCTACGTCTCCTGCAACCCAGCCACACAGATACGCGACCTAGCAGAATTTGACAAAGCGGGCTACAAAGTCATCGAAGTACAGCCCTTTGACCTTTTCCCCCAAACAAAGCATCTGGAATGCGTCGTCACCTTAGAAAAAAACACTTAAAACACCATGCGTCACAAAGATAAAGCTCTACGCCTCTCTGAAAGTGCCGAAGATTACCTCGAAATCATAGGCAAACTTTGCAGCATACACGGCAAAGCCCAAGTCAGCGATATAGCCGCCGAGCTGGGAGTCAAAAAACCCAGCGTCACCGCCGCCGTACGTCACCTAGCGGAACTGGGTCTCGTTGAATACCGCAGCTATGCCCCCATCACACTCACCGAAGAAGGACAACTCTACGCCGACAGAGTCAGCTACGCGCACAAGCTCCTACACGCCTTCTTTGAACATAACGTTGGCATAGAAAGCGAACGCGCAGAGGTAATAGCCTGCCACATGGAGCACGTACTCTCTACAGAAGAAGTCGAGCAATTTGAACGCTTTCGCAAGCAACTGCCCAGCACATGAACTACGACTACAAACAGAGCCGCGGACCACAGGTCAGCGTCGTCTTCTCCCTCATAGCCATCAATGTAGTCGTCTTCCTCTGTGGATTGATGACAAAACAGGAAGCCATCTACTGCATCCCAGCAGAAGGCGCACCAGCCACCTCCATCTTTGAAGTCTGGGGAGCCTTCTCATGGTTCACCGGTATCATGGAAGGGCAAATCTGGCGCGTCATCACCTACCAATTTCTCCATGCCGATATATGGCATCTGCTCTTTAACATGTGGGCACTCTACTTCTTTGGAACAGCCGTGGAGCATGTTATGGGTGCGCGTCGCTTCCTCGCCTACTACCTAGGCTGCGGGGTAGCAGGGGCTGTATTCTCCTCCCTCTTGGGCTCCATGCACCTCTTTGATCCCCCGTTGAGCGTGTTTGACCTCACCGCCATCGCAAACTACGTTGGCTACACCGCTGGCAGCATAGAAGGCTGGCAAATCATCCCCATGGTGGGCGCATCTGCGGCCGTCTATGGCATCTTGATAGCAGCAACCTTCTTCTTCCCCCATGCAAAAATCAGCCTCCTCTTCCCACCCGTCACCATGAGCATACGCGTGTTTGCCCTTGTTGTGACAGGCTTTGCCGTCATCACCATCACCTTTGGTGGACACAACGCAGGAGGCGAGGCAGGACACCTAGGCGGCATCATCATGGGAGCCATCATCATGGGCATCCTGCGCTACCGCTACTACAAACGCTACGGACGCTAAAAAAAGCCCAGCACAGCACATGATAGCACTCTTTGACATGGATGGCACCCTCTTTTGGGGCGACTCGCAGCTACGATTTGCACGCTGGATACTCAAGAGACGCCCATGGCGGCGGCTCTATTTGGGGCTCGTCCTACCCGCTGGCATCCTGCGTGCCCTGCACATCTTAAACACAGAGCAGATGAAACGCCTCTTCCTCAGCTACCTATGGTGCATGACACCACAGCAGATAAAAGCCGAGGTACAAGCATTTTGCCAAGAGGAACTCTACCCCGCACTCTACCCCGAAGTCTTGGAAAAACTACGACAACATCAGGCGGCGGGCGACACCACCGTCCTCTGCTCCGCCTCACCGCATTGGTGGACCAGCTGTCTGGGAGAGATGTTGGGCTTCACACATAGCATAGGCACACCAGTCATGCCATTTCAACAATCCCCCCTCATGCCACCTATAGAAGCCCCTGGCAACAACAAGGGAGCGAACAAACTTATACGCTTGGCACAACTTGGCATCACAAGAGCCGACTACACCTACACAGACAGCCGCGCCGACCTACCCATGATGGGAATCAGCGACAAAAGCGTCCTCGTGAACCCCAGCGACAGCTTCACCCGAGAATGGGGAGACAGGGCAGAAATCCTGAGACCACAGGGCAGCAAGAGCAAAATCGGATTCACACTAGGCGCAATAGTGGGAATAGGCTAAGCACACCCACCACACCCAGCACGCTATCCCTGCGCATCAGCCCCCGAAATCTCGCACAAATTCACAAGCAATCACATTCTCGTGCCTCATTGAGCAGCGTGGTATCTGTTGGGTAGCGCACTTTGGAGGAGACGCAGGTGGCATCAATAATTAAGCAGCCTTTGTTGGCGCGGTTCTCCAATGCTTCTTCAGCGAGGGTATCTGATGGCAGCCTCATCGCCAATTAACTCCACAGCTTCATCTATGAGGATATTTTGCTCTTTGTCATCAGGCTGATCAAACTCTGCCAAGCGCCTATATTTGACATCATCTCTACGACGAACTACAAATGTTATACGAAACTTTATTTGGGGCAGATGTATGCCGTTGTGTCAGCCTGAAATAATCGACTTGCAAAATAGCAAATAGATGATAAACTAAAACTACCCCCAAAATCAACGCTTGCTTCTATCTTAATTTAGCTAGTTGCGTGCCTGAACAAGGGCATCACCTCTGCTTACATATATGAAAACTCACCTACAAGTCAAATTACGTGCAACTTTTCGATCTACGTTTTCTGTGCTAGCTTTTGTTGCGACATCCCTTATTACTCATACGAATAGCCTTGCTGCCACCTTTATCTATACAGGTGGCGAAGATCCCAATCTTTTTACGGTGACGGCAGAGGATATTCTCATTATTGATTGGACTTCTGATCAGGCTTTTCTAAATACCACAGCCAGCGAATTCATCCATGCTGACGTTTATCTCAAAGATTGGGGGGTTAATGGTATCGTTACCGCGACCTCCTCACGTATCTTTGAGTTTACCAATTCATTATCTGATTATAGATATGCCCCCGGAGCTATTGGTAACGAGGCAGTTCAAAGCATCATATTCGATGTTGCCATGGGTAATAATGTCACAACTTTGCAATTCTCAGGTGATTTGAGAAACTTTAGTGGGGATATTATCAGCTATACCAATAACGTAAAGCTAGAATTCCTGAGTGCATCAGCTGAATCAACCCAAGCGGAACGTAACGCGAGCGCATCTGGCACTGGTGCATTAGAATCATATGGGCAACGTATTTTCTACAACATGACGGGCGATGTAATCATTAATAACAGCTCTATCACTGTTTTGAAGGAAAATCCAGATGGCGTTACGTATGCCAATAATGGCATTTTGTCGCTAAACAATATTGGAGGCTCAACATACTCTATATCAAGCAATATCCGGGCAAACCGTATTTTCACCAACGCAATGACAACCTTGAGTGGGCAAGTCTACTTAGATGATGTTGTATTCCAAGCCAATGTTCATGTTACAGGTGCTGGTTCACTCAATATTGGTAGCGATACTGCTCTGTCTATCAGTAATGGTATTAGTATCGTAGCGGGTGATATGACTCTTACCAAGACCGCGGGAGGTACTATTCAAAAGGCAGAGGGTGCAGCAAACCTTGTCGTAAGAGCAAGCTCTATTTCCTACGCGGAAATTGCGGGTAATATCGTCACACTAACAGATAATGGCACTGGCAGCATCATCAACTCTACAATCAGTAATGTAGAGTTGAACTTAGGTGTAGGTTCCACGCTTGAGCTTGACAATGTCACACAACGATTGGGTACGATCATCGACAGTGGTGAGGGACACATTAATCTATTGAATCACAAGCTAGAAGAAAATGTCGGTAGCGGTATTGTCGTACCAGACTTAGTAACCATCGAAGCGACAACAGAAGACATGCTAGTCTATAGCATAAATTCCATCCAAGGTAACATTACGCTAGATGGTTCTCCAACACTCAACCTCGTCATTACAGACGCGGAAGAATTTAAGACTACATATGGTATAGTTGCATTCGAAATTGTGGGTTTTGACACAGACTCGGGCAGTCGAGACAAATTCTTATCCAACTACTCTAACGTGACCATCAATGTGTATAGTGAATCTCTGGAAGGAGAACTACTCTATGCCAATTCCGCTTTGGGCTATACAAAGATAGATAATGGAGCAGGTGGTACTAATTTAGCCTTTTACATCTATGCTCCTGAGCCCAGCTCTGCTACACTTAGTATACTTGCACTAGCGGGATTTCTTGCCCGCAAAAGACGCAAGGCAGTTTAAATAGTGCATGGTATCTTGCAAAGAGATTTATTCGTGGGGATACTACAAGATTTGACAGATTCCAGCTATAACTTTCCTCGATTTTCATGTAGGTCAAAATCACCAGATCCGACTACACCTACACAAACAGCCGCGCCGACCTACCCATGATGGGAATCAGCGACAAAAGCATCCTCTTGAACCCCAGCGACAGCTTCACCCGAGAATGGGGAGACAGGGCAGAAATCCTGAG
>CAZRZE010000059.1:0-9880 GCA_964604535.1 uncultured Akkermansia sp.
AGGAATGCGCCGCCGCCTACCAAGGACCGCACAAGGTCATTGTCACCCAGACCCCAAAGAATGGGCATCTGGCGAGGCATACGAACCATGCCTTCCAGTTTGTCAGCAGTGATTGGATGATACGCGCGGATGATGATGACTACTCTTCCATAGATCGTTGCACCCTTATAGGCGAAGCCATAGCTGCCCATCCCGATTGTACCTACGTGGTCACGGGGGTGAAGATGTTCACCGATGCGGAAGATGAAGCCATACTTGCGGAGAGCCTCTGCCCCTCTCGCCAAAAGGATACACACTACCGCCTCGCCAATGTGAAGCAGGGCTATGAGGCCGTTAGAGGTAGAGACCCCATCAAGTATTCATACAAGGCATGGCATCGCTCTGTCTACGACCAGTTTGGCAATCTACACCCAGAGGGCTACTATGTCGATGACCTATGCTGTTACAACCGTGCCAATCTTCTCGGCTACGGAGTTTACATAGAAAATGCCGTCAATGTCATGATGCGTATGGGCAGTGAGAACATGAGTCGTGGCGGTGACGACAACAGTCGTGGCTACGCTGCTATCATGCGCCTAGAAGGCTTTAACGATAAGTACTACAATATCACTTGGCAGCCCATGCAGGAGGATATTGCGGCCTACCAAAAATACCTTTCCACGTGCGAAGATGCAGCCGAGTATGCGCCCTTCATGCAGAGCTTGCAGCAGGATATGCAGCAGAGGCAAGATTACAAAGATTACTGGCGCAAGGGGATGTTCTACCGCCTTGGGGTGAAGAAAAGACAGCATCTGCGCGGACTTTTTAGTTGGTTGCGCCTGCTGCCCATGCCTCTTTTTGCTCGTTGCCTCGCCCTTTATCGCCGTCTTAAAAAATAATTTGACTTATGACTTCTCCTTTATCTATTTTCATGCACCCGCGCACCTTTTGGGATAGGCGTATCAGTGGTGTGGGTCGCTATGTATGTGAGCTGACACGAGAGCTCTTTGCTATGGGGCATGATGTCCATATCCCTATCACAGACACACCGACAGAGTACCTGCTTAATGCAAGCTACTTTGCCAAGACCTCCGCAGAGACCCCCCTAGCGCCTTGGTATATCAAGACCGTGTACAACATGGGAAAGAATAGCGCTAAGGCCGATTTGTTCACCCGCTTTTTGCGTCGTTGGGAGGGCGTGGCTGCTATGAAGCGCACAGACTTTGACATCGTTCACCCCACACATAATAATTCTACCGAGTTGCTGCGGCATTTGAAGGGAAAACCTCTCGTAGTCACTGTGCATGACATGACGCATGAGCTGCGCCCCGATAGTTTTCCTGTCTCTGACCCTTCGGCAGAGCGCAAGAAGCTCATGGTAGAGCGCGCTGATCGCGTGATAGCCATCTCCCAGCAGACGAAGGACGATCTCATACGCCTCTGTGGCACGCCAGCGGAAAAAATTGATGTCGTCCATCACGGAAATTCCCTCTTCATGCCCGTGCATCCGGAGCTGGTGACCATAGAGCTGCCAGAACGCTATGTTCTCTTTGTAGGACTGCGTAACAAGTACAAGAACTTCGCGCGCATGGTGCAAGCCATGCGTCCCCTCATGGAAAAAGATCGCGACCTGCACCTGCTCTGCGCAGGAGGAGGTCCCTTCTCGGAGGAAGAGTCTAAAATCATCCATGAGATGGGTATAGAGTCGCGTGTGAAGCAGATGTGGGTGAGTGATGATGAACTTGCTATCATGTATAACCGTGCCATCTGCTTTGTCTACCCATCGGAGTATGAGGGCTTTGGCTTACCCATCCTCGAGGCCTACGCCTGTGGCTGCCCTGTGCTCTGCGCGGATGCCAGCTGCTTCCCCGAGATTGCGGGTGAGGGGGCTGTCTTCTTTGACCCCTTCAATACAGAGGAAATCACCCACCGCATCCAGCAAATGGCAGAAGACAGCAGCCGTCGAGAGGAATACATACGCCGAGGCGAGTTACGTCTGAAGGACTTTTCATGGCGACGCTGTGCTGATGAAACACTCGCCTGTTACCACAGAGCGATGCAGTCGCATTAACGTTGAACAAAGCTTAATGTGCGAGTCTCGCAGCTGCCGATAGCAAGGCTGCGGGGTAGAGGATATGCTCTTGTACCTGTATGCGGGCATGCAGGGATTCTGCCGTGTCATCTGGCAATACAGGGACTTGGGCTTGCATGATGATTTCGCCTGTATCCATGCCAGCATCGACGTAGTGAACGGTGCAGCCAGCGCGGCTAGCACCTGCTTCTAGGGCTTGCTTCCATGCGGCTATACCAGGGAAATCTGGCAGCAGGGAAGGGTGTATGTTGAGAATGCGGTTGGGGAAGGCGGAGAGCAGGGGTTCTTTTACCAGACGCATGAAGCCAGCCAAGCAGATGAAATCTATGTCAAGGGCTTGGAGCTTTGCCGCGAGGGCGAGTTGCGCCTCCTCGGGGAATTTGTTCTTAAAACCCTGACAGTCGATTACTTCGGCTGGTATTTGATAACGCGCTGCCCTATCAAGGATGGTTGCGTTGGGTATGTCCGAGAGGATGATGACAATCTCCGCATTGAGCTTTCCTTGCTCAATAGAGTCGATGAAGGATTGGGCATTGGAACCAGAGCCAGAGCCCAGAACGGCCAAGCGGAGTTTTTTCTCAGTTGTCATAGCGGGGGTATTCTACTGCATTTGCAGCCCTATGGCAATGAAAAAAGCCTCCACTTAGGCAGCCACTTAGGCAGCCAATTAGCGTCGCATGGCTGAGAATGGTTCTGTTTTATCCTCGGCCAAATTTTGGAGCAGACTTTGTACGGCTGCTTCCAGCTGTGCGTCCTTGCCCTGTAAGGCATCGCTGGGGTGATTGTATACCTCGATATCGGGCTCTAATTGCAAGTTTTCGAGATACCTACCCTGACGGTCAATCATCCCTACTTGGGGCAGACCGAAGGTGACGCCATTCATCATGCGATCCCACCAGACAGCTGTCATTGTACCAGGTACAGGTGCACCAACTAGTTTGCCAATGTTGAGCTCCTTGTAGAGCCATGGGAAGCCGTGCGCGTTGCTGTAGTTACCCTCACTCATGATGACTATAGAAGGTTTTGTCCATTGTGTGATAGGGTCGCTGCCTATGTATTGACCGCGAGGGACAAATTGAGCATATTCTTTGCCGTTGAACAGGTGGGCCAAATCTTCGTGCAACCAGCCGCCACCGTTGAATCGTGTATCAATAACAATAGCTTTGCTATTGCGGTAGCGTCCGAGAACTTCTGAATAAGCCTTGCGGAAGCTGGGGCTATTCATCTGCGCCACATGGATATAGCCCAGTTGACCATCGGAAAGCTTCTCTACCATTTCTTTTCTCTGCTCGACCCAACGCTTGTAGAGCAGCGCATTTTGCGCGCCATGGGCTATGGGTTTGACATAGGTATTGAAGCTTTCTTTTTTCTCTGGGTCATAGATATGCAGACGAACGCGCTTGTTCGCCTTACCCTGCAATAGGGCGAAGTAATCTTTGCCTGCCTTGATCGTATTATTGTCTATGGCTTTGATAATCATGCCCGCCTTAATGCGGCGTGCCTCGGAAAGAGGACCTCGCTCTATAATTTCTGCTATTTTGAGACCGTCCTTTTCGTAGCTTTCATCATAGAATGCGCCCAAGGAAGCAGTCGCTGCGCGTGTGGCACGCTCGCGGAACATTGCTCCTGTGTGTGATGTGTTGAGCTCACCTAGCATTTCTGAAAGCAGATCGCTAAAGTCATAGTTATTGTTGATATGAGGCAAGAAGCGTTCATAGCTTTTTTTGAAGTAAGCCCAATCAATATTCTTGAACTCCTTGTCATAGAATCGGTCATTGATTTGCTGCCAGACATAGTAAAAGAGACCAGCGCGCTCCGCCTTGGGCTTGTGCTCGAATTCTGCGACGTAGCTCAGCGGTCTGGTAGAGCCATTGTTGGGGTCAATGGTCATGATTCTATCTCTGGTCAAGAGGTAGAGCGTCCTTCCATCGGAAGAAAGTTCTAAAGAACCATCCGTTTCCACCTTGGAAAGCATTCTGGTGCTCTTGTCCTCGAAGTTATGCACCCATAGGTTGAAGCCCTTTTCAAAGGCTGCGAGGTAGTAGAGCTTCTTGCCATCCCTAGTGAGAATAGCATCGCCCAATTGGGAAGAATGGATGGTGAGGCGCATGGTGCGTTCCTCAAATCCGTCTAAATCAATATCAAGACCAACAGGGGCTTTTTTAGCAGGCTTTACTTTTGGTACTGCTTCGGTTGCAGTTTTAGGCTTTGCCTTGCGCATCATACCGATAATAGCATTAGCCAGCGGGGTGATTGCCTCGGCGGCAGGAGCGGATTTCTTCTCTTGGGGGGGGCTTTCGTTTCTTTCAAGTTGGTAGAGGGCTCTTTCCTCCTTGGACATATTAAATTCTCTGTAGCTTTCGTCTGTGAGGAAGAGCGCGTAGACATCTCTCTGAGCTCCCCAGCTACCATGGCTGCGCATGCCCTGCCTATCAGAGCTCCAAATGATGGCCTTGCCGTTCATCACCCAGCGAGGATTGGCATCGGCGTAACCGCTGCTGGTGAGATTGTATTTTTCGCCAGAGCCATCAGCCTTTACCAATGCTATATCCGTGTGCTGCCATCCTCCCTGTTCAAAGAATTTTGCCAATATCCATTCCCCATTTGGTGACCACTCAAAAGACTGATCACCGTCAGAATAAGAGTAGTTGAAATGAGCTGGCAAAACAACACGGCTGCGCTTGCTTGCCACATCAATGACAACTATTTCAGTGCGATTTCGCAAAAAGGCTATTTCCTTGCCCGTTGGGGAATACTGCGCTTGGAAGCAAGCAGATGCGCCAACGACGAGTGCTTCTTCGACTAGCTCATTGGCGTAGGCAAAGGATTTTTCAAGCTTGTTCTTGATGCGCGTTGTGTAGAGGTTCCACTGACCGCTACGATGTGAGGAATAGACAAGAGAACGACCATCGGGAGAGAAGTGAACATCTCTTTCCAGAGCGGCTGTGTTGGTGATACGCTTGCTGGTGCCAAATTGTGCATTGGCAACAAAGACGTCCCCACGTAGGATGAAGGCAAACTCCTTGCCAGAAGGAGAGACTGCAATCTCGCTTGCGCCGGAGCGGTGGGTGCGCTCAATTGCGGTGGCCTCAGTATCATCTGCTATGATGCTGATATTGAGTTTTTGCGGTGCCTCATTAGGCCTCATTGTGTATATTTCGCCATCAAAGCTAAAGCAGAGCCGTCCTTCATCAGAGCTGGTCAGGAAGCGCACGGGATGATTTTCAAAATGCGTGATTTGCTTGATTTGCTCGGGCTGGGCTAGATTCATCTCGCAGATATTGAAATCACCAAATCGCTCACTGAGGAAATAGAGCTTATTTTCATCTGGGGAGAAAACAGGCTGCCTATCTTCCACCTGCTTTTTACTCAGGTTGGTGAACTTTCCCGTCTTGAGATTATGATGCCAAATATCGCGACATACAGAGGAAGTATGATCTTTGCGCCATTCATTTTCGTAGCCCTTCATGTCATGGTAGATAATCTGGTCACCTGACTGGTTGAAGTCCACATTATATGCAGGAAAGCTCATGAACTGCTTGGAACGCCCGCCTTCTACAGGAACAGAATAGACCTGCCCCCACTTCGGGAACTCTCCATAATTCTGTGCTGGTGTGATATTTTCATTATAAAGAATATGCTTGCCATCGGGGGTATAGGCATTGGGTACGGCAAAACCTGTAAAATAGGTCAAACGCGTAGGAGTACCGCCGCTAATAGGAAGCGTATAAATATCCATTGCTCCGTTGCGTGCAGAGCTAAATGCTATCTGCTGCGAATTGGGTGACCAGATAGGGTAGGAATCATAGGCTGGGTGCGTTGTCAGTTGCTTTGCACTACCACCGGAGCTGGATACCAAGAACAAATCACCCTTGTAGGCAAAAACGACGTTTTTTCCATCTGGTGAAATAGAGGGGTAACGCAACCATAGTGGCTGATTTTCTGCACATAGCGGAGCAATAAGAACGGAGCAAGCAAGAAAAAAGATACGATTCATGATGTTAAAAAGACTTATGTATCAAATCTATCATATATGTCGCGATGTCACAATATAATTCTGAGGCATGTTTAGCGTTTCAAACGCAGCGTCTTGATCTCGAAGGGGCGGAAGCTCAGATGTACAGATTTATCCGTCATTTTCAATGTCTCTCCTATTTTATTTTCCAGCATGTCGCAGGGGATGACCGCGTTGAGGTCAAGAGCGCAGCGCAGCTCGCACTTGCAGGCTGCTTGCTTTGCCTCGTAGAGGCGCAGTATCATATCACCGCTGCCGTCCTCTGCTAGCTTGACGCTTTCTAGCACGACATGATTCTTGCTTAGCTCGAAGTAAGAGAGCGTTGGCGCGCTGCCTGCTTGGCGCAGCACTGGGTAGTTGTAGTGGTAGGCATCTTGCAACAGGGAGCAGTCCATCCAAGTGTCCTCCCAAACGCTGTAGCTGTAGGAAAAGTGATGCATATGGTTGTCAGAACGGAACTCGGGATGCCCTCCAGCCTTCAAAAGGGTGAGGGACAGCTCATCACCCAGCATGCCTATGCCGTACTTGCTCTCATTGATGAGGGCAGCACCACGCCCTTCATCACAAAGCGCTGTGTAAAAGTGGTTGCATACCTCAAAGCGATCAGCGTCAAAGTCATTGCTGCGGTGAGTGGGGCGTTTGATAAAGCCGAATTGTATCTGATTGCGTCCCTCCGTACACTGTACACCCGTGGCAAAGGAAACCTTGAGCAACTTGTGCAGCTCCTTCCAATCAACACTGGTTTCAAAGTCAACACAGTGTGCCCCAGCAGAGAGCGAAATGTACTGCACTAGCTTGGAGTTCAGTATATCGCGCTCCAGCTTGAGGCTTACCTTCAAGGCACTCTGCAAGTGAGGAGTAACGGAAATGCAAGAATCGCTTAAATCTACCTCACATTGCTCTGTCATGCTATCAATATCCCAAGCATCAAACATGCGCGGCACATCACGGAAGAGTCGGAATTGATTGCCGCGCTCATTGAGGAAGGACGCACCAGAGGACTTCAGCTGCACGGAGGAAAGCGTGCCATCGCACTCCACCTGCACAATAATTTTCTCGTTTTCAAGGCGGTAAGCGCCACCCTCCAAAGCGTGGAGACTGACAGCAGTCGCAGCTGCTTCCACCTGAGCGGGGCTTATAGACACATGACCATAAGCAGGGATGCGCAGGGTGGCGAGGACTTCTTCCCCGTATGCTGCGCAGGGGATACTTTCCCCATCAAGATACTGCGCCCCGTGGGCAAAGGCTGGAGGCAGAGAGACAAGTCCCTCCCTAGCGAAGGAAGTGCCGTTAAAGAGCGTCAAAGACTCACTGTCCTGCACTATGCCTGCCTGAGCCTCTGAGATGAGCTCATCACAGCTCGCAAAGACCTCCTTGTAATGCGCTGCTGCGTCTTCGTAGACCTTGGCAATACTGCTACCGGGTAGGATGTCATGGAACTGGTTGAGAAGAACCTTTTTCCACGCGACTTCAATTTTCTCCGCTTGGTAGGGGGCAGTGTGTTGCCAGTTGCTGATGCTGCTCCATAGTTCTGCCTCGTGTAGGGCAATTTCTGTCTTTCTGTTATCACGCTTTGTGGACGCTTGGGTCGTGTAGGTACCACGGTGACAGGCAAAGTAGAGCTCGCCCGTGTAGCAGTTATCAAAGACAGAGCTAGTCTCCTCCAAGTCCTTCATGAAGTCATAGGGCGTGGTGTAGCTGATTTTGGGCGTACCCTCCAAGTCTTCGCTGCGGCGTATCTGCTCCATATCATCTCGTGTGGGACCGCAGCCGCCATCTCCGTAGCCAAAGGGCATCAAGAACTTGCCCGTACCATCACGCCTCATGCGGTTGTTCCAATGCTTCATCACCGCGGCGGGATTCACCATGGATTCATACTCCCTGTGAACATAGGAGTTGATTTTGCTGCCATCCATCCCTTCCCAACAGAAGGCGTGGTGCGGGAACTTTTGGGAGTCATTGTATGTCCAGTAGATTTTCTGGGTTGTGAGGTAGTCCACTTGGCATGATTTGAGAATTTGCGGAAGCACCGCTGAGTAGCCAAAGGTATCTGGCAGCCAGCAAAGCTTGCTATCCACACCAAAGACCTCCTTAAAATAACGCTTGCCGTAGAGGAATTGGCGCACCAGTGACTCACCCGAAGAAAGATTTGTATCGGGTTCTATCCACATCGCCCCATCGGCTATCCATTGACCGCTGCGCACCTTCTGCTTGATTTTCTCAAAAAGATCGGGATAGTGCTCGCGGCACATTTCGTAGGAAACAGGTTGGCTGTGGATGAACTTCATCTCCTCGTACTCATCGAGAAGGCGCAGTTGCGCGGCAAAGGTACGCGCTGTCTTGCGACGCGTCACATCCAGATCCCATAGCCAAGCCATATCAAGGTGGGAATTAGCAATGGCATAGACCTGTGGCGCAGAGCTGCCATTCTTGGCTGCCATCAGGGGGGCAATCAGCTCCCTCGCTGCCACGTAGGCACGGCGGCGGGCGGGGAGAGGTTGCTCCATATCTAGCTCCACAAGTAGTTTTTGCAGACCGTATTCAATGTCTTCCACGCGGAAGCTATTGGGATCGCTTTCCTGCATAATCTCGCGCAGCATGAGTACATCCAGCCAGAGCTGGTAGGCCTCTTCATTCCATATGCCATAGCTGTTTTCGCCCATGCAGGCGGGACTGAGGGAGACGGCTGTAGCCTCTTCCTCTGGAAAGATAGGACCAGTTGCGCAAGCACCCAGTGGCGACATGGGCATGGGATGACCTGCATAGACCTCACAGGCTAGTTGGTAGGACTCACCACCCTCGGCACAGGGGGTGAGTACTTGGTCCATATAGTACTGGTGCTTTTTATAAACAACATCACCACGCCTCGTACCAAAGGTGCTGCCATTGAGGAAGAGGGTAGCCTCTCCGCCCAAGTTCAGGTTCATAATGAGGCGTTCTCCCTTGACTTCAGCCGGTGCTTCTATGGTGGCAAAGACCCAAGCATAGTGCCATTCCTTGCCCCAGACATCACCTGTGTTGATAGGCGACTGGGGAAGCAAGGCTGCTTCTTTGAGACTTAAATTTTTATTAGTGACAAAGCCAGAAAAGCGCAGGCTACCCAAGGGGTGATAAAAGTCGCGGATAAGGGTGTTTTCGAGATGCTTTAATCGGCCGAGCCATTCTGATTTCATATGATGGGGGGATTGATAGGTTGACTAGCATCATAACAGAGTCCTCCCCCTCATTGCAAGCGAGAAGCTTTCCTATTGAAGTTCCTCTCTTAGATAGACGGCGGTGGAGCTGCTAGCGTGCTTGGCTACCTGCTTCACGCTGCCCTGTGTGACTATTGTTCCGCCCGCATCTCCTGCCTCGGGGCCCATGTCGATGATGTAGTCAGCCTCTGCGATGAGCTGCAGGTTATGCTCTATGACGACGACGGTGTTGCCCATCTCCACGAGGCGGCGCAGCACCTTGATGAGGAGGCGGACATCATGCGGATGCAGTCCTATGGTGGGTTCTTCGATGAGGTAGATATCCTCTGGCAGGGCGCGTCCGCGCTTGATGGCTGTGAGGGTAGCGCGACGGCCTTTAATCAGCTCTGTCACTAGCTTGATACGTTGTGCCTCACCACCTGAGAGGGTGTTGCTGGCCTGTCCTAGGCTGAGGTAACCCAAGCCTGTTTCGCAGAGGAGGCGCAAGGGTTCTGCCAGTCGTGCCTGCGAGGCAAAGAATTCTGCCGCTTCTTCCATGCTCATGTTGAGGACATCGGCTATGGTCTTGCCCTTGTAGAATACTTGCAGGGTGCGGGAGTT
>CAZRZE010000060.1:0-9799 GCA_964604535.1 uncultured Akkermansia sp.
ACTAGAAGGGCAGCAGCTGCCGCGCTATCAACGCCGCCGCTCAGTGCAATGAGAATACGTGCCATGGACAGAGTATAGCCTAATACGGCCTCCTAGAAAAGTGCTTTTTTTATATTGCTCTGCGTCTGTAGCCCAGCAGACCTAGTAGAGCAACCAGACTTAGCATGGCAGTGCTGGGCTCTGGGACAAAGGGTGAGAGGCTGTAGAGGTAAATGCCTGTTTCATCATGCCTGATTTCAAACTCATCTGTCTGAGTGACCGTGCTGCCCGATAAAGAGAGGTGGTAGGTGATGCCTGTATTGTCCGCGTCAAAGAAATCGGTCTCGCGCGCGTCAAGGAAATAGACGATGGAGTTTTCATAATCTGCCTGCGTGCCGTATAGATACACATACACGTCGGTGAGATTCTCTAATTCTAGCGTCATATCTATTCCCACGATGAGCTGGGAGACATCGGAGGTATTATTGCCAGTGAAGCTCAGTGTGCTGCTTGTAATGCTTAAAGAGTTGTCCACTGTCGTGTTCGTGCTTCGTGATGAGACGGTCACGATGTTGCTAAGCTGTACACTGGTTATAGCATAGAGCTCATCAACAGAGCTAGGCACTGTACCAAAGCTGACTTCCTCTGCTGCCACCCATCTATTGGAGCTGACAAGGAAATGCCCCTCCTGAAAGCGAAGAGCCTGTGTCCCTGTAGAGCCCGCTACCAGATTACCTTGCAAGTTCACCCTATTGCTACTGGTTGTTGATATGACGCTAGCTGTTGAACCATCTGCGACTCGCGTAGTCATTTCTATGTCACCAACTAAGCTTTGCACAGCCTGACCGAGACCCACTAGAGAAAGTGCATTGGTGGAGCTATCTGTACTGTAGATGAGGGAGGAAACGCGTGTGCCTTCTGGGTCGGCGTTTTGCGTATTTGCTCTCGCGTCAAAGCGCAGCACGTCTGCGCCTAATGTGCCATCAGTAAACACCGCTGCAGCCTCTGCATCGGTCACGCTACCATAGTTGATAATGCCCGCGACAATATTGCCTGATTGGAGAGTGACATCTCCACTCTGCGTGTCGTTGAGTTGAACAGAGATGACGCCAGATAAATTGCCAGTCATCGTTGTTTTGTAGTACTCCGCTGCTCTTGCTGCATTACCAGCTGTGTTGACATTGCCTAATTGGACACCGACTGCTAGGGTCTCGGCTGCGGTCTCATTTTCCACTTCTACATTGATAATACCGCCAATTTGATTGATGGTGGAGTTGGTGTCAATCTGGGTGATGATGGGAAAATTGAATGTGGGATTGACGAAGACAGAAAGATCCGATCCCACTGTACCGAGTCCCACGGCGATGCCTTCTGTGGCCGTTGCATTTAATGTACCATAAAGTGCGCCTTCACTGAGGTCAACTCCTTGCAAAAAGGCTGCTACTACCGCGCCCGATTCTACAGAGGTGGTGATGCTATTGCCCGCAGTGACTACCGTTCCTTGCAAATCCAAGGCGGTAACGGCAGCTGTTCCAATAATAGCTACGCCCGCTGTAAATCCATAATTGCGCTGGACATTCAGATTGGTATTATCCCAGTCGAGCAAAAAGCCCATGGATGTGCCAGTCATGCCGCTATTTTTAATGCCAACACTGGCAGATGTGTCAGAAAGGGCTGTGCCCAGCAAATAGCCTACACTGTAAGAATTGTTACCGCTTTCATTATTGGAGCTCATGTTAAAATCCCCTGACAGGGTGATGAAATCTGCTTGAGAGGCTGGCGTAAAGCGCGCGCTGACGAGATTGAGCTGCCCTGCGATCCCAGAGACGGAGATATTCATGTTTTGATAGCTACTATTCTCCACGATTGATAGCATAGATATACCAGAAGCTGATGACGATTCTGAACTGGTGGATGAGTTGATGATGATATTATCAAAGCTGCCTACCGTCGCGCTGTCTCTTACCAAAATACCTATGGATGTACCAACGACTGTTCCTGCGTTGGAGGCGCTTGCTTTAATTGTTGTGCCAGAGAGGTCGCTTATAGTGCTCGTGCCCGAGAGGTTGATGCCAACAGCTCCACCACCCATAGCTGTTGTGGTGATTGTTGTAGATTCAATATCACCTAGTGTACTATCGAATAAATAAATGCCGTAGGCGGTTCCACTTTCAGCGGTCGCGTTGAGAGAACCAGAAAATACAGCCAGAGAGGAGCTGAGGGCTGTGCTGTTGTCGCTGTCAAAGCTATCCGTGCTCGTCAGCCAAAGTGCGCGTGCATCGGCTTCGCCTGTTACCGATAGTGTACCATTTATTGTCCCTAGTGTCGATTGACTCAGGAGAATGCCCGTTGCTCCAGAATTTGAATTATTGCTCAGATTGGTGACGCTAATCGTATCTTCTGAGCCGAGAACGATTGCACTGGCATCCGTCAGTTGCGAAAAACCAACACCAACCCAAAAACCTGTATCAAGGGTGTTGCTGTAACTTTGGGAGCTGAGGGGCAGACCAGCATTGCTTGTGATAATTTCTCCTGTGCCAACTACAGTTGTAGGCGCAGCGTAGCAGGGGACAATAGAAGAAATGATTGCGGCAAGGATGAAAGGGCGAAGTGTGGGATGGATTTTCATATAGCGTGTAAATGAAGCATATTCTAACTTAATCCTTTGGTCAATAGGTCTTAATATAACATTTCAAAACAGATAGGACGCGGGCTTTTCTCTTTATGCTTGTCAGCTCAATCAAAGAGAGCTAGACTACTGTGTATGAGCACTCTTATTCTAGCGTCTTTGGCATCGGCTCTGCTTGCGGGGCTATTGGTCTACGCATGGGGTATTAGCTCTCGCAGAGAGTCGGATAGAAAGCAGCAAGAAAGCCTGCTCGCACAAAAAGAAGCGCAGCTGCGTGCTGAGCACCTAGAAGAAAAGCTACAGCAGCAGAAAGAAGGCTACGAAGAACGCCTGCAAGAGCTGCGCCTCACGCAGGAAAAGGCTAGGGAGCAATTCCAAGCCCTAGCCAATGAGCAACTGATCCAAAAAAGCGAAAACCTCCAGCAGCAGAATAAGGAGCAGCTGGGCAGTCTGCTTTCCCCACTGGCAGATCAGCTGGGAAAATTGAACAAGTCTGTGCAGGATGCACGCGTGCAGGATGCTGAGAGCAAAACGCAGCTCAATTCTCACCTACGCCAGCTTATGGAGCGCACAGAGCAGATAGGCTCTGATGCCGTGGAGCTAGCCCAAGCCCTCAAGGGCAACAACAAGGTGCAGGGCGACTGGGGAGAGATGGTGCTGGAAAGCCTGCTCACCCACTCGGGTCTGCGCAAGGGCATAGAATATGACACGCAGGTGAGTATAGATGTGGGCGGTGGAAAGCAACTGCGTCCCGACCTCATTGTCAAGTTCCCACAAGGGCAAAAGCTCATCATTGACGCAAAAGTTTCCCTCACTGCCTACAGCAGATTGGTGCAGGCAACGGATGAGCAAAGTCGATTGCAAGAGGCAAAGAGCCACAGCCTCTCCCTGCGACAGCATATCAAAGAGATTGCGCAAAAGGACTACATAGAGCTGGGAGACTTCCCCTATGTCCTGCTCTTCATCCCCAATGAGGCAGCCTACATAGCTGCTATCACACAAAGCCCCGAGTTATTGGAGGAGGCGCAGCAGTCGCGTATACTCCTCATCAGTCCAGCCAATCTCCTCATGGCAATCAAGCTGTGCTATAGCCTCTGGCAGCAGCATAGGCAGGTGGATAATATCCAACATATCGTGGATGATTGTGGGAAGATTTACGACAAGTTTGTCACCTTCTTAGCAAAAATGGATCAGGTGGAATCCAGTCTAGAAAAGGCTCATGCACACTACGAGGAAGCGCATAAGTATCTCTGTACAGGACGAGGGAATATCATTGCCCGTTTTGAAAAGATAAAGGGACTGGGTGTGACTCCTAACAAAAGCATTCCTGAAAAGCATCTCTCCCAAACAGAAACTCTCATCGAAGAAGAAACTCAAACATAAAACCCTATCATGTCGCAACGACTCTCCATACCAGAATACGCCATGTGCCTTGCGCATGTTGCCGCCCTACGCTCCGAAGACCCATACCGCAAGGTGGGTGCTGCCGCGCTAGACAAGGACAATCGTGTCATTGGTACCGCTTACAATGGACTCTACCCTGGCTTTGTTGCCTCGGAGGGCTTTTGGGCATCTCGCGATGAGCGTCAGAAGTTCATGCTGCACGCAGAAATCAACCTCTGTAGCCTCATCAAGCGAGGGGAGGCCTACCGCGTAGCCTGCACCACCATGCCCTGCACCTCCTGCATGCAGGCACTTTGCGCCCATGGGGTCAAAATTATTTATTACGCGCAGGCCTACGCTGCTTCCCAAGCACCTGTCATCGCAGCACAGTATGGTGTAGAGCTCATTGAGGTGAAAGACTACCCGCTTGCAGGGCAGTTTCCTCTCGTCTTTGAATGAAAACTTTGCCATTATTTTAAAATTCACTTGCAAATTTATTTTAGCCTTGATACAATTGCACGGCTAAACCGAGAACTGAATGAAAGCTATTCTTGCACTAGAAGACGGAACAATATTCGAAGGTATATCCTTCGGGGCAGTGGGGACGACAACAGGCGAAGCCTGTTTTAACACCTCCATGACTGGGTATCAAGAAATCATCACCGACCCCTCCTACAGAGGTCAAATCGTGACGATGACTTATCCTCTCATTGGTAATTATGGTATTTGTGAAGAAGACAATGAAAGCTGCGGCCCACAGGTACGCGGCTTTGTCATTGGAGAGCTAGCACGCCTGCACTCCAACTGGCGCAGCAATGAGCCACTGGGTGACTGGATGGCACGTCACAATATCCTCGGTATAGAGGGCATTGATACACGCCGACTCACCAAGCACCTGCGCACCCACGGGGCACAACGCGCTACGCTGACCACAGAGATGACAGCAGACGAAGCAGTCGCGCATGCGCTGGCTTCTGCTCCCATGAGCGGCAGTGACTTTGTCACAGAGGTCTCCACACAGGAAAGCTACGAGTGGTCGGAAGAATCCCGCGACTGGAAGCTACCTAACAAGACCGCTGGTGATATGGGTACCTACAGCGAGCTGCCTCCTGTGAAGTACAATATCGTCGCTTACGACTTTGGTATCAAGCGTAACATCCTGCGCAGTCTACGTCGCGCGGGCTTCCATGTCACCTTGGTCAATGCCTACACGCCTGCGGAGGAAATCCTTGCCATGAATATGGATGGACTCTTCCTTTCCAATGGACCTGGTGATCCATCCGCACTCCCACGCATCCATGCCCAGATTGAGGCATTGCTGGGCAAGTTGCCTATCTTTGGCATCTGCCTTGGTCATCAGCTGCTTGCCCATGCCTTTGGTGGAAAGACCTTCAAGCTGAAGTTCGGTCACCGTGGTGGTAATCATCCTGTGAAGGACCTGCGTACAGGCAAGGTGGCTATCACCTCCCAGAATCATGGCTTTGCCGTTGATCCTGACAGCCTGAGCAGCGATGTGGAAGTCACCCATATCAACCTCAATGATGGAACAATTGAGGGCGTGCGCCACACAAAGATACCAGTCTTCTGTGTGCAGTACCACCCAGAGGCTGCACCTGGTCCCAAGGACGCCACTTACTTTTTTGATGAGTTCATCGGGCTGATAGAAGAATTCAAAGCAGGTGCCTACCAATCCTAATTTTTAACATTTAGCAAATCTTTAATCAACATGAATACACTCGTAATTGGCTCCCAATGGGGCGATGAAGGAAAGGGAAAAGTCATCGACTTTCTCACAGAAACGGCAGACTGCGTTGTACGCAGTCAAGGTGGTAGCAATGCAGGTCACACAGTAATTGCTAACGGTCAGAAGTATGTCCTTCACCTTGTGCCCTCTGGCATTCTGTGGCCAGGAAAACTCAATGTGATTGCTAACGGTGTTGTTATCAATCCTAGTTCTCTTGTAGAAGAGATAGAGATGCTTCGTGGCAGAGGTGTGAGTGTCACACCCGAAAACCTCGTCATCTCCGACCGCGCCCACGTGGTGCTTCCCATCCTGCGCGAGATTGATGCAGCGCAAGAAGAAGCCCTCGGCGACCAAAAAATCGGCACAACAAAGCAGGGCATTGGCCCAGCCTACTCCAACAAGGCACGCCGCATAGGCATACGCATGATTGACTTTGTTGACAGAGATCGCCTTCTCACAGTGCTCGAAAAAAGCATCAAGACAGCTAATGATGAGCTAGTGCGCCTCGGCTGGCCAGCAGCTGACCCCAAGGAAACAATCGACGTGGTCATGGAAGCCGCAGACGTTCTGCGCCCCCACATCACCGACACCATTCCTCTGGTCAACGACGCTATCAAGGCTAACAAGACTGTTCTCTTTGAAGGAGCACAGGGCGCGATGCTTGACATCGATTTTGGTACTTATCCCTTTGTTACTAGCTCTAACACCAGTGCTGGTGGATGCTGCACAGGCTCTGGCGTTGCGCCAACACGCATAGACAAAATCATTGGCGTGTGCAAGGCATACACCACCCGCGTAGGTGCAGGTCCTCTCACAACAGAGGATGAAGGACTTTCTGATTACCTCCACGGCTTGGGACGTGAGTTTGGTGCAACAACAGGTCGTGCCCGCCGTTGCGGTTGGGCTGACGGTGTTGTGCTGCGCTATTCCACCATGTTCAATGGATTTAATGAAATGGCGATGACCAACGTCGATGGTCTTGATGAAATGCCTGTGATTAAAATCTGCACAGGCTACCAGTTGGGTGACAAGGTACTTCTGTACCCTCCCGCCCTCATCGAAGACCTCGAAAAGTGCGTCCCCATCTACGAAGAGGTAGAAGGCTGGTTAGAAGATACAACCAAGTGTACAACATGGGAAGAAATCCCGGAAAAGTGCAAGGCCTACATCAAGCGATTTGGCGAAGTCATAGGCTGCCCAGTGGGCTCTATTGGCGTTGGTCCAGAGCGCGAACAAACCATCTGGGTGACTCAATAATCACGCATACATTAAATCAATAAAAAAGGGCATCTCAAACGAGATGCTCTTTTTTCTTCGCCTCTCACCATTGTAATTGTTTGTCTAATTAGGGGGTGGTTATAGTGTTTGTTGTTTAGGGTGTAAGATGTAACTAGTTGAAAAATAAAAATTTAAATTGTATAATTTTGCATAATATTGAAAATAAAATATTGTTAGTTACGATATTATTCTTGCTTTAAAATTAATTTTTTGTTATTTTGTTCATCCCCTTCTAACCCATTTACATGAAATTAAATTTTATTTCAAAATTTTGTTGCAGCATGTTCGCTGCCGTGCTTTTTTCTATTACTGCGGAATTGTCCTCTGCTGCTAATATGAAAAGTCACTACGATTATACTGTAGAGGAAACAACCCTGAAAGGTGATTATGAGGTGTATACAGGAGTGGGGCCAGCGACTGTGCTCATTGAGGGCGATGGATCAACTATTATCAATGGAGCAGGACATCACGGCTATCAATTCATCGAGCTCACACAGCAGACAACAATCACCGTAAAAAATATTGCAGCATTCAAGGGTTTTGTCGATACTACTGATAAAAGTGCAGCATCAGCAGAAGGTGGTTCAGCATTCTATATAGGGAAGAATGCAACACTGAATTTTACGGGTTATAGTAAAGATTACAGACTCACATTTAACGGCAACTCTGTTCAAAGCGATGGGCATAATGCAGACGCTGCCGCTATATCTATTCAAGCAGGTGGCATAGTTGGTGATATATACGCTGATTTCTCTAATAATAATTGCACCTATCCAGATGATCTGACTACTGTTTCAGGATTAACCTATGCCCGTGGAGCTGCTATCAATGTATCAGGATCAGTGGCGGGTGGAACTGTGGGTAACGTGTACGGAACATTTACCAATAATTCAGCAGAGTATGGTGGTGCTATCTATGTGGGTACTGACGCTACAATAGGTACGATCGAGGGTAGATTTGAGTCCAATCATGCTGCCGCCTCCTATAAACCGGGCGGTTATACTGGTGGTTCAGCAGGTGGTGCGATACGTTTTTTCAAAGGACAGATGTCGTCAATTAATGCTGAATTTGTCAGTAATACGGTTCGTGGATTAAGTAATAACGCATCAAGTACAGCCCAAGGAGGGGCAATTGCGCTCTATGGCGCGACATTCAAAGATGACAAGGGATCTGTTCAGGGAAAGTTCCTCAATAATATCAGTTTTTCAGATTACGCTATAGGTTATGGTGGCGCATTCTACCTCATTGAACAAGACATAGATGCACCTCTCTACATTACAGATGCAACCATTACTGGCAACATGGCTGGTACTGGTAATGTAAATTCTGAAGCTTTTGGTGGCGCATTTTATGTTAAACTCTCTGATCATGTTTACATCGAAGCACGAAATAATGATGTTCTCATGCGTGATAACTACGAGCTAGTAGGTGGCACATGGAAAACGGCCAGCAACACAGTCACTGGAGGTGTTAGAGATTATAATGCCATTTATGCAGAAGATAGTATTATTACTCTCCGAGCTAAGGACAGTACAGAAATCATTAATGGAGAAGAAGTGACCACTGGTCACAAGATTACCATAGATGATAGTATTGAATCTAAGAGTGATAGTGCTCTCATACTCGACTCCACCTCCTCACAGAGATATGATGTTGAAATTAATGCGGAGATACGCAATATGGATGTTACGGTCCAGCAGGGCGGTCTTATTCTAGGCTCATATGAGCATATCTACACTGAAAATTCTGTGACTTACAAGGATACAACCCATGGCGGCTTTGACGGAGGAACACTCACCATTACAGCTGGCGGGCTAGTCAACTCCAAGGCGGATAATATCAGCACAGCCCATAGCATCACCAACGCAGGTTTGATCGAGTTTACGGGTGGAACGCTTTCGCAGAATATTAACACTACAGGGCAACTAAATGGTGATCTTGCTATCATGGGAGATACAAGCGTCAGTAGTAATCAGCAGGTCTATGCTGATACCATCATTGTTGATGACTTCTTGAGAGTAGCTCACACTGTCACTGTCGATGCAAAAACGCTGCTTTATCAAGGTGCCAATAAGGATGATATCAATGGAGCAGAGCAGATTGTACTCAGTCCAGAAACGTCCCTTGATTTTGATGTTGTCCGCCTCGAGATAGGTAGTGCTGTTTTTGAAGATTACTTCGACCTCATTATTAGCGATGGCACGGGCAATGTGAATGCTAGCTTTAATCAAGATTACTCGGTTGAGTTCACCCTAGGCGGGGTTCTCTTGACTCGTGATGTCCACTACGTGGTGCAAGAGCCTGATTCAAACGGGGGCTTACGTATACTATTTATTGCACCAGAGCCTAGCACAACGAGTCTCAGCCTTCTTGCGCTTTCTGCACTGCTACTGCGCCGCCGCCGTCAGCGATAGCAAAAAGCTGCGCCTCATATGAGACGCAGCTTTTAAAAATTGTGTGACATATGAGGGCTTACATGCCCATGATCTCGTAGCCGCCATCAACGTAGATGACTTGACCAGTGATGCTGGCTGCACCATCGCTGGCGAGGAAGGTAGCTGTTGCGCCCAGTTCCTCCAATGTGCAGGATCGACGCAGAGGGCAGCGTTCTTCGTATACCTTGAACATGGTGCCAAAGCCACCTACTCCACGTGCTGCGAGTGTCTGGACAGGTCCAGCGGAGATGCAGTTGACGCGTATTGGTGCTTCACGGCGACCGAAGTCGTAGGCAAGGTACATGCTGCTGGTCTCAAGTGCTGCCTTGGAGATAGCCATGAGGTTGTAGT
>CAZRZE010000061.1:0-9637 GCA_964604535.1 uncultured Akkermansia sp.
AGTTTGGTTTTATAAGTCAAGAAAATGCAATTCCACAATTTTTAGCGTTGACCCAAGTTTTTAGCGTTGACCCAAGTTGTAAAGAGAGCTTGCGTGGGGATTTAGCGTTGACTTGACATGGGCACTGCCTGCTCTGTGCTCTCATCCATAGTTGGTGTTGAGCTATTATGGCCGCCAAGGCAAGAGCTTAGCAAGGTGGCTAGGGCTGTGGCTGTGATAAATGCGAGGATGCGTATCATACTTACAGTATTCTACCTGAGTATCTCGAGAGATCAAGCAGAAAAAAAATCAGTAGCACTCTTTTGGAATGCTACTGATTTCTGTATCGGGGCGACAGGATTCGAACCTACGACATCCAGCTCCCAAAGCTGGCGCTCTACCAGGCTGAGCTACACCCCGAAGGTGTTTTTTTGTTTTGGGATAAAAAAAGTGGCTCGGGACGGGTTCGAACCGCCGACACGCGGATTTTCAATCCGCTGCTCTACCGACTGAGCTACCGAGCCAACTTGCACTTGTTCCCACTCGGTGGTGGGGTGCGGGGGGATTATAATCGCTTTTTTCTATTCTGGCAAGAGAAAAATAGATAAAAATGAAAAAAAAGTGTAAAATTCAGCTAACAACTCTTTTTTGTTGACGATTTGCCTCTATGTGTCATTATAGAGGTTATGATGTACCGCTCCTTGACCTTGCTGTTGTTATCGCTGTGTTCAGTGCTGATTTTTTCCTGTGCTCCGCAGCAACCGCCTAGCACGATTAAAACGGTTGCTAGCCTTGACTTGAAGAAATATATGGGCACTTGGTATGAGTTAGCCCGTCTGCCGAATCGTTTTGAAGAAGGTTTGACGCATGTGAAGGCCCAATATTATCTGATGGATAATGGCAAGGTGCATGTGACTAACTCTGGCGTGGATGAGGAGGGGAAACTCGCAAGTGTATCGGGACGAGCCTTCCTTCCTAATGAGAGTTACCCTGGGCATCTTGCGCTGAGTTTTGTGCCTCCTTACTGCTGGTTTTATGCTTCCTATGATGTGATTTACATTGATACGCAGTATCAATTCGCTATCATTTCTGGAGGATCGGATGGGGATCTTCTCTGGTTTTTGGCACGTGATAGTCAAGTCGCGGAGAAGGAGAAGGCGCATTTGATTGAACTCGCTAATTCAAAGGGCTTTGATACCTCAAAACTTATCTGGGTGGAGCAGGGGGATAGGTAGTGCGGTGCGCGGTTTTTCTACCATTTATTGAATGTTGAGGGCGCGTGGGGCGTCTCCTATGTATGATTGTTCATACATTAGTCATTTTGTTGCTGTCGCTCTGCCCACTTGCCTCATCATCTTGTGAGTCGCGGGCTGTGCCCTCTTTAGCTGAGCCTGTGTCGCGTCTGGATTTGCCGCGGTATATGGGGACTTGGTATGAGATTGCTCGTCTACCCAATTACTTTGAAGATGGACTCTCTCATGTGAAAGCGCAGTATACATTGCTAGATAATGGCTCTGTCTATGTGCTTAATACTGGCGTGGATGATGATGGGGATGTGAGTCAAGCAAAGGGACGCGCCTTCCGCCCAGAGGGGAATGCCCAAGGGCATCTCTTGGTGAGTTTTGTGCCTCCCTACTGCTGGTTCTATGGCTCTTATAATGTGATTTACATTGATTCGCAGTACCGATATGCTATTGTTGCGGGTAGCTCACCAGATTTGCTTTGGTTTTTGGCGAGAGATTCCCATATTGATGAGGAGCAGAGGGAGTTCATGCTCACGCTAGCCGAGACATGGGGCTACGATGTTTCTCGCCTGATTTGGACAGAGCAGGGGGATGCGGAGGGGCGGTAGTCCTAGCGCTCCCTAGGCCTTCTCTTTGTTTTCTGTGTCAGAGTCCTCGTTGAGGTCAGCTTCTGCTAGCTCTTCTCCCTGCTTGCGCAGGCGGTTACGCTTGTCATACCATGCGTAGAGTATGCAGAGCTCATAGAGCGCATACATGGGCATGGCCATGATAATCATGGTGCCAGGGTCGGGCGCAGGGGCTAGGATGAGGGCGATGACAAAGCACACGATGAGAGCGTAAGAGCGCGTGCGTTTCATGAAGTCATAACTCAGTACACCTAGCTTGACAAAGGGGATAACGAGTACGGGTAACTCAAAGACGGCGCCGAATACGCATACTAATTTGAGTGTGAAACTAATATAGTAACCTATGCGCCAATCATTACCTATGCCCATGCTCAGCGAGTAGCTGTAGAAGAAGCTGAGCACGCGGGGGAGGACGAGGAAGTAAGCAAAGGCGCAGCCTCCCAAAAAGAGTCCAAAGCCCCATGCGACGCTTTTGTAGAGTAGTCGCTTTTCATGCCCATGAAGTCCGGGGACGATGAATTGAAGCAAGAAATACATGAGCAGGGGGAAGGAGACGATTATACCACCAAAAAATGCCAGCGAGATGGACAGCATGAAGGTCTCCGCTGGATGGAATGAGCCCATGAGTTGCAGTGATTCGCCCGATTTTTCATCGCGCAGCTTGGCACCCTCTTCATGCAGGGTGATGGCTAGTTCTTGTTTCTCTGTGTCTCCTGCGAGACTGTCGCGTATGAAGTTTTCTCTCTTTCCAGAGGGCAGTAACTCACTGGCTTTGAGGATAGGGACAAGGTCGATGAGGCTCAGGACCTTTTCGCTGTATTCCTTGCGCAGTTGTTGACGTACGGTCTCGGGTAGGGCGGGGAGGACGTTGGCTAGGCTTTTTGCTGTCACCCAGTCATCCACCTCCACGGCGGAGGGGAGGTGTTCTCCTTCATGTGTTTGCCATACCTTGTCCACGGGGCCGCGTAGTATTTGCATCAGCTTTGGCGCAAAGCTAAAGCAGAGCAGCATGGAGACTATCAGGGTGATAGCCATCTTGATGATAGTGCGGCGCAAATCCTCTAGGTGATCCAAAAAGGACATTTCACCTTCTTCGTTAGGCTCTATTTGAGCTTTTTCTCGGAGGCGAAAAATGGATTTGAGGAAGAACACGGGCAGATTATAGCAGATAGCAGTGAAAAAAGAAACTGCAATTTCTTCTTTTTAGAGCAAGAAGGCAATGATGCACATGCCAGCCATCACCCCATAGATGGATGCGTGGTGGTAACCCCAGCGTTGTGCCATGGGTAGTAGTTCATCCAAGGAGATGTAGACCATGATGCCCGCAACTGCTGCAAAGAGACCTGCGATAAGCAAGGGGCTGAGGAAGGGCATGAGGATGAGCATGGCGACCAAAGCACCCAGTGGCTCTGCGAGACCTGATAGTGTCGCCCAGCCAAAGGACTTCCACTTGCTCTGGGTGGCACAGTAAAGGGGGATAGCAACGGCGATACCTTCTGGTATATTGTGGATGGCAACGGCCAATGCTACAGAGTAGGCTACTTCTGCGCCTTCTAGGGCGGAGACGACGGTGGCGATGCCCTCAGGAAAGTTATGAATGGCGATGGCAGCAGCAAAGAAGTAGGCAGAACGCTGCATGCCTTTTTCATTGGAGGGGGCTTTTTCCCATGCGGAGAGTTCTTGTATCTCATGCGGGTTTTCTTCGCTGGGGATGAGGCGGTCAATGAGGGCGATGAGTACCATGCCAGCAAAGAAAGACATGATGACGAGGTATTGAGAGCCCTCGCCGGCTGACTGCATGGCAGAGGGGATGAACTCCATGAAGGAGATGTAAATCATCATGCCCGCACTCGCACCCAAAGCAAAGGTGAGAACGCGGTAGGAGAGCTTTTTCATGAAAAAAGCCACAGCGGCACCTAGACCTGTTGCCATCCCAGCTATAGCTGAGAGCAAGAGACCCAACAGCATTTGCTCACCATATTGTCCGAACATCTGCGTTAAGTATACGCGATACAGCTATTTTGGTCAAGTATGCCGTATTGCAAAACGTGTCATCTAACATTGATTTAGATGCGCAGAATTATATTATTCTGCGCAGAATCTCTCTGTGCAGTGCTGCGCGACAATCTCCGCTATGTGCTCCGGGCTGCTGCTGCCATCAATGGCTTGCCACCATGGCATGCTCAGGGAGTCATAGATGGCGGCAACGCGGGCTTGAAAGCCGCCTTCTTCGAAGGCGTCGGGGGCTAGTCCTCGCGTGGTGATGCGGCGGTGGGATTCTTCCAGACTCAGCTTGATATAGATAGCTAGGTCGGGCAGGGGGGCAAAGGCTTCGTTGAGCTGCTGGATCTGTGTGATATCGGCCCCGCTTGCGCCCTGATAGGCCATCATAGAGGGGTAGTAGCGGTCGAGTAGTACCCAGCTTCCGGCATTGAGGGCAGGGTTGATGAGGTCTTCGACATGCTGTTGGCGGTCGCGCAGTAGGCAGTCTATTTCTTCCTCCATGGGTAGTCTTGTGCCGCTGCGTGCTGCCTCTCGTACGCGTCGCCCCCATTCACCCTGCGTGGGCTCAAAGCTGCATAGCACCTGCTTTCCCTCTGCCTTGAGTCGGGCGGAGAGTAGTTGGATTTGCGTGGATTTTCCCGTGCCGTCTATGCCTTCAAAGACGATGAGACGACCGCGTGTTTGGGGGGAGGGTTTCATATCTGACGGGCATGATAGTACAATATTTTTTATGCTTTGGCTATGATAATTAGACCTAAAGTTTTGCATTATTTCAATTTATCCTTGCTGTGCCCGCGTGTTTGGGTATAATAGAGGCGTATTAGGCAATTTTATGATGAGTAAACGTCAGAAGATGCTTCTGTATTTGAAATCCTTGCGCAGAAGTATCAGAGAACGCACGATGTTATATGTTTTTATCATCGGGGCGGTAGCTGTTAGTTGGTATTTTATCAAGATGCCTGAAAGAGGGATTGTCGATGAGAAGGCTGCTCAACAGCGTACTGAATCGCAGAAAAAGAGCGACTACAAGGAATTTGAGCCTGAATACAAGCGATTTGTCCAAAAGCACAAGGATGCCAGAGAGGAAGAGATTGATCGGGCGATGAAAAAATCGCAAGAAAAGAAAGCAGAAGAAGCAGCAAAGGCTGCTAGCTAGTCTATCTTTTTCCTCTTTTTGCGTAGCAGGGCGCGATATTCCCATGGCGGAAGGCTGCTCTGCGCGAAGATGCCTCGCTTGACTCGTTGCGCTGCATGCGTTGCCTCGGCGTAGGTTTTACTTTTGTCGTATTGGCGGTAATGCCATGCCATGCCGCAGCGTAGCATCTCCGTATTGATGTGCAGGCTGCCGCAATATACCTCTCCCAGATGTCTTTTGTAGCGGTCTTTGCCATGACAGCGTATGAGGAGCTCTCTATTCAGCACAAGCTTTCGCAGGGTGTCGCGGCTTTGCTTTCCATATTGCTGGGCTAGTTCTGGCGCGTCAATGCCGTGTAGTCGTACTTTGATAATGCCTTTGTCTGCACTTTCTAAGGTGAGGCTGTCACCATCGTACACGCCTATGCAGCGACCAATAATCACCTCGCCTAGGCAAAGGGAGGGAAGGAGGCAGAGTAGCAAGAAGATTAGCCAGCGAGGAAACATATCCTCTATTCTGGCATGAAATGCGTCTTAAAACACTAAAAATTAGTTTGTCTTACAATAACGAATTGTCTAAGCATCTCCTGCGCCTTGCTGCTTAGCCAGCCAGAGGGGATGTCTTTGCCTTCTTGCAGCATGCTGCGCATGGCAGAGGAGGAGGCAGGGTGGTGTCCGTCCAGGAAGATGGAGCGCACATTATCTCGTGGCTGCGGAGCACGGTCTCTGTGGTAGACGATGAAGCAGAGCTGCTCGCAAAGGTAATCATAACGCGCCCACTTGGGAAGTAGTTCCCACTGGTCAACACCCATGAGCCAGAAAAGCTCTGCCTCGGGATGCTGCTCTCTTACGTTTTCCACCACGCGCCATGACCAGCTGGGTGGGGGTAGCTGTAGGTCAATCTCCGATACCTGCGCCCAAGGAATATCCTTTGTCACGCAGCGCAGCAGGGCGAGACGTTGTTCATCGCTCAGCAGTCGGCTGACATGCTGCTTGAAGGGAGAGCAGGCGGCTGGCAGAAAAAGCAGCTCGTCGAGCTGCGCGAGTTGCTGGGCGGCGTGGGCTAGCTGCAAATGCCCCGCATGTACGGGGTCAAAGCTGCCACCAAAAAGGCAGATCCGAGCTCGCCCTGTCTCAGCCATTACAGACCAGTTGTGTTCTTGTAGGGCAGGAAGCCGCCTATGGGTACTTTCACCCACTTGTTTTCAATGGGGAGTTTGCGGTAGGCCTTGATGAAGTTGGTGAGGTGACCGTAGTTTTTGGCTGTCTTGGGTATGCCCTGTTGTCCGCAGTTGATGTTAACATTGTAGTGCAACTCTGCGTGGAGGTGGGCAGGGTACATGCCATTGTTGGTGCCAATCGTTCCAACCTGATCGCCGCGCTTCACTAGCTGACCTAGCTTGACATTTATCTCATCTAGGTGGCTGTAGAGGGTCTGGCAGCAGAGGACTTTTCCTGACTTGGGGTCACGGAATGCGTGGCGCACGATGACAATCTTACCCCAGCGTCCCTTGGCATCAGCTGCGTAGGTCACAATGCCGTGACCAATGGTGTAGACAGGATCGCCTAGGTCAGTGTTGCCGCCACCAATACCGTTCCAGTCTTCACCGAGGTGGCGAGGGGTACGTAGGCGGAGACCGCGAGCCTTGTAGTAATTCTTGGCGTCGGGCTTTCCAACGGGGTAGTCAAAGCCATCACAGAGAGGGACTAATGCCCATTTTCCATCTTCAGATTGCTTTGCCATTTCTGGCGCATTTGCCTGCACTGCTAGCTGGCTGAAAGCGAGCAGCAGGAGGATAAACAGTTTTGTGAAAGGGAAGCGGTAGTGGCGCATGGCTAGAGTATACAGAATTGTAAAAGAAAAATCAAGCCTTTGAGGGAAGTTCTTGCAATTCGTTTTCTGCTAAAGTGAGCGTGGAAAATGCTTAACAAAGGATTTCGCAGGTTATTTTCGTATCTTTTTATACCTTCGATTATTACATGTGATAATATGCTCTTGCGCGAAGTCGCCTTGTGTGTTGCATGTGCCCAATATGGCTGAGAATGTCTTCATCTTTTATACTAGTGATAATAATTTGAATTTCTGTTTTATTCTTGCTTGATAGGATGGCGGGCAAGAGTTATACTACAGTCCTGATATGCCACACCAATCTCAACAGATGCGTCAAGTGCCAGCGGAGTCCGCAGCTGTGCGGCCTCTGGATGATGGCTTGGGGCGTGATAGGCAGCTTGCGCCAAATATTCCTGATCATCAGATTATTCGCTGTATTGGTAGTGGTTCCTATGGGGAAGTGTGGTTGGCCCGCTCTGTAACGGGGAGTTACCGTGCTATCAAGACTATATGGCGAGAGGATTTTTCTGAGGAAGTCCACTTTCAACGAGAGTTTGAGGGACTTTTATTCTATGAACCTATAGCACGTAATAATGCTGGTCTTGTTCATATCCTCCACATTGGACAGCAGGAGGGAGAGCATCCCATGTACTACTACGTCATGGAGCTGGCGGATGATGTCTACTCCGGTATCAATATTGAGCCAGCACGCTACGCGCCGCGTACCTTGCAAAATGACCTTCTTCACTATGCTCACACCCCCATGCCTATTGATGTTGTGATGCACGTGGGTTGTCAGCTGGCGCGCGCGCTTTGCTACCTTCATGAGCATGACTTGCTGCATAGAGATATCAAGCCCGCGAACATTATCTATTGCCACGGGCATGCAAAGCTGGCAGACGCTGGATTGGTGGTGCAGGGGACAAGGCGCAGCTTTGTCGGCACGCAGGGCTATGTGCCACCAGATGGCGCAGGCACACAGCGCGCAGATGTGTATGCCCTCGCCAAGGTGCTTTACGAGATGGTAACAGGCAAGGATAGGTTGGACTTCCCCGACCTGCCAGATAATATATCAGATGAACTGCCGAGGCGCAAGTGGTTTGCACTGAATGATCTGATATGTCGTGCCGCGGATTCTCAACTGTCTGAAAAGTCTATCCAGACGGCAAAAGACTTGCTCTCGGAGTTGGAAAGATTGCGTGATAGCTCATGGGTGGAATCGCCCCTTATCGTCCGTTTTTGGAGAGCTATGAAGGCGTGGCGTTGGTTCTGGTTGCTTGTCGTTTTTACAGCTCTCATCCTGTTTGCGGCGCAGGTGCCTTCTGATTGGAGTGAGAGGATGAAAAAAGTCTACATAGCCCTCACTGACGGTACTGTGGATATTGTCCGCCCGCAGCAACAGAATGCCTCGCCAGAAGCGGCAGAAAGAGCACTTGCCCGCTCATTGCAATCCGAAATCTATCTGGACACAATGCCCGAGGGTGCCGCCGTCTACCGATCTACTGGAGATTACATGGGTGAGACGCCCTACGGTCCCCTCTTGCTAAAAGAGGGTGAGGGCATCATGCTTATCCTCCGCAAGGAGGGCTACGCTGATATGATTATTCGCCATGTTGCCAAGCGCGGAGAAACCATCTCCCTTGGTGGTGAAATGCGCACCTTGCATCCACCAAAAATCGGGGAAGTCTGGACAGATGCACTGGGAAATGTCTATGACTACGAGAAGAATCAGCACCTGTCACGCTACCCTGTGCTGCGTTCGCACTTTGCACGCTTTTTGCAAGAGCACCCGAAGAAAGATGAGGCAAAATTCATCATCCTCAAAACGAGCGGAGACGTACACGATGTGGTGCTAACCACCCCGCAGCACATCAGAGAGTACGCCGACTGGCTCTCCCTCCTTTCAGAGCAGAATGGCATGTTGGATGATACCCATATTCTCCTTGCCCAAGTAGATGAGAGTATAGCCCCTCGTGATGGTTTTTCAGCCTACCGTATCGCAACAGTAGCGCTGCCCCTCATCCCTATCACTATATACTCTAATCCTGCTGGGGCTAGCGTCGTGCTCAATGGGAAATTCTTTGGCATCACACCCATTGATAACAACAAAATGCCCTTGCTGCCCTACAAGCTGGAATTGCGCCTCCCTAGGCATAAAACAGTGCACTACAGCGGTTATTCCACAGAGCCAGTTCACCTCAACTTCCAGATGGAGCAGAGCTTGGTAGCGACCTTTGATGGCAATTGGTTCAATAGCCTCGGTCAGCAGTTTATCCCCCTTTCGCCGACACTGATGGTGGGCGCGACAGAGGTACGCATGCGCGACTATCAAAAGTACTGTGAGGACTCCTACATGGCGCAACCAGATCCACCGCGTTATGAGTACAATGAGCACTATCCTGTCGTTAATGTATCACGCGAAGATGCAAGACGCTTTGCCGCTTGGCTCACCAATCATGAGCGCAACCTTGGACTCATAGAAGAAACTGATAGCTACCGCCTGCCTACTGATGAGGAATGGAGCATGATGGTAGGCATCTATGACGAAGAAGGCGACACCCCCTTTGAGCGCAACCTCTCGCAGGGCAAATACTCACTGGTAAAATACCCATGGGGCAAGCTATGGCCGCCTACTAGTGCCGTCGCCAATTATGCTGATGAGTCAGCTATACACCGCATAGACATATCGCGAATCATAGAAGGTTACAAGGACGAATACCCCTTTGCCTCCCCCGTGGCCAGTTTTCCAGCAAACAGTAGAGGTCTCTATGATTTATCTGGTAACGTGCAGGAATGGGTGGAGGACAACTACGGCGGGG
>CAZRZE010000062.1:0-9576 GCA_964604535.1 uncultured Akkermansia sp.
GCACGAGCCTTCTAAGCTTGGGGTCCCGCGTTCGAGCCGCGGCCGGAGTGTTGTTTATAGCGAGTTGTTAAGGATATCTCCTTCCTCTCCTCTCATATTATGAAAGCTAAGAAAGCCACCTACTGCAACAGTAGGTGGCTTTTTGAGATTTTATACAGAATATTGTAATTATACCTCAGGCTTCAGCTTGTGTACAGCTTCCTTGAGTTCCTTGCCAGCGGAGAACTTCACGCGGCAGCGGGCAGGAATGATAACGTCTTGCTTGGGTGAACGAGGATTACGACCTACTTTTTCTTTCACTGTTTGAACTTCAAATTTGCCAAACTTGCGGAAGATAACGGAATGACCTTGTGTAAGGGATTCTGCAATAATATCAATAGTAGCCAGGAGAGTATTAAATGCTGTAGCCTGGTTGAGACCAGTCCTTTCAGCAATCATGCTAGCCACTTCCTTCTTTGTAATTACTTTTGGGTGTGCCATATGTCGCTACTTTATCAAAAGTTGTTAAGATGGGCAAGGGATTTTTTTCATTCTTAGGCGTTTAAGACGTAAATAGATAACAATGCAAAGAAAAAAGCTTCCCTTAACAATATACCTTAGTTATTGTGTTTACGTGCTTTGTGCAATATCACGAACTCTGCTTTCATGATAAAAAAATTATTATATTTTTTTCTGTGAAAGATTCTTAATTTCAATACGTATAGGACGATTCTAAGTTAGGCTTTCTAGTATATCTGACGCGCTACTGACGCAGTCATGACAGGAGACTTTTTTTCCACTTTTTAGTGCCGAGCAGGTCAAGGCTCCATTCCTCTCCAAGAAGACAGCCAATAACTTTTCGGATTTTTCATTTCCTGCGATGAACATTGCCGCGTGAAGCGCGCCACAGCGTTGTTCTGGGGCTTTTCCGCCCCCACATTGCGCCATTAGTTCAATCAAATCATCGCGCCCCGCGCCGTGGCAGACGGCTTGGGCGCAATTCATACGGAGACCATGATATTGCTGACGGAAAACGGATAATGATTTTTCTGCGTAACTCATGAAAATAATGATATACAAAAGAATAACAAGTGTCAATACGTCATCTTGGCATGTCATTCATTGACATTTGATAATTGATATGATATCTTTCCAGCCCTAATCATGAGTACCCCCAGCGAACGTCAAACATATCTGAGCTCAGAGCTCCACAAACGCGTCCTCATCCTCGACGGTGCCCTTGGCACCATGATACAACGCCGAAAGCTGCAAGAGGCAGACTACCGTGGCAGCCGCTTTGCTGACCTATCACTCTATCCGCGTGACTTGAAGAATAATAATGAGTGCCTTCTCTTTACCCAGCCAGATATACTCTCGGACATACATGGAGAATACTTTGACGTGGGTGCAGACTTTGCGACAACCAATACCTTTTCCGCCACTTCCTTGGGGCAGCATGAGTACTTTTTCAGCTCTAGCGCCACAGGTCGCCACGGTCAGCAATACTATGAAGCCGTGCTAGCAGATGAGTCTCTGGCTGCCTTGGTGCATGAGATGAACCTCGCCGCCTGCCGCATTGCGCGAGAGGCAGCAGAATCCGCCGAGGCACGCCATGGCGGCGTGAAGCTGGTGGCGGGCTCTATAGGTCCTATGGCTATTACTGCCTCGCTTTCCCCCGATGTCAATGACCCCGGATACCGCGTAGTGCGCTTTGACCAGCTGCGTCGCGCCTACCGTGCGCAGGTACTCAGCCTCATAGAAGGTGGTGTGGATGTGCTGCTGCTGGAGACAATCTTTGACACCCTCAATGCCAAGGCCTGCCTCTACGCCATTTTAGAGTTACAAGACGAGGGTGCAGCCGTGCCCCCGCTCATGATTAGCTTTACCATCACCGACCGCGCAGGGCGCACTCTTTCAGGGCAAACGGTGGAGGCATTCTGGAACTCCGTGCGCCATGCACGCCCGCTCAGCGTGGGCATCAACTGCGCCCTCGGGGCTGATTTGATGCTGCCCTTTGCGAGAGAGCTTTCCAAGCTAGCCGACTGCGCCATCAGCATGTACCCCAACGCGGGCATGCCCGATCCCCTCAGTCCCGATGGTTATGAGCACTCTGCGGAGCACATGGCTGGTATTATAGATCTCTTTGGGCAAGAATCCCTCCTCAACATCCTCGGCGGTTGCTGCGGGACTAGTCCTGCACATATCAAGGCCATGCGCGAGGCACTGGCAAAGCACACCCCACGCAGTCTAGCCCCAGCAGAGCTGGCTAGCAAGCACGTGGCCGGTCAGATGAGGCTTTCTGGACTAGAGCCCTACAACCATGATAGCAGCCGCAATACCCTGTTCATCGGAGAGCGTTGCAATGTCGCGGGCTCCCCCCTCTTTGCAAAATTGATTCGCGCTGGAGAGTTTGAAAAGGCCGTAGAGGTCGCGCGCCGTCAGGTAGAAAACGGCGCAGCAGTGCTGGATTTTTGCTTTGATGACGGTATGTTGGACGCAAGTGCAGCCATGGTGCGCTTCCTCAATTTGGTGAGCGCAGAGCCCGACATTGCCCGCGTGCCCTTCATGGTAGACTCCTCCAAGTGGGAGGTACTCGAGGCAGGTCTCTCCTGCATGCAAGGCAAAGGTATCGTCAACTCCATTTCCCTCAAAAATGGTGAGGAAGAGTTCATCCGCCAAGCGCGCATCATACGCCGCTACGGTGCTGCTGTGGTTATCATGGGCTTTGATGAACAGGGACAAGCCGCTGGCGTGGACGATAGATTGCGCATTGCAACACGCGCCTATGATTTGTTAGTCAACACCGTTGGCTTCCCCGAAGAGGATATTATCTTTGACCCCAATGTGCTCACCGTGGGCACAGGCATAGCAGAGCATGATAACTACGCAAAGGACTTTTTCACGGCAACGGGTCTCATACACGAAAAATACCCCAACACGCATATATCTGGTGGCATTTCCAATGTCTCCTTTGCCTTCCGTGGTATCAATCCTGTGCGTGAGGCCATGCACAGCAGCTTCCTCTACCACGCGCAGCAGCAAGGACTGGATGTCTGCATAGTCAACGCTGGTATGCTAGAGGTCTATGATGAAATAGCCCCAGAGCGTCTCGCCCTCGTAGAGGATGTCCTCCTCAACCGCCGCGATGATGCCACAGAACGCCTCACCAGCTACGCCCAGCAGGTGGCAGAGCAGCAAAGTGCGCAGAAGGCAGGCACAGTACCTCCACCTCCTGCCGCATGGCGAGAGGAAAGCGCAGAACAACGCCTCATCTACGCGCTGGTGAAGGGCATCACAGAGTTCATAGCCTCCGACACCCAAGAGGTATTGGATAGCTACGGGCAGGATGCCCTGCGTGTGATAGAAGGTCCCCTCATGCAGGGAATGAAGCAGGTGGGAGAGCTCTTTGGTGCGGGGAAAATGTTCCTCCCCCAAGTGGTGAAGAGTGCACGCGTGATGAAGCAGAGTGTCGCCTACCTCACCCCCATGATAGAAGAAGCACGCGGTAGCTCTGCCAGCGCGGGCACAGTTGTGCTTGCCACAGTAAAGGGCGATGTACACGACATAGGCAAAAACATTGTTGGTGTCGTGCTTGCCTGCAATGGCTTCCACGTAGTGGATGCAGGGGTCATGACGCCCTGTGAAGATATTTTGGCTGCCATAGAGAGGGAGAAAGCCGACCTCGTCGTGCTCTCTGGTCTCATCACCCCCTCTTTGGAGGAGATGGCGCATGTCGCCACAGAGCTGGAAAAGGCAGGACACACTCTGCCCCTCCTTGTCGGTGGTGCAACCACCAGTGCCCTGCACACAGCCCTGAAAATCGCCCCCCATTATCCCTCTGGTCTTGTGGCGCACACAACAGATGCCTCCACCATCGTACCTGTGGCCAGTGCCTTGGTTGGAGCAGATAAGGAAGCCTTCATTGCGGCACACCGCAGCCAGCAGGCAGCTGCCATCCTCGCCTATGAGCAAAAGCAGGAAAAGCGAGAACTCTACAGCCTTGCCGAGGCACGCGAGCACGCCTTGAATATAGACTGGGCAGCCCAGCCTCAGCCAAAGCCCCTGCGCTTGGGTCGTTTTATTGTGGGTACAGCCAGTGCGGGCTGCGCATGCCACAGCCAGCCCTTGGACTTCACCCTCTCATGGGAGCAGCTCATAAATCAAGCTCAATGGGGGATTTTGCTGCGCTTCTTCGAGCTAGAGGACGTATGGAACTCTGCTCAAAAGCGACTCCATCCCCATGCCGCGGAGGAAAAGGCACGCGCTGCCTGCCAACTGATGGCGGAGGCGCATCTCCTGCTGGAAGAAGGCATAGCCAGCCAGCGCATTGCAGCGCGCGCTGTCTTTGGTCTGTGGGAGGCAAATAGTCAGAATGACGACATCCACATCTGCAACAGCCCTATCGTGCTACACAGCATGCGTCAGCAAGACAAGAAGAACAAGGTATGCCGTGCCCTCTCCGACTACGTAGCCCCCTGCCCTCACCTAGGCTATGTAGGTGCGATGCAGCTGAGTATCACAGGATCTGACGAGTGGGCAGCAGAGCTAGAAAGTCAGCATGACTCCTACAAGGCTATGCTCCTCACTGCTCTGTCCAACATGCTGGTTGAGGCCTTCGCGGACTGCGTGCATGAATGCGTCCTCTCCTACTGGCCAGAACAGGGTGGTAGCAAGCTCATCCGCCCTGCCTGTGGCTACCCCAGTCAACCAGACCATGAGGAAAAAGCCATCGTCTTTGATCTACTCAACGCTAGTGAATACACGGGCGCTCGCCTCACAGAAAACTACGCCATGAGTCCGCAGGCCTCCATATGCGCCCTCATCTTCAACCACCAACAGGCTAGCTATATGCGCGTGGGCATGATAGGTGAAGATCAAGAAAAAGACTACAAGCAGAGAAAATCAATGTCGTGATTTTACGAAGCAGAGAATACAAAAGCCATTCTTGCACTCATCGGTGCTGGTAACAAAGTAGGTAAAGCTACAGCCACAAGCATCCTCAATCTCGTCGCCACTGTAGATAGAGAAGCAAAGAGCATAATCGGTATTTACAGCACCTACACCACAACAGTGACTGGTCGCTAAAGTATCCCGGCAACATCAAGCCGAGAGTCTACGGGCTCTCGGTTTTTATGCCCTCACTTGCAAGCCTGTGAGCTTCATGTTGGGATCAACAGCCGTGCTGAGCTCTGAAAAGTTGCCCTGCTCGGCTTGGAGCATGGCAGCGTAGGCTATCATGGCAGCGTTGTCCGTGGTGTACTGAGGTTCTGCAAGGATCAGCTCTATACCAGCTTTCTCGCAGGCCTGTTGCATCTGTGTTCTGAGTCCACGGTTGCAGGAAACACCACCCGAAAGGGCGAGGCTGCGCAACCCTGTTTGCTCTAGCGCCGAAAGGGCTTTCTTGATGAGTACATCTAGTATGGCCTGCTGCACGGAGGCGCAGAGATCACGGAGACTTTGCTCATCTAGCTCTCTGGGGTCACCATTGGGGGTGACCTTGGGTAGGGTGTAGAGCAAGGCGGTCTTGAGCCCCGAGAAAGAAAAATTGAGTTGTGCATCATGCAACAAGGGACGTGGCATGGCAAAGCGCGTGGCATCGCCGCCCACCGCTAGTCTGTCTATCTCAGGTCCACCGGGATAGGGTAGGTTAAGCATCTTTGCCGCCTTATCAAAGGCCTCTCCTGCAGCATCATCTAGGCTGCGTCCCAGCAGTTCATAATCATCATGTGCCTTGACATGGATGAGCAGGCTATGCCCACCAGAGACCACGAGGGCAACATGGGGCTTCACTCCATGAGGGTAGCTGATAAAAGGAGAAAGCAAGTGCCCCTCCATATGATTGACGGCTATGTAGGGCTTTTTGGCAGCAAGAGCCAGTGCCTTAGCCGCGCTGTTACCTATGAGCAGGGCTGCAACCAGCCCTGGACCTGCTGTGCCTGCAAAGACATCTATATCCTCTATGGCACAGTTAGCTTGCTCCAAAGCCTCAGTGAGCACCCCTCGCAGGGCAGCAGAGTGGTTGCGGGAGGCCAGCTCTGGTATCACGCCACCGTAGAGGCGGTGAATGGGTATCTGCGTAGAGATAACAGATCCCAGCAGCCTAGGGCAGTTTTCTGCCCCGACTGCTGATTCTAAAATAGCGATGGCTGTCTCATCGCAGCTGGACTCAATCGCGAGAACGCGCATGGTCAATACTTGGATTTAGGAAGCTTTTTTTCGGCCGCGTTTAGGTGCGGGCTTACTCGCTTTTTCTTGACGTATGAGGGTGGGGCCTTCTTTGCCTTCAACACAGTCTGCGGTGATAAGCACCTTGGTGATGCTCTTGTCACTGGGTACTTGGTACATTACTTCTAGCATGAGCTTTTCAAAAAGACCACGCAGGGCGCGAGCACCTGTACCACGCTCTATGGCCTGACGCGCCATAGCACGTAGGGCATCGGGCTGTATTTCCAGCTCCACATTATTCATCTTGAGCAGCTTTTCATACTGCTTTGTCAGAGCATTGCGGGGCTCTGTAAGCAGGGACATCAGCTGATCTTCTGTCAATGTAGTCAGTGCCGCAAAAATAGGCAAACGACCGACAAGCTCGGGAATCATACCAAATTGGAACAAATCCTCTGGCACAGCCTTGGCGAGTACTTCTTCTTCGGTAAACTCCTTCTTACTGCGCTCATCTTCTATAGAAGAGAAGCCTATATTAGCAGCCCCCAATCGCTTACGGATAATATCCTCAAGTCCAACAAAGGCACCACCGCAGATGAAGAGTATACGGTCTGTATTGACGCGTATGTACTGCTCATTGGGGTGCTTGCGTCCACCCTTGGGCGGTATGTTGCACTCTGTGCCTTCAATGATTTTGAGAAGTGCTTGTTGCACGCCTTCACCTGACACGTCACGAGTGATGCTGACATTTTGAGTCTTGCGACCAATTTTGTCAATTTCATCAATGTAGATGATACCGCGCTCTGCCTTGGACACATTCATATCTGCGGCTTGGAGGAGGCGCAGGATGATGTTTTCTACGTCTTCGCCCACATAGCCAGCCTCCGTCAAGGTGGTGGCATCAGCGATGCAGAAAGGAACATCCAGAATGCGTGCCAGCGTTTTGGCAAGAAGCGTTTTACCCGAGCCAGTAGAACCAGCTAGCAGGATATTACTCTTCTCAATCTCAACGTCGTCATTGGTCTTTTCCTGACGCAGGCGCAGGTAGTGATTGAACACAGCGACGCAAAGCGTCTTTTTCGCCAAGTCTTGTCCTATGACAAAGCGGTTGAGTTGCTCATGCAGTTGTGCTGGTGTAGGGAGGGATTCTATAGACTTTGACTCTATCTCTAGGGTGCTATCATCTGCACCTTCCTCCTGCGGCAGCACCTCGGGGTGCGTGCCTCGGACGAGAGACACAATGCGCTCTGCGGCAATGTCGCCAATCTCGCTACACAGCATCTTGTAAGTCATTCCTTCGACACATTGGAAGCAGATATTTGCTCCATCAATGGTCAGCATGGGACGACCTTCGTTTTCCTCACCTCCGCAGAGGGAGCACAAGCGGTTTTTAGATGCCATAATGCTTATTGTTTCTCATCTTTGTGGGTTAGAATGCGGTCAATGAGCCCGTAGGCCAGTGATTCTTCTGCACTCATGTAATTGTCTCTGTCTTGATCCTTCTTGAGCGTGCGCTCTGTCTTGCCTGTATGTTTAGCAAGGATGGAGGTCAGACGTTTGTCTAGGCTGAACATGAAGTTAATCGTGCGCTCCACATCAGCAGCTGTACCGCTGGCACCACCGCGTACTTGGTGTATCATCACGTGGGAATTGGGCAAACAGAAGCGTTTCCCCTTTGTCCCTGCAGCTAGTAGCACAGAGCCCATAGAGGCCGCTATGCCTATGCAGTAGGTGTTGATATCACAGCTGATAAACTGCATGGTATCATAGATGGCGAGACCTGCTGTAACAGATCCACCGGGAGAATTGATATAAATGTGTATGTCCTTTTTCGGGTCAGTCATCTGCAAAAAGAGCAGCTGAGCGATAACAGAGTTTGCTACAGTGTCATCAATCTCTGTTCCTATAAAAATAACGCGGTCAAGGAGTAGTCGAGAATAAATATCATAGGCACGCTCCCCGCTATTGGTTTTTTCGATCACAGTGGGGACGTAGTAGTAGTTCTGGGGGGTGTTATTTTCCATAATTAAAACGGCAAATGATGTTTCTGCTAAAATTAGTTTAGCACAGCGAAAGGCAAATGCAAAGAAGTATTTTTGGCATCAAAGTGCCACCTAGACTAACTAGCGAAAATACAGTGACGCGGCTTCTTTGATATGGTCTAGGGCTTGATGAACACTCATATGACTAGTGTCCAGCGTGTAATGAGCCGTCTTTGCGTAGACAGGGTAGCGCTGAAGGCAGAGCTCGCGTATGCGATCTTTCAAGGGAATGCCACCCATCAAAAGGGGGCGGTGGGTGCAGCGTGCGGTGCGCTGTATCAATATGGGGATATCAACCCGCAACCAGACGACAAAGCCGAGACGGCGAAGCAGCTCGCGATTCTCTTGCCGCATGGCGACACCTCCACCTGTTGAGAGTATGCAACGCTCCGCAGAGCAGGGCCGCTCATCGCAAAGGTAGCGCAAAAAAGTTGTTTCCAGAGAGCGGAAATGCGCCTCACCCTCTTCTTTAAAAATATCGGAAATGGATTTTCCTAGCTGCTCTTCTATAACAGCATCCATATCCAGCAAAGGGCGATGCAGCTCCACACCCAGCGCGCGCCCAATAGTCGTCTTCCCACAGCCCATCATCCCAATAAGGATGATGTCACGCGCTTTTTGCGCTGACTGTGAGGGGACGTACATGATTGATTGAGAAGATGAACTTATTCTCCGAGAATCACCTCACCGCGGAACACGATGAGAGCAGGACCAGTCAAGGTCACGTTGGAGAACTGATCCCCTGTACGCTTGAAGCCGATAGAGAGAATATCGCCACCAGCTACTTGCAATTGAATGGGAGAAGGCGTATCGGTCAGCAGGGCATGAATAAGAGCCGTTGCTGTCATCCCTGTACCACAGGCCAATGTCTCATCCTCAACACCACGTTCGTAGGTGCGGATTTTGAGCAATTGGGGTTCCACCACTTCTGCGAAGTTGGCATTAGCACCCGCAGGAGCGTATGCTTCATTATAGCGAACAAAGGCACCCACCTTCTTCACATCCAAATCAGCGATGGAGGGAAGGTAGCTCACAGAGTGAGGAACGCCCGTGTTGATGAAGTGACCTGCGGCAGGCAACTGGTCGGAACATGCTAGTGCATTAAGACGGAGATCATGAGGAGTGGTCAGCTCTATGGTGACGGTGTCATCTGCATTCACTCTGCCCTTGACAATACCAGCTATGGTTTCAAAGCTCCAAACATCTTGTTCTTCATCGCTCAAAAAATCAACAAAGGCGGTAAAGCAACGTGCACCATTGCCACACATCTCGGCCTCACCACCATCAGAGTTGTAGTAGCGCATGCGTACGTCTGCACCCTTTTCTGCTGGTTCCACTACTAAGAGACCATCTGCACCAACACCAAAGCGTCTATCACAGAGAGATGCTATAA
>CAZRZE010000063.1:0-9487 GCA_964604535.1 uncultured Akkermansia sp.
GGTACGACAACGAATGGGGTTACTCCAACCGCGCTGCTGAAGCAATGAAGAAGCTGGGCGATTCCATCCCCTGCGGCTGCTCCTGCGGTTGCTAATCTATGACAGTTCGCCCCGTGCGGACTGTGATAAAAGCAAAATTAAAAAAGGGCTGTTGATTTTCTAATCAACAGCCCTTTTTCTCATTTTCGATTACAAAAAAAATTACACTAGTCACAAAAAAAGTTCTCCTCCACGTCCGAAGACATGGAGGAGATCCAACTACCCTATGAAACTAGGCTTTAATTAAAAAGCCCGAGGGAATATTTAAGTCCGTCCCTGCGGACAAAAGAAGTTTAGCACTGTTATTTATTATTGTCAAGATAATTTCTGAAATCTTTCAACATTTTTTATTTTTTTTCGTCATAACAGAGTCCCAGGCGATCTCGAGCGTCAATTCTACGAATGAGGTGATCTGCTCTCCCGTTGTTAATTAGGATGTTATTATAAGTTTCTATCAACCACTTGCTATCTGTGGGGTTTTCGTTGAGCAAATCGACGCGCACTTGCTCCAGACCTAGCTGCTGAAAACCTAGCACGTGACGTATGGCTGTCTGCGCTTCTTCTTGGAAGAGGGTATTGCGGCAGCCTTCATCACTGAGGAGGTAGTGCAGCTTGCCGACGCGGTCGCGTACGCGTACAGAATGGTAATCACAGGGACGACCGCAGTCGCGGAAGTTCTTCCCCTGCGAGAGATAGGCGCAGAAGAGGCAGTGCTCCATATGAAAGAGCGGCATGTGCTGATGCAGGGTCAGCTCCATAAAGGGAGCGCAACCTGAGAGCAGCAAATCCTTCACCTGCGTGGCGTTGAGATCGTAGCTGATGCAGCAAGCACCGAGACCACGCTGCTTCCAGAACTCCGCACTGAGAGCATTAGCGCAGTTAAGGGAGAAATCCCCTACCATGGGCAGTCCTGCTGCCTTCAGGCTAGGGATATAGCCCATGTGACGCACCAAGATGCCGTCTGCTCCGCAATTTTTGTAGAGATTGCTGTAGCTGTTTTCCCCTGCCTTCATGATGCGCAGAGTAGCCACCCATAGGGGTAGTTGGGGCGCGATGGCGCGTAGCTCTTTGATGAGGGGGATGATGTCTTCCAATCGGGGTAGATCCAGATAAAGGCGTTCTACTGTTCCCTGCTGGGCTAGGGCTATTGCCTGATCCTTGTTGCGGCAGAGGGCGTGGAGGCGTATTTTTTTTGTCGATAGAGGGGCTGCCCAGCTGAGGCGAGGGCGCGGCAAGCGTGGGCGTGGCATGGCAACTGTCTCTGTCTTGGGCATGGCTTGCAGCTTTTCGATGAGCTCGCGCCGCATGGCATTGAGCTGGCTGATGGGCAGCATAGCATTCTTGGGGATGGAGTAGCTACAATTGCCAAGGCTGTAGTCCGTGTCCCCTAGGCGCGAGAGCTGCTTTTCTATGCTTTCTGGGCTAAGGGGCTGTTTTTGCGCCTCCTGTAGAGCCTGCTCACTGCGCACTGTGATGCCACGGCAGCTCAGTTGAAGGGGGCTTCCAATCATGCCAGAAAGGTGTATGTCTAGGCTGTTGCCTGCCTGTGCAGCCTTCTGTGGTGGGCGCTGGAAGTCTGCCCAGCTTTGTTGCAAGGATTTGTCCAAGCTAGGATCAGAGGTTTTCCAGACCAGCTGTCCTTCCTCCACGCGTGACCAGTCAATGTGGCTAGCCTTGCCGTGGAAAAAGAGCTGTTGACCGTCCATCTCGCTTTTCCAGATGCGACCGCCCTGCTCTTCGTTTCTATCCTCGCCTGCATCCAGCACAAAGCCATCTCCGTTGGCGATGGGGATGCTGGGTGCTTCTTCCAACTCTATGGCACTGCGTCCTATGCGCCCAATGCGACCAACAAGAGCACCGCGCTTTTTGCCAAACTTGCCATGCGTCAGAGCAGCATGATTCCTCTCCCCTAACCAGCCTGTATAGAATCCACGAGAAAATGTCATCTGCATGGCATAGAGATTATTTTCCATCTCCGCAGGGCGGTAGCGACGTTTGCCTGTGGCCGCATCGAGCGCGGCTCTATAGGCGCGTGTGGTAGCGGCTACGTAGAGAGGGCTTTTGAGTCGTCCCTCTATCTTGAAGCTACGAACCCCTGCGGCCAGCATATCAGGGATGATTTCTAGGCTGCACAAATCCTGTGGAGAAAAGAGATAGCGCGTCTCTGCCATGTAGCGCATGCGTCCGTCCACCTCTAGGGTGTAGGGCATGCGGCAAGCTTGGGCGCATTCTCCCCTGTTGGCACTGCGCTGTCCTAGGCTTTCGCTGGTGAGACATTGTCCCGAGTAGGCGACACAGAGTGCCCCGTGGCAGAATACCTCCAGTGGCTTCTCTGTCACGGCGGCACAGGCGGCTATGTCTTCTAGTGAGAGTTCGCGCGCCAGCACAATTTGCTCTGGGTCAAACTGCTCATCCACCCAACGCACAGCATCGGGAGAGCTGATGGTCATCTGCGTGGAGAGATGCAATTCCAAGGAAAGCTTTTTGTCCTTCTTGAGCTGGGCAATATAGGCAGCCAGCCCCATATCTTGGACAATGACAGCATCCACACCTGCTTCATCCAATGCTTGCAGGTAGCGGCATGCTTGGTCAATCTCATTGGGAAAGAGGAGGATGTTCATGGTGACATAGCCTCTTGCACCATGGCGGTGGAGGTAGGTCATGAGAAGGGGTAGCTCTTCTAGTCGAAAGTTATCTGCTCGCATGCGGGCGTTGAATTGCTCTAGTCCGAAGTAGACGGCATCAGCACCATGTGCAAGGGCTGCGCGCACGCAGTCCCAGTTGCCAGCAGGGGCTAGAAGTTCTGGTTGTAGGGGGGATTTCATATGAAAAATGGGGAAAGATTTAGTCTCGCTCTCTAGGGTCGAGGGCATCGCGTAGCCCGTCACCTAAAAAGTTGAGTGCGATAAGAGTGATGGAAAAGAAGAAGGCTGGATAGACCAGCAGCATGGGGGCTATCTCCATGCGGTCAGCACCCTCTTTAATCAGAGTACCCCACGAGGAGTTAGGCGCCTTCACGCCCAGCCCAATGAAGGAAAGGGTGGACTCTGTCAGGATGATACCAGGGACAGCTAGGGTGGTGTAGATAATCACTGTGCCCAAGAGATTGGGCGCAATGTGGCGCAGCAGAATGCGTGTGTGGCTCAGACCGAGGGAGCGCGCGGCGAGCACATAGTCCTGCTTGCTCAGGTCCATGGTCTGCGTGCGCACAATACGCGCCAGCGTTAGCCAGCCCAGTGTGCCTATGGCAACAAAGAGGGGAAGCAGGCTCAGAATAGGGGCTATACTCGCCTGTGACCAGCCCGTCTGCTCCACTATCCATGTGGTAAGCTCCTTGCTAGGCTGTTCTATGCTCAGTGAAAAAACAATGACTAACACAATAAAGGGTAGCGCAAAAAGAATATCCACCACGCGCATCATTAGGGCATCCATGCGACCACCCACATAACCCGATACCAGTCCATAGAGCAGACCAATACAAAGCGACACAGAGCTTGCCACAAAGGCAACCAGCAAAGAAATACGCCCACCATAAAGCACACGGGCAAAGAGATCCCTGCCCAGCTGGTCTGTCCCAAAGGGATGTTCCCAAGTGGGCGAAGCCGCTATTTGCGAAAGATTGGTCACATTGGGATTGGCAACAAAGGGCAGCAAAGGCAGCAGGTAGCAGAACAGCAGCATGAGCAACAAAATGCCCAAGGCAAGTAGCGCAGCCTTGTTGCGCAGAAGGCGGCTAGCCGCCTCGCGCATGGGAGAGCGTCCCTGTTGGTAATGTCCTGTACTCATGCGCGTAATCGAGGGTTAATGAGGATAAGTAGGATATCTACCGTGAGGTTGGCTAGCACAATGAGTCCACCGTAGCAAAGCACGAGAGCTTGAATAAGGAAATAATCGCGATCCGTTGTCGCATTGATAAAGTGCGTTCCCATACCCGGTACCTGAAAGCAGCTTTCCACCACAAATGAGCCCGTAATTAGAGCAGCAAAGGCAGGTCCTAGGTAGGAGATAGTAGGCATAAGCCCCCCTCGCAAGGCGTGGACAAAGAGCAGTCTAGCCGTGCCTACTCCCTTTGCCTTGGCCGTGCGTATGTAGTCTTGGGAAAGTACTTCCATCATGCCACCACGGGAAAGACGCGCGAGGTAGGCGGCATTGATGAGCCCCAGCGTCAAGCTGGGCAGCACCCAACACAGGGCATCATCCCAGCCCGCCACACTCAGCCCAGGTACAGACTTGCCCAAGGTGATGCCCAGTAGGGGCGCAATGACGAAGGCTGGTAGGCATATGCCCAACATGGCAAGTAGCATAATGAGGTAGTCCACACCCTTTTTGTGGTAGTAAGCAGCCAGCATGCCCGCTGGTATACCAATGAGCAGGGCTATGATCATGCCCATGCTTCCCAGCAAGAGGGAGACAGGAAAGGCCTGCGCGAGTATGCTACTCACCTGCACGCCTTCTTTGACCAAGGAAGGTCCGAAGTCACCGTGCAGGATGATGTTTTTGATATAATGCCAGTACTGCACCCACGCACTCTGGTCTAGTCCGTAGAGCTGTTGCAGCTGCTCCATCACGTGGTCGGGTAGCTTGCGCTCTCCGAGGAAGGGATTACCCGGTAGCAGGCGCACCAAGAAAAAGGTGATGGTGACCAGCGTTAGTATCACCAGTAGCCCCTGTGCGAGTCGTCTTGCAATGAGTCCTATCATGGTTGCACTAGCTCTATGGCATCAAGGGGTTGGATTTCTAAAAGACAGGGATAGTAGCCGCGCACCAAGGGGGAGACGAGGTAGCTGCGGTGACTCCAGTAAAGGGGGATAATGGGTAACTCGGAGAGGAGGAGTTCTTCGGCTTTGACCAGCTCTGCCATGCGCTGCTCGCGCGTGTGGCTGGTCTGCGCTGCAAGGAGGGCTGCGTCATAATCAGCATGCGCCCAGCCTGTATGGTTGTTGCCCCCTCCCCCTCGCCATAGCTCGACAAAGTTGGAGGGATCAAGAAAGTCTCCACTCCAAGAGGAAGAAGAAATCATGTAGTCGCCATTTTGCTGTGCAGCCTTGTAGGCTGTCCACTCATAAACTCGGATGTCCGCGTGTATACCTAGCACCTGCGCCCAAAAGGCCTGCACTGTCTCTGCCATGATGCGCTGCACCTCTCGAGAGCTTGTCATCAGCTCCAGCGGGGGAAAACCCCTGCCATCGGGGTAGCCAGCGGCTGCTAATAGTTCCTTGGCGAGGGCTTCTCTTTCCCTTTGGCTACTCGGTTGGGGCATGCCCTGCGGGGCAAAGCCCTCGCTGGGCGGGGTAAAGCCTGTTGCAGATTCTCCTGCGCCTCGGACTACTTGGGAAACGAGGGCATCCCTGTTCACCGCGAGGGAAAGCGCGCGTCGCACGCGTTCATCGTCTAGGGGCTTGATCTTGGTATTGAGGCGGTAGAAAATACTGGCGTAATAGGGTGATTGGATGAACTGCCCTCCCCCTTCGCGCTTTGCGTAGGCTATCATTTCGGGGGGAACGTGGTTGGTGATATGCAGCTTTCCATCGAAGAACATGCGCGTCTCGGTAAAGCCATTGACTATGGGGAGGAAGCGTATGCCACGGTTTTTCACCTCCTCTTTGCGCCAGTAGCTGGCAGAGGCGGCCACCTCCAAAAAGTGATTGTAGCGGTGCTCTTTTAGCACATAAGCGCCATTTCCCACCCAGTGCTCGGGGCGCGTCCATGGGTTTTTCCTATCCAGCATGCCGCCCAATGCTTCGACCTGATGGCGGGGGATAGGGTACCATGTGTAGTGTAGGATGAGCTGGAGAAAGTGCGGGGTAGGCCCGACAAGTTGCAGTTCCAATGTACGCTGGTCAAGGACACGCACACCTACCTGTGACCAATCTATTTCCCCCTTGTGGTACTGCTGTGCCCCGCGCAAGGGGTAGAGCATTTGGGCATACTTTCCGCCAAACTCGGGATGCAAGAGGCGTTGATAGGCGTAGGCAAAATCCTCCGCTGTCACAGGACGACCATCACTCCAACGTGCGTCTTCTCGTAGGGTGAAGGTCCAGATATCGGCGGCTTCATTACTCACCCAAGATTCCGCCACGGCAGGGTGTACATGGGTGATATTCTTTGCATCGGGACGCACAAGACCCTCCAATAGCGTCCCAATGATACGACCATCGGACACAGCGGTGGCATGATGTGGGTCGATATTCTGAGGCTCAGCATTGTTGCCGATGAGAACGATGCCCTCTCTTGCTGATTGTACAGCAGAGCTATCTGACTCCCTACAGGCAGGAAGCAGTAAGCAAAGAATAACAAAAATAAGACCTAGGTCGCGCACCTGCTTAACTATAACATCTCCTAGACTAGAGTGCAAGGATGAGCTTTGCAAAGAAGGTCATCAAAATCAATGCCGCAGGGTATGCTGTCGCGTAGGCGATGATGGGGCTTTGCAGGTCTGTCTTGCTGGTGATTGCACCAAGGGCAGGTGTGGAGGTCATGGCTCCGCATATGCCACCCAGACTTTCTGGTAAGGGCATTTTGAGCACGCGTCGCGCAATCACAAAACCAACAACAAGTGGGATGAGGGTGACCAAGAAGCCAGCCAAGAGCATCATGAGACCCTGCGCTTGCAGTGTTTCCACCAGACGCTCACCACCTGCTACACCTGCCGCAGCAAGGAAGAGCATGAGAGCCAGCTCCATAATAAAGATGCGTGAGGGACGTGGCATATAGCCCACCAAGGGACCTACCTTTCCAAAATGCCCCAATATCAGCGCGACAATGAGGGGACCACCTGCCATGCCCAGAGAAAAACTGCCGCTGTCACCCAGCGAGAACTTGATATTACCCACAAGAATACCCAGAGCCACACCACCTGTCAGTGATAGAATGTCTGTAGCATTGAGGGCAGTGCTACGGTGACCGCATATGCTGCTGAACTTTTCTATGGCTTCTGCTGGTCCAACAACACGTACCACGTCATTACGCACTAGCTCTGTGTCACTGTTGGGAACAAAGACCTCACCCAGTCGTGTGATGCGAGAAATGACAATGCCGTAGTGTGTCAATGGCTTGAGTTCTCCTAAGGGCATACCGCATAGTTTTGGACTGAGGACGATGAGTTCTGCGCTTTCATCCCCAAAGCTGCGCGGATGCTGCTTGGAATGGTGCATGTGGCCAAAGAAGCCGTACTCGCGGTGCATATTGGCACGAGAACCAATCAAGAGCACATCAACGCCCTCTTCAAAGGTATCAGTGGCCTCAATGGGGCGCATGCGTCCGTCCTCAATAATGCGTATCACGCGGCAAAGCATATTGCTGTTGGATTCAAACTTTTCTATACTCTTTCCAAAGATGTCGGAGTTGGCTACAGTAATGACACGGCGAATGATTTTTTCTTGGTCTTTTCCGTGATGATTTTGCTCTGAAGAGGGTGTGAAGGTGGACAAATCCTGCTTCAAGAGGCGGGGCAAGAGCTGCACAAAGAGCACCACCCCAATCACGCCAAAGGGATAGGCAACACCGTAACCAATATTCAGCAGCGCAGAATCAGAGAGCGCTTCCGAGGCGGCGGCTAAGGCAGGTGTACTGGTCAGAGAACCAGCAAAAATACCCGCCATAATCTCACTATCTATGCCAAAGAGCTTTCCCAGCCCGAATGCACCCAACCAGCCCATGCCTACAACACAGACAGAGAGTAAAACAAGGCGGCTGCCCTGACTGGCCAAGGAAGCAAAAAAGCGGTTACCCACGCCCAAACCAACACAGTAGACAAAGAGTGCTGTCCCCAGCCCCGAAATACCCATAGGCACTTCCAATCCATAGTGACCAGCTGCAAGTGCTACAAAAAGCACACCAGAACTGCCTAGCGTAATGCCTTTGAACTTGATATTACCAAGTGCCATCCCAAGAAAGAGAATGGCGAAGAGCGCGAAAGTCGGATTTTTTAGTATTTCATTCATCTGAGGACGGCGGCTGTATAGCATATTCCCGCCATCTTGGCAAGGCTTTATTTGCGCTCTAATAAAAATAGATATTCTTTGACCATCAAAGGTCGAGAAGAGAGATTTCTACTGCCTCGAAAGGCGTTATAATCAGACTCTAATGTAGTCACATTGCCCAGTGTTTTCAGGAAGTTCATCATGTCATCGTAGCTCAAGAACCCCTCGGAGTTGTAGGAGAGCAGGATGAACTTCGCGGGGCATTTTTCTATGACTTGGAAAAGCTGCGTCTTGGCTGTAGCGGCCTTGTTGTAGGCAGAGCGTTGCCAATGCTGTGGTATACCAGATACTGTAGAAATATTCTCAGGGCGTTGATTTTCTACAATGAGGTTGAGCATGAAGTAGTTTGACCCATAGGGGTGCTGATTGTAGGGTGGGTCCATGTAGCAGAAGTCTATTTCTGGCAGCTGACGCACCGCATCGAGGGATTCCAGCTGACTGAGATGCACATCACAGTCGAAGGAAGAAAAGACCGGTAGGGCTAGCTCTATATCCTTTGTGATGCGAGAAAGGGCGTTTCTCCCCTCCCCGCCAAATTGACCTATGCCCTGCCTGTTCTTGTAAAAGCCCTTGAACACGCCCGATGTGTTGTTATGCACAGAGGCGGCATAAAGCAAGGGGGCGAGGAAAAAGTGCCGCTTTTCCACTGGTAGCTTTGCTATCAGCTGACGTGCTGTGTCGATGTAGATGGCATTGCGACGCGTGTAGAACAGGCGTTCCCCTGCTTGTATATCCGTATCATCAGCCGCAGCATAGAGCTCTGTAATCAGCCCTGCTTGCCATTCTTGGGTGATATTCTCTTTAAGTTGATGCAGCATGTCACTCAGTTCTGTGAGAGAGAGCTCACTGCTGTTGCTGAGGTAACAGCGGTTGATGCAACTGCTGTAGCTTTCCAAGTCATTGCTGTAGATCACAGAGGCATGCTGCTTGAGCAGTCGAGAGACTACGCCAGAGCCAGCAAAGAGATCGCAGCAACTCAGCTGCGACTTGCCCAAACGCGTCTTCACCTGCTCTATACCCGAAGAGATAAACTGGAGCAGAGAACGCTTGTTACCCAAATAGGTGATAATCTGCTGCGTGAGAAATGCAGCATTATCCCTAGAAAAGGCACAGTGATTGTCCGAGGAGTCATCCATGATACTTCTGATGGACTCTAACACGAGCACGACAATCTGGCAAGCTCATTATGAGTTACTAATGTCGTGATTTGAAATCCAGTATTGCCAGAGTACCAGTTTTGTGATATATTGTGCTTTCAAGATTCTCAAAGACTATGAAAAACCTCAAAAGATTCGTTCTCGTAGGCGCACCTGCTTCTGGCAAGGGTACGCAGTCCAACTTTTTATCAGAAACATATTCACTTAAGCCTCTGAGTACAGGAGCTTTACTTCGCTCCGAAATCGCTGATGGCTCAACACTTGGCATGGAAGCCAAGAAGTACATGGACGCTGCCATGTTTGTCCCCG
>CAZRZE010000064.1:0-309 GCA_964604535.1 uncultured Akkermansia sp.
CCCCCCCCGCCCCCCCGCCCCCCCCGCCCCCCCCCCCCCCCCCCCCCCCCCCCGGCGTAGGATTTTCTTCTGTTGCTTCCTCTTCCTCTACTTCCGTTGTAGTCTGCACTTCTTCTGCTTCTACAGGGGGTAGATCAGGGGTTTCGATTTGCTCTACTGGCGCTATAGGTTCGATTGGTTCGACTTCGACCTCTGCTTTTTCTTCTACACTAGTGGGCTCGGGTTGTTCTTCCTCCGCTTGCTCTTCTTCGAGTTCTGGCGCGAGGGCGTGATCCATGTCGGGGAGGGTTGCAAGGACAGCAGGAGCGG
>CAZRZE010000064.1:319-9230 GCA_964604535.1 uncultured Akkermansia sp.
GGTAGGGATGTTGATGTCGCTTTCCTCTTCCTTGAGGGCTATTGGTTCTGCCTCTGGTTCTGGCGCATCTGGGGTGCTGGCTGCTAGGCGGACGGCTTGGTAGCTTTCCTCGTGCAGGGCGGCAATGAGGGTGACGCGTACGGCATCACCCATGTTGCTCTTGATGGCTGTGCCAAGGAAGATGTCCAAGTCACGCGCGGGAACAGCACCTGCAAGGTAGGCCATGGCTTCTTTTACCTCATGCAGTGTCAGGGATTCTGAGCCTGAGATATGCACGATGAGGCGGTCAACCTGTTCTATGGCTCGACCATAGCGGAGGAGGGGGGATTGCAGTGCCTCATCAACGGCACGTATGGCGCGGTTTTCGCCCTGTGCATTGCCAGAGCCAAAGAGGCAGCGGCTATCTGTGCCAGATAGGACTTGCTGCAATTCATCCAAGCCTATTTGGATGAGACCAGGTGTGCTGTGCAACATGGGAACTGCCGCAGCAGCACGTGCCAAGAGGCGGTTAGCCTCATCAAAGACAGCTCGCACGCCTTGGTGTGATTCAAACAAGTCGTCCATGAGGTCATTTTCAAAGCAGAAAAGTATATCGGATTCGCGACGCAGGGCCGCCAATGATTGCTGTGCCTGCTGCTGCCGGCGAGGGCCTTCAAAGGCAAAGGGCATGACGGCAACTGTTACCAAGAACACACCCAGCTCCCTAGCCCTAGCGGCTACAACGGGTGCTGCGCCAGAGCCTGTGCCACCACCTAGTCCAACGATGAGCACCACGAGGCGTTGACCGCGTAGCAGCGCGTCAACGGCTTCGGAGCTCTCTGTTGCAGCACGCGCGCCCAGTTCTGGGTCGCCGCCAGAGCCCATGCCGTGGCTGATTTCTGTGCCTAATTGGAGAAAGAGGGCGTGCTCGCAGCCCTGTCCCAATCGCTCATCCAGTGCCATGAGGCAAAGACGCACATGCGCAGCGTTAGAGCTAGCAAAGCACTTGAGAATATTAGACCCCGCACCGCCCATGGCGATGATGGAAATCCCCTCCTCAGACGAATCGACGGATTGGTAAGAAAGCATAATAATAGAAGTTTGAATGTAAAAATAGTTAGAGAAAAGCCATTAACGCTTTGGTTGGAATAGGCGCAGGAAACTCTTCCACAGGCCACCAGATTGGTTACGATTATCCTTGTCCTCATCTAGTTGCGCAAGGCGTATCATGCCAATGGCGGTGCAGTAGCGAGGATCGCGCATGAAGGCAAACTCCTCCCCATCAGCGGCTGCCATGGGTGCGTTCACCTTCACCTTAAAGATGTATTGAGCCAAGTCCTGTATGCCGCGCATCAGACTAGTGCCGCCTGCTAGATACACGGCCATGCCAGGGCGCTTGAATACCTCTGCTGGTATTTTGGTTTTAACACGTTGCAGGGTGTCTGTCAGGCGGTCGCAGATAATGCGGTTGAGGTAGCCGCGCTTGATGTGAGTATTGCGCAGCCCCAATTCATCACGGTAGTGAACCAGAGAATTATCTTTCATGTCGCCATAGGCATTGCCCTCCGTGCACTTCAGTAGCTCTGCTGCTGTCAGCGAGACCTGATTGTTGGTCATTTTTTGAATATCAGAGTTGATCGTCGAGCCACCAGCAGGGATGCAACCCGAGGCTACAATATCACCTTCGGCGTAGCATACATAGTCCGTCGTTCCTGCGCCTATGTCTATAAAGAGAGCCCCAGCTTCTTTTTGCTGGCGTGTGAGCACTGCTGCTGCCCCTGCAATGGGTGCAAAGACGACATCTTCCACCTCCAAGGGTACTTCACGCACGCAGAGTAGGGTGTTATGGATGATAGAGCGCAGACCATGAATCACGTGACTGTGTACATCCAGCGTCTTGGCTGTCAGGCCAGTGGGGTAACGGCATGGCTCACGGCCATCAAGGCGATAACCGCCTGTCATGGTGTGCAGCACAATGCGGTCGGTGGAAATCTCCACATTCTCCGCCTTTTGCTTTGCCTGATCCATGTGGTGGACTTCCACCAACTTCTCATGATCGGGCAGACGGAAAGATCCAAAGTGGTTCTCCCCTCTGATATGTTCTCCCGTGACAGATACGTAGACATTGACAATATCGACATCCGTGTGCTCTTGAGCACGTTGCCAAGCATCAGTGAGGCAGCGACAGGCCATGCTGCGGTCAGCAATCTCGCCTTTGCGTATGCCCGCACTAGGAGCCACGCCCATGCCAATAATGGCGGCATAGGCATCGGAGCGAATTTCACCAACGACCATACAAGTTTTATGAGTACCAATTTCTAGCGCAACATGAATCGAGGATTTAGCCATAAGTAATTTATCAAGGTTTAACGGTATTGAGTATAGCAAGAAGGGGGAAAATAAGCAATGAAAATGTGATGAGAAATGTGCCCCTCTTTGCAGAATCTAGAAGCACTGCTTATGTTCTTGTTAGCTTGCAAGCTTTATCTCGATTGTGCAATGTTGCATTGCACGCTGCTCAAATCGCTTAGTTGAGAGACTTTAGCATTGCCATGCTTTAGCCCTCTTTATATAATAGCGGTGATGCATCATGAGTCCACCATCCTCGCTCTTGCCACACCAGTTGGTACAGGTGCTCTCGCTATTCTCCGTATGAGCGGAGTGAGGGCGAGAGAGATATTTGCCACCTGCGCGGGTGGGAAGCAACTGCTCCCCCGCATGGCGAGCTTTTCGCGTCTCTATTCTGATGAGGGCGAAGTGATAGATGAGGTGGTGGCTACCTACTTTGCTACTCCTGCCAGCTTTACAGGCGAGGATGTGGTGGAGATTTCCTGCCATGGAGGGATGCTGGTTGTGCGCCGTATTATGGAAAGATTGCTTTCCTGTGGTGCCCAGATGGCACAGCCGGGGGAATTTTCCCAGCGCGCCTTTGAAAATGGTAAACTGGATCTCACACAGGCAGAGGCCATCATGGATGTGATTGCCGCTGGTTCTGATTTGGCCTTGCGAGCTGCCCAAAATCAATTGGGTGGAGCTATCAGCCGCCGAGTCACCCAGATGGTGGAGGAGCTCTTGTTGCTCATCGCCCACCTAGAAGCCTACATTGACTTTCCCGAGGAAGATATCAGTCCTGAGAGCATGGAGAATCTGAGTCAGGGTACGCAGGCAATTATTACTCAGCTAGATGAGCTACTGTCCACCGCTGATGAGGGGCGTTTGCTACGCGAAGGCGTGCGCACCGCCATCATAGGCGCGCCCAATGCTGGGAAATCCAGCCTTCTCAACTGCCTGTTGGGCTACCAGCGTGCTATCGTAAGCGAGGTAGCGGGCACAACACGCGATACAATTGAAGAGCAGGTCAATCTGGGCGGACTTTCTTTGCGCCTCATTGATACAGCGGGGATTCATGAAAGCGATGACCTCATAGAGTGTGCTGGCATGCAGCGTGCCTTTGAGGCACGTGCGCAGGCAGATCTCATCCTGCATGTGGTGGATGGCACGCAGCCTCCAGCCCCCGTTGCGGGACAGGAAGGCGCAGCGCCGCTACTGCTTATTATCAACAAATGTGATAGCCCATTGCATCCCCATTGGCAGACACATCAGGGGGAGAACGTGATTCGCTTTTCCTGCCTAGAGGGGCAGGGTAGGGCAGAGCTGGAGGCACGCATCACGCAACTTTTTGTGATGCAGGACGCGCAGGCGCAAAACTACGCTGCTATCAATCTGCGTCATCGCCAGAGCCTTCAATCCGCGAGAGAACATATGTTATACGCGCGGGACTCTATAGCACTGGGTCTCTCGCCAGAGTTCAGTTCTTTGGAATTACGAGAAGCCCTCGACAGCCTAGGAGAAGTCACAGGACGCGTGGACACGGAGGAGATTTTGGGGGTGATATTTTCGCAATTCTGTCTTGGAAAATAACGGAGCGCGCCTAGCTACGCGCGTCAGCGACGGTAGGGAAGTGCAAGAGGTCCGCGCTTCCCTACCCTACTGCCACAGCGGAAAGTTGACTCTCGTGGCATTTTACTTTATTATATCACGCATGAAGCTCATTAGTTGGAATGTAAATGGTATTCGCGCGACACTGGGAAAAGATTTAGCCGCGCAGATGGATGCCCTCGCCCCCGATATACTCTGCCTCCAAGAGGTCAAGGCTCGCCCAGAGCAGGTCAAAGATGAGTGGATTGATAGCTGGCCTCACGCACTCTGGAACCCCGCCCAGAAGGCAGGCTACTCTGGCGTGCTCATTCTCTCCAAGATTGCCCCACTTTCCTGCGCCCTTGGCATGGGAATAGAGGAACATGATGCCGAGGGACGCATCACAACCATGGAGTTCGAGGATTTTTATCTCGTCAACTGCTACACCCCTAACTCCAAGAATGAGCTGCTGCGCCTGCCCTACCGACAGGTTTGGGATGCCGCCTTCCGTGACTACTTAAAAAAGCTGGAAGAGACAAAACCAGTAGTCTTTTGCGGTGACTTGAACGTGGCTCATGAGGAAATTGACCTTGCGCGCCCCAGTGCCAATCACTTTAGCGCAGGCTTCTCCGATGAAGAGCGCGCGGGCTTCACTGCCTTGTTGGAGGCGGGCTTTGTTGACACCTTCCGCCACCTGCACCCCGATGCGCGTGATGCTTATAGTTGGTGGAGTTACAGAGGCGGCGCACGCGCACGAAATGTGGGCTGGCGTATTGATTACTTTGGCGTATCAGAGTCCCTGCTACCACGCGTGAAGGATGCCTCCATCCACGCGGATGTGATGGGTTCTGACCACTGCCCCGTCTCGCTCATACTGAGTCCCGCGGGCAATTAAAAATTCCCTTGGCAAATTCCTTGGTCTCCTGTATGCTAGTATGCGTTAGGCATGGCCGATTTGAAAAATAAGTTTCGCCGAGGAGGTAGCAAGAGCAGTATCTGGACGCGCTTGCGAGCAGGTAACTGCGCCGTCACAAGTCCTGCAGGGCTGAAGTGTACCCTCTACGGTGAGGAAGAACCCTTACCCGATGATGATGACCCCACCGAGGAAACCCTCTTTTCTTTGATTAATCCGTGGCGTGTCCTTGCATTCTTGGTATTTCTATCGCTTATTTCATCCCTGCTGTACATCCTCATATTGATGTGGTGGCCGCGTAGCATGGATGACATCAAGGGCTTGGCAGATGATGGCATAGAGGCGCGCGATCTCGCCGCCTTGATAGCCCAGACAAAGGGAGCACCCATCAGCCTCGGTGAGGCAGAGATCAATCGCTACCTAGCACAGAGCTGCCGCATGCGCCAAGACGGGGCAGTATCCCTCGTTGCTCGCCCTTCCTCACTGGTGGTGAAAATCCATCAGGGATACGCGGAACTCATTATTACAAGACATATAGCCTCCTATCTACCACAGACGACAAGCGTTTTCTTACGCGTCAAAACGGAGGGCAGCAGCTATCGTCTGGAGCTTAGCAGCGACAGGCGTATATGGGGACGCTATGCCGAGGGGGGGAAATTGGGGCACCTGCCCATACCCAGTCACTTTATGCAGCTGATTTTACCCTCTTTGGAGAATCTGATGGAGATTTATCCAGAGATGGCAAAACTCTTGCGCAGCGAGCTTTATATGCCAGATTTTCAACGTGTGTCAGAAGAGGCCGAGGGTCGTCTACTGCTCCGTCCATTGGGTAATTTTTAGTAGAAGCGACGCAAATATCATTGCCTACACCCTGCGCGATAGCGAAAAGTCTGTGGGAGAATCCTTGGAATGTTAATGCGCAGGAGTAAGCTCTACGTGCTTACTCGTAGCTCTGTCTTCCTTCAAATGCCCTCATCAAGGTGACGCTGTCCGCATGCCCCAAGCCAGATCCCGCAGGCATTCCCTGCGCCAGTCGTGTTATGCTGGCCGCAGGATGCTGCTTCTTGAGCTCCTCCGCTAGGTAGAGCGCTGTTGCCTCTCCCTCCACGTCACTGCCCAAGGCTAGGATGATTTCTCCATAGCCCTGTTGCTCGATTCTCTGATGCAGTTTGCCTATGCTAAGGTCCTCTGGCATGACTCCATCCAATGGGCTAATTTTCCCACCAAGGCAATGAAAGTAGCCTCTGTAGATGCCCGCACGCTCTATGGGGAGGACGTCAGTTGCCTGTTCCACGATGCAGAGCTGCGTGGCTTCTCTTTGCACGCTCTGGCATATGGTGCATAGTTGCTCTCGTAGGGTGAAAAATCCACAACAGCTGCAATGCTCTACCTGCTCTACGCTGTTTTGTAAGGACAGAGAGAGGGCTAGTGCTTCGTTGCGTCCCTGTTGCAGTAGCCAGAGGGCTAGTCGCTCTGCCCCGCGCGCTCCTATGCTGGGGAGTCGCTTGAGCATGCCTATGAGTTCTGCTAGGGGTGCAGGGTAGTCGTGGGGCTTCATGCGCTTTGCTCTCTGTTGATGCGAAATAGTGGGATAAGGCAGCTTGCCAGTCCCATTGCTAGGCTACCTACGAGTAGTGGCAGTATGCTGATTCTAATGTCGAGTATCACGCCAACAAAGGGGAGGAGGAGGGTGATGAGTACGCTCATCCACATGATGTGGGCTCGCCTCGCAAGGGATTTTTCTCTGAGGAGGACGGCGGCAAAATAGAGTTGCACGAGGTTGTTGATGTTAAACATGATCCCCGCGTTGATACCATCGGAGTTTGCGGTGTGCTCTGAAAGGTAAAAGGGTGCTTGCTGGAGGAGTTGGTAGAGATGGTAATCAAAAGTCTGATAAGGTGTGCTAAACCACAGACTGAATGCGGCTGGCAGGACAGCACAAGAGCAAAGTAATATCCATTTGAGACAGATTTCCTTTTTGCTGCTTACTGGTATTATCTTATTCATGTCGTGTGCTGTGGAGACAAAAAACGGTGACAGGGGTTACGCCCAGTCACCGTTTTTTATTTAAAAAAATTAAGCTTCGAAACGCTTCACGATGAGTGAGGCGTTGTGACCGCCAAAGCCAAAGGAGTTGCTCAATGCGGCGTCTACCTTCATGCTGCGACCGACGTTGGCGCAGACGTCAAGATCACATTCTGGGTCTTGGTTGTCAACGTTGATGGTGGGAGGTACAAAGCCTTCTTCAATGGCCTTGATGCAGGCGAGTAGTTCTACGCCACCAGCTGCGCCAAGGAGGTGACCTGTCATGGATTTTGTGGAGCTGACGACGAGTCCGTTTGTGGCGTACTCACCAAAGCTGCGCTTGATGGCTTTTGTCTCGCAGATGTCTCCAAGGGGGGTGGAGGTGCCATGTGTGTTGATGTACTGGATGTCGGTGGGCTTCATGCCTGCGTGTGCCAGTGCCATGTCCATGCAGCGTGCTGCGCCTTCTCCCTCTGGCATGGGGGAGGTGAGGTGGTAGGCATCTGCACTTGCGCCGTAGCCGACGAGTTCTGCAAGGATGCGTGCGCCACGCTTTTGGGCGTGTTCCAGTGTTTCAAGGATGACGACAGCGGCACCTTCTCCCATGACAAATCCATCACGGTCTACGTCATAAGGACGGGAGGCGCGTTCTGGTTCATCTTCGCGGGTGGAGAGTGCTTTCATGTTGGCAAAGCCTGCGATGCCAATGGGTAGGATGGTTGCTTCTGCACCACCTGCTAACATCACGTCAGCGTCACCAAACTTCATGATGCGCCATGCCTCACCAATGTTGTGGTTGGAGGTTGCGCAGGCTGTGGAGATACACATGTTGGGGCCTCCAAAGCCAAAATCTATGCTGATCATCCCGCTGGCCATGTTGGTAATCATGTAGGGGATGCAGAAGGGGGAAACGCGACGTGGTCCCTTGCTAATCAGGGTTGCGAGGTTATCGCCATGTATGCCAAGTCCACCAATGCCAGAGCCAATCATCACGCCAACGCGGTCCTTGTTAAGGTCTGCGGAGTCTGGATCGAGATTGGCATCCTGCATGGCCATGACAGCTGCGCCCATGGCGAGTTGCTCATAGCGGTCTGTGCGGCGTATGGATTTGGGATCCAAGAAGTAAGGCGTTGGGTCAAAGCCACGTACTTCACCAGCAATGGTGACTCCGTAGTTTGCGTCTCCGAGGCTCTCAATCTTGCTGATGCCGCTTTTACCGGCCTTCATTGCCTGCCAAGTGTCATCTGCTGTATTACCCAGAGGTGTGACAGCTCCTATTCCAGTGATTACTATTCGACGTTCAGTCATAAGGGAAATATTATTTTACAATCAATTTAAAATGTTGTCAAGTGTTTAGACTTTTTAGCTCTTAATCGCGCTGTGCGAAGGGGACAAAGCGTCCTCGACGTGCGAGGATGAGGGTGTGCATTCTCATCTGCTTGCCCTTGGAGGCAGCAGGGACGTGGGCAAACTTGACTTCAAAGCCTGCGCGGCGCAAGATGCCTTCGAGGCGGCGATCTGTCTTGCCTATGGCGATGACTAGCATGCTGCCGCCCTTGAGGGCGTTGAAAAATGCCTGCGCATCCTGTACGGTGATATTGCAGCGCGCATGGGTGTGCTTTAATAGGATGGCATGCAGGGAGCCGGTGCGCTTGTGGCAGAGTTCAACTGCGCTGCTGCATTCTATCTGGATACGTGGGTCGTTATTGAGTAGGGGGGCATTTTCCCCATACTGGCGATTCCATTCTATAATGGCAGGGATGGGCTCTGCAACGATAAAGCTGGCTTTCTCACGCTTGATAATCTCGCAACTGCGAGCCAAGGCGTAACCCAGTCCCAGTCCCGCTATCATGATGTTGGGTTGGGAGGCACGTGTGATGGGTGCCAATGCGACGTCAGCCATGGCGTCGTCGCTACCATGTGTGAAGGAGGAGGCGCAGGGTATGCCGTCGTGGAGAATGCTCAAAACGCCATCGCGTTCCCAGAGTTCCCAGAGAAGACCTGCAGCATCTTGGGTTTCGCCTAATTTATGAAGTGGTTTCATGCGTGATGGTCAGCATCATATCAGCTATGCAA
>CAZRZE010000065.1:0-9191 GCA_964604535.1 uncultured Akkermansia sp.
AAATCTGACGAAAATCCTTCCACGAGCTCTCCTTGCGAATTGCGAGAACTCCCCTAATGGAATGGGGTTTTTAAATTTTGTTCTCTCACAGCTGATTCACAAGGAATCTAGGCTGTGACAAAGAAGTGATTTAGGCTTCTTCGTTCTGAACTTCGATGAGGCGCAGAGGAGTGCAGGCGATTGTTTCGCCGTCAAGTGTCAGATCAACGCTGTAGTTACCAGCCTTTTCGAACTTGAGACCTTGGAAGTTCATGATGAGGTTACGGGTAAGGAAAGCTGCACCTTCAGGAAGAGCTACCTTGAGATCGCCGATGATGGGCATTTTTTCGTCAAGGGGAGTACCATCTTCGTCTACGATGGAGATGCCCAACTTGTGATCACCAGCGTCTTCTGGTGTGAGGCAAAGACGGAGAGCCAGTGCGCAGGAAGGGTGAATGACGGGGAATTGACGTGCGAAAAGTGTATCGAAAGCACCTTGTACGCAGAGTTTGCCCTGATAATCAGCGGCGTAGTCGCAAATGACAGCAACTTGTGTATCCATATTATTATTTCTTGTTTTAGTGTGTTATTATTTTGGTATGCAAAAGGGAACGCCTTCGGCACGTTGAACAGATTGATATATAGCAAAAATTCCCCTCAATGCAAGTTTAAAATGGCAGAAAGTGAAAAAAATGACAAAATTGTTGTATTTTGCTTCACGATGGGGTCACAAAAGGGTATAAATAGCTATATGCCACTCTGTCCACAGTGCTCCACCCGTTTTCACACGGGTGCCCGCGATCAATGCCCCTCCTGCGGCTATAGCCTGCTGAAGGCAGAGCAAAGCTTTGGCGATGGTTATATGGAGTTGACGCGTGTTATTGACTCGGCGGGGCAGCTCACCTTCAAGGACAGGGAGAATCTGGTTAGCTTTTTAGAAAGTGTGGAGCGTCGTATCTCCCCAGTCGCGCTGAGCATCTATTTCACCGATTTTGGGCAGAGCCAGCAACTCAGCCAGCACGCGCACTGGTTGCTCAACCACTCGCGCATCAATCACGCCGCCTTTGGCAAAAGAGATTTGCAAAAGGCGCGTGAGGAATCCATCCTCCACGCCCGCAAGCGTCAGGCAGAATCCACTGATAATGTGCAGCCTGTCGATACAGATGAAGGTGGTGAGGGTTTTCTCAACAAGTTCATGCGCTCTGTCGTCAATGCTGCTACCCGCACGGGGCAGTGGCTCCGGGATGCTATCTATCCCTGCCCGCCGCCTGTGCGAAGAGAATGGTTGCTTATCCTTGTTGTTGATGTTCAATCAGAAATTGCTTTCTTTACATGGGGTTATATGCTGGATAATTATATTGATCCAGCCGTGCTTGATGCCTGCATCAAAGAGACCCGCCTCTCCTTCCGCGAGCGCGAGATGAGGACGAGTATCAAGACGCTGATTAAAAAAGCTGTGCGCCGTATCGCTTCACGTGCTATTGCCGTCAACAGCCACATGAAGTGGCAGCAGCGACAGGTGCTCAAGCTTGCCAAAAAAGAGGCGAGGAAAACCACTCCACCCACCTCGCCCACCCCACCCACGTCTGCAAGTAATCTCTTGCTTTTTTCCTTCCTGCTAGGTGGTATGCTAGGGCTTAGCCCCCTGTCTGCGCAGCAGCCTACCGCTCCCAACCCTGCACCTGTGCAATGGAGTGAAGACCTGCTCAAGGCCTACCTATCTACCGACAAGCAACACTACCTGCGCGACCCTCAACTGCTTCTCACCACCATGGAGAGGGAGCTGCTGGGGGGGAGACTGCAACAATTTAACGAATCGCGCCGCTACCGTGTCTATATTAACATCTATGATAGCACGCAGGCGGATATTCCTGAACAGCTGGCGCATGAGCGCGTTTTTAGCATAGTCTGTTCACCTAGGGACTATGCCATACTCATCCAATATCATATAGGGCAACAACCTGCTATGCAATTGGGCTACCAGCATATTGCCCTTTCAGACGAGGAGAAGGCACAGTTGCTGAGCCAACTTCGAGAGAGTGCTATGCCCTATGCGGATGATCTTAGCGCCCTGCGCGAGGTCTTGCGCCTCTTGGGGCAGCGTCTGGATCCTCTCGCTGCGCAGTGGGACTTTAGCGAGCAGGCGCAGCTCACCCAGCTACCCAAGGCTGATATTCAACTGCCCGAGGTGGCAAAATCTACTAAGCCACGCCAATCTCAGCTGGAAAAGGTAGAGAGCATGCTGGAGGAAGTACGCATCACCCCCATGATTTGGTTAGCTATCTCCTTTGCTAGCTGCATCCTATTGTACATAGTGGGGAGATGGCTGCGTCGTCAACGCGTGACATTGCGGGATACAAAGCCCGATTATCGTCTGAGCTCGCCCTACGGCGCAGCGGTGAGCCAGCAGATCTATTATATGCAGGGCAAGGAGGCGCAGATGGAGTCTTACAATGCCTTGAAGCATTTGTAGGCGCTCAGCAGCTACGGCGGCGACGACGGCGGGCGAGAAGGCCTGCAAGTGCGAATAAGGAAAGTGTTGCAGTGCTAGGCTCTGGGACTACATAGGCATTCTTGCTCAAATCGATGGAGCTGACGTTAGCCCCACCCAGTTGGCTATCATAGGCGATACCTTGCCAGGTTTCGGGTATGATGATTTCACCTGCATCGTTGCTCAGAGCAAGATTGATGGAAAGCGCATTGTGTCCGCTTAATCCACCAAACATGATGCTATCAAGGCTATCTGCATTTTCGTTTAAGAAGGCCAGTGTTTCTGCGCTGAGGACGAAGGTGAGCTCCTGTACAGAGGAGAGATCCGCGTTGTTAAGGCGGCTGTCCATGCTCACGCTTCCAGCTGCGCTGCGGCTGCGTGTGATCTGTATCTGGACATCACGTAGTGTCAGGCTGCCCGTCAGGGTGATTTGTTCTGTAACATTGAGGTAAGCCCCGTCGCCCAAGATGAGGTCATTCATTTGCACAGCGCAGCTGGGGTTTAAGATGTTGAGTTCATGGTTTTTTCTCAACACTATTTTTTCAAAATTTGCGTCGCCACTGATATTGAGTGTTCCTGCCAGCTGGACAAAGCCTTGGACGCTCTTGTCTATGCTGAGGCTGGAGCCTTTACTAACTGTGATGGTCTGCGCAGAGAGGCTAGCACTCTCACCTGTGAGTTTGACATGCCCTTGTTCAATGAGAAATTGTCCCGAGATGTCAGTCTTGCCTGTCAGCTCTAGGCTGTTATCAATGCTCTGTGCTGCGTAGCGGACATTGAGGACAGCTTTACCCTGGTTGGCCGCCTTGCTGTCAAGGATGTTACCGTGGTATTGGGTGTCCGCTGTGAGGAGGTGCAGGGTGGATTCTGCTGATGTGTTGACGATGCTGCCTTGGTGGTCGAGGCTGTGTAACTCTGTGACATGTTGCTCAAAGCCCCTTGTGTCCAGTGCACCACCCCCTTGTCCGAAGGTTAGGCTGCCAGAGAAGGCATTATCCTGCCCCAAGATTACAACCGCATCGGTGTTGATTTTGACGTTATGCGCGCTGTAGCCACTCTCGTGTGCTAGCTTGACTGTTGCACCTACACCCACGTTGATGTTGGCAGCGTTATCTCCCGTTCCTTCTATGGAAAGGGTGCCGCCTTCTGTGTTGTCACCTGTTACGCGCCATTCATCACCAGCTGCTCCGAGGAGTTGGGTCTTGACGACGACATCCTTTTCTATGAGGTAGCCTGCGCTGTTGAGTCTCTTGCTGCTGTCGCTGGCTTTGAGGGTGTAGATGGTGGCTTCCCCTAGCTCTGTTTGGCGGAAGTGGAGCACACCTGCCCCCGTGTTGATGCTATCATTTAGGGTGAGGGTGGTGGATGAGTTAAAGATCCAGTCTTTTGCTGCATTGAGCTGGGCGGTGCTCGCACGTGTACCCTCTGTGGAGGTATCACCACGTAGTGTTGCCGCGAGGGCTTGGATATACTGCTCATTGCTGTCACCCACTAGTTTTACCTGTCCACTGTTCGCGTCAAGAGAGAGTGACCATTGCTGCTCTGCGGGATTGATGGCGACTTGGTAGTGCTCTAGCAGGGCCTCAGTCCATTCCGCACTCACGTGAGAGTTGCTACTGAGGTTAACCCCGATGCCATTGCTGCTTGATAGTGAGGTTGCACCTAGATAGTACCACTGCTTGTCTGCTTCGTGGTAGACAATGACGGCGGTTCCGCTATCGCCCATGAGCACACCCGTTGGCAGTGGGTTGGTTTCACTGACTAAGGGCTGTGTGTAGGTAAGAGTGCTGACGGTAAAGCTCATTGTGCTACCGTCGGGCATAACGACAGACTGAGAATGATTACGGACAGCCGTAAATGCACTAAGACCTATATCCAACATGCCAGCTGTGAGGAAAAGACCGCTGTCTGCTAAATGTGAGTTACCGCCTATGCTACCCAGGGGAGGGATAACGCTCTGCGCGCCTATGCCTATGCGCATAATTATGCTGTTTTTGAGATCACTGTAGCTCATTTTAGGTGCGTAATCCCAGCCTACGGCATCTGTTGCTAGCTTTGAGAGGCGGGAGAAGGTGTTATCGACGACATAATTATCCCCAACGCTAAAGTGATGGGTGGCAACGGTGGTGTAGCTGTCATAGATGGGGGAGCTGGAGTCAATGCTCGTGTCCTTGAGAAAAACGGTTTTTGGATGATCTCCTATGTGAGAGACGGAGGTGAGCCAGCTTTGCTTTCCTCCTGCCAGTGCCGAGCCTTTGGGATACAGCCCGTTAGCCACGGGAAAAATGCTGCTCGCGGCACTAAAATCAGGCACGAGGGGGATTTTTCCGATCAGCTCACCACTATACTGGTTGTATATGGGTACATCCTGCGCTCCTGCTTGGAAAATCCCAGAATTAGTCGCAAAATCGCGGTAGATTTGATAATCGATCTCTCCTGCTAACTGCCCTGCCTGTAGGGGGGAAGATGCTAACAAGGTTGCGATAGATATGCATGCGAAATATTTCATAAAAGAAAAGAAGTTACATTTTGCGTGATGCTTTTATTCTAGTTAGAAAATTTCATCTGTAAAGATGAAATTGGATTTCAAATATTAACAATTTCAATTTAATTATAAACACATCTAATTTATATGATTTCTAAATTGCTAGATATAAATAGTTAGGTGAAATTGACTGCAATATTAAAATGTCTAAAAAAAAATCAAAAAAAAATTATCCTATTTATTTGATAGGATATAAAAATTTGATTTTCAATATCGTTTTGCGGTGATTTGGATTTTCTTAGTGGGCTTTTCTATGTACAAAGTGGGGTGCCTGTGCTAGGATGTCGACATGCAAATCTGCCGTAACAAAGCCGAGCTTCGCGAGCTCTTATCCTCTAGTCAATCAAGCCCCCGCGTTCTTGTGCCCACGATGGGTGCTTTACATGCTGGGCATGCCACCCTCTTGCGTGAGGGAAGAGCCTTGGCAGGAGAAGACGGATTGCTGGTAGCTACGGTCTTTCTCAACCCCGTTCAGTTCAACCAGAGTCAGGATTTAGCAAACTATCCCTGCACCCCCGAGGCGGATGTCGCCTGCTGTGAGAGCTGCGGAGTGGATGTTCTCTTCATGCCCGCGGTGGATGAAATGTACGCGCCAGATCGCTCTATCGTGGTGGAGGAAAAAGTACTCTCAGAGCGACTCTGTGGGGCAACGCGTCCTGGACACTTTGCAGGAGTATGCCTGATAGTTCACAAGCTCTTCAACCTCATATCGCCCACCGATGCCATCTTTGGCAAAAAGGATTACCAGCAACTCGCCATTATCAAGCGACTGGTGCGCGACATGGACATAGCCGTCCGCATCCATGGTGCAGAGACCGTGAGAGCAGAAGACGGACTAGCCCTCTCCAGCCGCAATGAGCTCTTATTGCCCGAACACCGCGCAGCAGCCCCCGCTATTAGGAGAGAAATCCTTGCTGCCAAGCAATCCATGATGGCAGGTGATAGCGTGGAGCAGATACTACGCAAACTACGCCAGCAACTCGAAAGCATAGCTGATGTGCAGGTGGATTATGCAGAGATACTGGATGCCGACAACCTACAGGAAATAAGAGATAGTAGCACAACAGCACTGCTAGCTGTAGCCGCCTTCTTTGGTGCAGTACGACTCATAGATAACATAGAAATCCCCCTCACATGATACGTGCAGAAAACCTACATCGCAGCTACCGCATAGGCAAAAAAAACATCGAGGTACTGCATGGACTAGACCTCCATATCAAGAAAGGCGAGAGAGTCTTCCTCTGTGGACCAAGTGGAGCAGGGAAAACCACACTCATGTACACCTTGGCTGGGCTAGAAGCCCCGCAGCAGGGACAAGTTTTCATAGACGGTCACTCCATCTATGACATGGGGGAACGTCGCCGTGCCCTCTTGCGCAATGAGAAGATGGGCTTTATCTTTCAGAACTACATGCTCATGCCAGAGCTGACCGCCTTGGAGAACGCCTCCTTGGCAACAGCCATATCTGGTGAGGAGGCAACAGATAGAATAGCCGCCTTGCTGGAGAGAGTCGGATTGGGTGCGAGAATGGATCACCTACCAAATGAGCTATCAGGTGGGGAGCAGCAGAGAGTCGCCATAGCGCGTGCTTTGGCGCACAGACCTGCTATACTATTTGCGGATGAGCCGACGGGGAATCTGGATTCCAACAATGGGAGACAGATACTGGACCTTCTTTTTGAATTGGTGGAGGAGCAGGGAACAACGCTGGTGGTGGTAACGCATGATAGGGAGGTAGCGAAGCGCGGGGATAGAACATTGACTATCTACGATGGCGTGGTAGCGGACTAGCATAGCGTGAACCTGCGCGAGAGCGTTCAACAGATCTCTACTGTTGCGGACACGAAGAGTGTGGTGAGGCGTATTTCACGCGAGGCGTTATCTTTGCTCACTTTTTCCTTTTCTTTCCCCCTCACTAGATGCTAAGCTCTCCTCAAGATGCCTTCACCCCTCCCTATTCGCCCACGCCGAAATCGCAAATCATCCGCGATGCGCGCCCTCATGCGCGAAAGCACCCTTTCCCCCCAACACCTTATCTGCCCCCTCTTTGTCAAGGAAGGCGAGGGCGATGAGCCCATCGCCTCCCTCCCCGGTTGCACTCGCTGGTCGCTCAAGGGGCTTCTCACGGAGGTACAACGCCTCTCCTCTCTCGGTATCCCCTGTGTGGATCTCTTTGCCGTTGTCCCCGAGGAAAAGAAGGATGCAGAGGCCACAGAGGCTTTCAATCCCCAAGGTATCGTCCCCCAAGCGATTCGCCTGATCAAATCCCATTTCCCCCAGATGCTTGTCGCCACGGATGTGGCTCTTGATCCCTTTAATAGCGATGGTCATGATGGTCTGGTGCGCGTGGATGAGAACGGGGAGCTTCATGTGCTCAATGATGAGACGGTTGTGGCTCTCTGCCGTCAAGCTCTCGTTCATGCGGAGGCTGGGGCTGATATTATTGCGCCCAGTGATATGATGGATGGCCGCATTGCCGCACTTCGCGAGGCTCTGGATGCAGCAGGTTACACAGAGGTATCGTTGATGAGTTATACGGCCAAGTATGCCTCGGCTCTCTATGGTCCTTTCCGTGGTGCGCTAGGTAGTGCGCCAAAGCGCGGTGATAAGGCTAGCTACCAGATGGATGCTGCTAATCGCCGTGAGGCTTGCCGCGAGGCATTACTAGATCAAGCAGAGGGTGCCGATATTCTCATGGTGAAGCCCGCTACGCTCTACCTCGATGTGATTGCAGAACTGCGCGCCTGTAGCCATCTGCCTATTGCGGCATACCACGTGAGTGGGGAGTACCTGATGGTGAAGTCCGCTGCGGCCTCTGGTTGGTTGGATGAGCGCAAGGTAATGCTAGAAAGCCTGTTGAGTATTCGCCGCGCAGGGGCAGATATGATTTTGACCTACGCAGCAGCTGATGTTGCCATGTGGTTGCAAGAGGAATGCAGAAGCAATTAAACAATGTTCCCACGTCGACGCAGAAGGGGGCGCAGGCTTGATAGCTTGCTCATTGGCTTGGTTGTTGCCATTGTACTGAGTCTCACTGGCTATTTTTATCAGGGAGATGCAAATTATTTTTTCAAATCGGAGGACGGAGAGCAGCAGAGCATAGGCTCTACCATTACCAACCCCTCTAATGTGGTGCTACTCCCTCGTGGGGAGAATCTCAGCTTCCTCTTCCTCAATGCCCACAATTACTTTGTGAAGGGGGAGAAATCGCGTTCTCGTTACACCTCCTACCCCAAAAAGAACAAAAACAAGGAAGCCGTGGCTGATGTCATCGCCCACGCGCGACCAGACATAGTGGGACTCTGCGAGATAGGCGGTAGGCTCGCGCTGGAGGATTTGCGCGGCAGACTTGCCAAGAGGGGGTTGGACTATCCCCATTACCGTGTTCTGGAGCGTCAGGGAGAAGACAGAGCTGTAGCCCTCCTTTCTCGCTACCCCATTGTAGCAGACCACTCCAAGGCAAACTACCCCCTCTACGGACAGCAGAGGCGGCACATGCTGCGCGGCATACTGGATCTGACCATACAACATGGAAAAAATGAACAGCTGCGCGTGATGGGTGTGCACCTCAAATCCAAGGTATCAGACGACGAGGCTGCTGCCGACAGCCTGCGAAAGCGCGAGGCAAGCACCCTTTCTCAACATGTGGACAGGGCAGCAAAAAGCAAGAGAAGCATGCCCATCCTAGTCTTCGGCGACTTCAACGATGACCCAGAGGCTGCAACACTGAGTATATTAGAAAAGGGCAGCAGCCAGCTAGGAAAGCTACGTCGCCTCAGGCCAGCGGATAGTGAGGGGAGGCACTGGACTATCTATTATCGTAAGGGGGACAGCCATCACGTCTTTGACCAGATCTATGTGAATGGGGTCTTGGATGAGCAGTTGAAGAAGGCGAAGAGCGGCATTATTGACATTCCTGCAAGCCGTGACGCCAGTGACCACAGAGCCGTCTGGCTAACATGGTAAGTTATTATCAAAAGACTTGCTGACTCTAAACAAGGTCTTCTTGCATAAAAAGCAACTTTCTACATTTTTAGCTTGAATAATCCTCCTCAGACGCTATATTGAAAAGGTATGTAGAGCGTGACCAACAGTTGCGCATCAGCAGCAATAAAACACACAAGAACGAATAGAATAACACACATATGGCCAATTTAAATAAAGTCATGCTGATAG
>CAZRZE010000066.1:0-9164 GCA_964604535.1 uncultured Akkermansia sp.
TCAGCGAAAGAATCTGGGCAATGGGATTAGCAATATTTTGCCCTGCAATATCAGGCGCAGAACCACCAGAAGGCTCATACATACCGAAGAAAGACTTTTCGCACTTGCCATCACTCAGTGAGGCACTGGGCAGCATACCCAAAGAACCGCAGATGATAGCCATCTCATCCGAGAGAATATCGCCAAAGGTATTTTCCGTTACCATCACATCAAAGTACTGAGGATTGCGCACCAACTGCATGGCGGCATTATCCACATACATATGAGTCAGCTCCACATCGGGATAATCCTTTGCCAGCTCCTCCATGGTATCGCGCCACATGATGGAAGAAGAAAGCACATTAGCCTTGTCCACACTGCACAGACGCTTATCACGTCCCATTGCTGCCTCAAAAGCGACGCGGCCAATGCGTTCCACCTCGCTCTTCTTGTAGACCAGAGTATCAATACCAATGACCTCGCCATCGCGTTCTCCGTAGAACTTTGGCTCACCGAAGTACATACCGCCCGTTAGCTCGCGGACGCAGAGAATATCAAAACCGCCCTCAATGAGCTCATTCTTGACAGGAGAGGCAGCCACCAACTCTGCCATGCAGATACCGGGGCGCAGATTGGCATAAAGCGAAAAATGCTTGCGCAGGGGCAGCAGGGCACCGCGTTCTGGACGCTCATCGGCGGGGAGGTGATCCCACTTGGGGCCACCAACGGAGCCAAAGAGAATCGCGTCAGATTGCTCACATGCTTCAAGAGTATGCTGAGGCAGCGCGACACCGCAACGGTCAATAGCATCACCACCTACGGGGCAGGTAGTGGTCTTTGTGGAAAAGCCAAATTTTTCCTCAACAGCGCGCAGCACCTTGAGAGCTTCATCCATGACCTCGGGGCCTATACCGTCACCAGGCAGAACAGCGATATTGTACGTTTTCATAGCAGGGGGAGTATAGAGTAATCGATACGATTTGTCAATTGAGATTGGATAATAATGAAAGCTGCCACCCTGCGCTTTGCGTTCAATGGATAGTCAAGGCCAAAGCCCGAGGAAGTGCCGTAGCGTGCCTAGCCGCTGACTGATTTTCTTCTTGACTCCTAGACTGTTAATGTTAGAGTCATAGGCATGATTTACAAATCCACTGTCCTACTAGCCATTGCCGCTAGTTGTTTCCTTTCCGCGCCCTTGTCTGCTAATGAAGTTAATGCCGTACCTCATGCCGCTCAAGTTGAGGGCGTTAAAACCTTTTTTGATGCCTACCCACGTTGGAGTGAGGTTGACCTGACACGCTCCATTGAGCAGTTGAAGCTGGAAGTAGAAAATAACAAGAAAGTCATCACCGCCATCACCAAGTTGAAGCCAGAGGAAATGACCTTTGACAACACCTTTGGTGTGCTAGAAAGCTGTGGTAACTCCATTGATACCATCGCCCGTGGTATCTACCACCTCAGCTCTGTCACAGACAATGAGGCTATACGCAAGGCGGTAGAGGACATGGGAGTAATCACCACAGAACTCAGCAGCTGGACCATAGCCAACCCAGAACTCTGGACAACCGTCAAGACAGCCGCTGCCCAACCATGGGTTGCCAATCTCTCCGAGAGCAAGAAGGACTATGTGGAAGACACCGTTCGTGGCTTCAAGTTGAGCGGAGCAGACCTGCCAGCCGACAAAAAAGAACGCGTCAAGGCCATACAAAAAGAGCTCAGCAAGGTCTCATTGGAATACACCAAAAACATGCTGGACTCCACCAACGCATGGGAAAAAGTCATCACAGACAAGAGCCAGCTTGCTGGCATGAGTGACAGCTGGTTGGAATCCCGCGCGGCAATGGCCTTGGAAAAAGGACATGGCACGAAGGAAAATCCCCAATGGTTGCTGGGTCTCGATGATGCCTGCTCCACAGCTATACTTGACCTCTGCGATGTTGATGCAACACGTCGTCTCGTTTGGGAAGGTCTTGGCACTGTTGGTCGCGATGCCCCCTACGATAACGCCCCTCTTATTGAAAAGCTGGTCACCCTGCGTCAAGAAATGTCAGAAATCCTCGGCTTTGACAACTACGCCGACATGGCCACCGCCACACGCATGGTCAAAACAGGTGATGTCGCTATGAAGTTTGTGGATGACTTCATCGTCTCCGTCAAGCCCTACTGGGAAAAAGAAATGGATGACTTCCTCGCCTTCATCTCCGAAGAACGTGGAGAAAAAGTCACTGCTGTAGAGCCATGGAACGTGCGCTACTACCGCAAGCAGCTGATGCAAAAGAAATACAACTTTGACAGCGAAACCATGCGCCCCTACTTCCCCGCGGACAAGGTGCTTGCTGGCAGCTTTGATATTTTTGAAAAGCTTTTCAACATCGACATCAAGGAAATCCCCACTGCCTGCCCAGCTATGGAAGACAAGGCTCTGACCGCTGGCGTGCAAGAAGTCTGGCACCCCGATGTAAGACTCTATGAGGTACACGACAAGAAGACAGGCGCGCACCTCGGTTCCTTCTACTTTGACCCCTATCCACGTGCCAGCAAGCGTTCTGGTGCTTGGTGCATGGGCATGCGCCCTGGTGATCCCGCCAGCGGTGGAAAACCCCATACCCCACACATCGCGGCTGTTGTCTGCAACTTTGCACCACCCAGTGGTGACAATCCTGCCCTTTGGAGTGAGTATGAGGTCACCGTTATCCTGCACGAGTTTGGTCACCTGCTGCACAACATGCTCAGTGATACAGAGCTGCGCAGCCACTCTGGCACAGCCGTTGTGCGCGACTTTGTCGAGATGCCCAGCCAGCTCATGGAGTTCTGGTTAGCCGACGCCAGCACCATTCCTCTCCTATCGGCTCATTACAAGACAGGTGAAGCCATGCCCAAGGAAATGATTGAAAAATACCTTGCTTCCCGCCACTTCATGCCAGCTGATGGCAATATGCGCCAACTTGCGCTCGCGAAGTTGGACTTGGAAATCTACACCAACTATGACGAAAAGTTCAAGGGTAAGACCATTGAAGAAGCATGCGCTGCCATCGTCACCCCCTTGGGAGTCCCCCTCACACAGCCCAGCTACGCCATGGTACGCCAGTTCCCCCACATCATGTCAGGTGGATACGGAGCAGGTTACTACTCCTACAAGTGGGCAGAAGTACTCTGCGCAGATGCTTACTCCCGCTTCAAGGAAGAAGGCATGCTCAACGCCAAGACAGGTGCTGACCTCAGAGAAAGCATCATGAGCAAGGGCGGCAGCCGCGATGAGTCCCAGCAGTTCCGCGACTTCATGGGACGCGACCCTCAACCCGATGCCCTGCTAAAAGAACAAGGCCTCAAGAAATAATCACACAGCCGCCTGCTACATCACATGAAGCCCATCCATATCCTTTGTGCTCTCTGTCTTGTAGCAGGCTTTTCCTTTTCTCAGGAAAAGGAAAGCTTGCAAGCCGCTGAGGCAGGTGATCTATCTGCTATCATGCAGCTTGCAGAGCATTATGGGCAGCCGCAGCATTATGATGAAAGCAAGATGCTGCGCTACTACACCCAAGCCGCTAGGGCAGGAGAGCGCAAAGCCCAAGCCATGCTAGGCTACCTCTACCTCTATGGGCAGCAAATCCCCCTCAACCCAGCCGCTGCCGTCCAGTGGTTGGAACTAGCCGCAGAGCGCGGCGACGTGGAATCTCAACTGCTTTTGGGTTCTCACTACCTCACTGGAAAAAGAGGCATACAGCAGGACTTTGAGCAGAGCTACTATTACTTTCAACTAGCAGCAAAGGCAGGCGATAAAGAAGGGCAGCTCATGATGGGCATACAGCACCTACGTGGACTGGGGCTAGAAGAATCAGGAGAAAAGGCACTACCTCATATCAACGCTGCGGCGGAAAAAGGACATCCCTTGGCATTGAGCCTGAGAGCACAATTTTACCGTGAAGGGAAACATGTCAAAGCTAACGAGGGCAAGGCACGCCGCGATGACTTGGCAGCAGTTATGTTGGGAGAGCAGGCAAGTTCACTTTATGAGCTGGCGGAGGCAGCGAGGCGAGAGTCACCTGATGATCCGGAGCTAGATAGGGTGACAAGGCGGCTTTATGAGAGAGCGGCAGCGCAGGGACATGCGGCAGCAATCTATGAGTTGGCTTTTTGTTATTATCTGGGCAAGGGAGGGGAGCAGGATGATCTTTACGCGGCGCAATTGATGGCGGATGCTGCGGGATTGGGCTATGAGCCAGCGCGTTGGATGCTGGTGTATTTTTTAGCAACGGGGACGGGCTTTGAGCCTGACCTTGGAGCAGAGCAGTATTGGACAAAGGAAAAGCGTGAACCTGCGCGATAGCACGACTCTTTGGTGCGGTGGTTAACGCTTCGCATCAGCGACGGCACTTGCTTACTTATCTCCCATGAAAATCATTCTCAATACTTAAGGCCAAGAGATTGAACGCACGAGAACTATCACAGCGCAAGCAGAAGCCCTGCCCCACCCCCGGTTGCGGTATTTGACTAACCCTGACATCTCCCGTGTAGGGATAATATCTCACATCCGTCTCGCCCTCATAGCTTTCCCAATCACTCACATGCGTGCTCTTGTACTGGAAGTTGGGCTCGCTATCAAGAAGTCGCAATTTAATACGCGCCTGTTGACTCACCGCATTAAAGCTGGCATTCTGCTCCACTGGCAGTGAGGCCAACTCGGATATCACAGCACGTCCCAGCACGCAGTGACCAGAGCTAGGCAAGCCCGCTATGCTCTGATTGACGGATTGTATGCTAACATCCCTTGCCAGTAGTTCCAAGCTCTCGCCATCATAGATATTGAGAATCTGCCCCACAAAGCCCTCATCCAGCTCCAAAGCACCTCCCGTCACCTCACAGGTGGAATAAAAATCAATTGGCGGCGCGTCCTCCGAGATGCATTCCAAGTAGTATTGCCCATTTCTTTTCAAAATAAGCCAAATATCATCGCTCTGATGGCTCTTGCTTGCTACCGCTGCGAGGCATAAAACATGGGCGTCTTGAAAGCTCACTCTCTGCCAAGCTAGTACCTGCTGACTGGCATTGGTGGTCAGCACGGCGAGTTCTCCATTATTCATCATCACCCATACGCGCATATTGCTCCCGCGCTGCACCACCCATTCCTTGATGCCCGATGAGAAAAGATGCTCTGCCAACAAGCTGGTATCAGCCGAGACGTAGCCGTCCGACTCAAACTTGTAAGAAAGCTCTCGCAGTCGCTTGCCTCCGCGCTGGACAAAGAAGACTGCATTTTCCACCCCATGGGCGGGCTTGTTGAGGCTGCCCACGGAGGACTGCTTTTGAAAAGAAACGTTCGTCGTAGACAGGCCCGCGCCATCACTGCTCTTGAGCAGCCATTCGCCTTCCGTTGTGCCTAGGAGTAGGCTTTTTTCCGTGCTCATCCAGCAAAAGCGACTCTGGGAGTCCGCTGCCAGCGTGAGAAGCATCCCATCATTGGGATCTGAACCCAGTCGAAAGTTTGTGAAGTCGTCCACCGCGCTTGCCCAGAGGCTCGTTGGCTGACCAGCAGAGCCACCGTACCACAGCCGCCCCTGATGCAGACCAGAAAAGCTAGGATAGCCATTCATATGCCCTATGCTAGAAAAGCCCCAGTCCCAAGAGCGAAAATGATGCGGTAGCTCGATCAAGTAATTATTCTGCTTCACCTTGATGCTATTGCTATCATCGTAGGCGATAATATCAAACTCCATCACGTATTGGCTGCGAGAAAGCTGAAAATACAGCGGGCTTTCCACCACATTGGCCTTTGCCTTGTGTAGGACAAGCATCATAGTGCAGGGCACAGCCTCATGCCCCGCAAAAGCCCAGTTCTGCCTCTCCTGATGAGCATTTTGATAAAAAGAATGCACCACATGCCAGCTCCAATTCAAATAATCGGGAGAGCCATCTGCATTCTTACTCGTGTCGTAACTACGCAGCAATTCCCAATGTCCATCCCATGTGCCAGATGTCTTCAAGGTCCAATCTCCCTGAACAAAAAACGGTTGCCCCGAGGTGGGCATCCACGCAATACCCGGTAAAAAATACTCTGGATAATCATCAGGAGAATCATAGCCCTCCTTGTAATAGGAGGAAGACCAATAGGTCTTCAGCGTGTAAAACTTTCTTAAACCAGAGCTAGCCTCCGTTTGCCATATACAAGAGCCCACATGCAGCAAATCCGCCGCAGAAATATCAGGTACATTCTGTGCCTTGGTGTCAAAACTCTCGTTGAGGAAATACTCCCTAGCTGGTGCCTCGTAATTGATGATGATTTTGTCATTGCCAACGATATCAGCCTTTAAAGCAAAAACAGTATTTCTGTATATGTCCATTTGATACTGCGGTTCTTGGATATCGGGGTTGGCTAGGTCATCGGATAGGCGGTGGAATTCTGGATAAGCCGATGACTTGTTAGGTAGGTAAGGCACGAAGGCATTTTTCAGGTGCTCATCTATCACCCACCACGCATTACTGTAGCGGGTGAGGCGCATGGGGGCGCAGTAGGGGCTAGTCACATAGACCACATCATTGACCTGAGTGAAGTGCAGACTTTCTATCACCTCCGCACTATCCCAAGGGGTCTCAATGGGGGTCAAGTTGCTGCTGGGATTGTTCACGTCAATCACATAAAGCTGGCTGGGGAGGAAGAGCAGCAGCAAATTATCATCCTGAGAATAACTGAAGGCAAAGAGGCGGGTCGCCTGCCCCTCTGTGATGACATCCATATGCCGCACAAAGCGCGTGCCACCTCGGCGGCGCAGACCACCGTAGGGCTCTATGAAAAAGTTATCGAGAAGAGCCGCGCCCTTCCGATGCTGGGCGAGGTCGAAGCGCGTGGAGAGCCAAGGGCTGAGCTCCCCAGCGGTGAAGCCATTGATGATGGGGTTGTCTTGCATAGTGCCTCTATTAAAGAATGCTAAGTAGCAAGGTAACAAGTCAAAATGAGTTGGCGCAGCCCCTTGCGCAGAAAACAAATTGCGGCAGCCCCTCCACTATGCTACAATCAATGCACATGAGCGACACGCAGCAGCAGACCATCTACCTGATGGACGATGTACTCTCCAGTCAGGTTGCCGCAGGTGAGGTAGTAGAACGCCCCGCCTCCGTCATCAAAGAATTGGTGGAAAACAGCATTGACGCAGGTGCTAAAAGCATACGCGTCGAAATAGAGCGCGGCGGTGTCGGACTCATACGCGTCAGCGATGACGGCATAGGCATGAGCTCCCAAGACGTGCAAATGTGCCTCCTGCGCCATGCTACCAGCAAAATTCGCAAAAGCGAAGATCTCTTTGACATCAGACAACTAGGCTTTCGCGGTGAGGCGCTGCCCAGCATCGCCTCTGTCTCCCAGATGCGCATCACCACACGCAGGGCGCAGGACATAGAAGGCACGCTGCTCGTCATCTCTGGCGGACTCGCCGAAGCCCCCCAACAGGCAGGCTGCGCACCTGGTACCATCATCGAGGTCAGAGAGCTCTTTTACAATGTCCCCGTGCGTCGCAAGTTCTTAAAAAAAGAACAGACCGAAGCCGCCCAAGTGGAGCACCAGCTCATGCTGCACGCCCTCGCCTTTCCCGAGCTACGCTTTAGCCTCATCTCCAATGGTCGCAGTGTCTTTGATAGCTCTGCTAGCAAGGATTTACGCCAGCGCATAGCCGACTTCTACGGTCGCGACCTTGCCCGAGAGCTCATCGAAATAGAGCGCAGCACCGCCATGGGTATGGATTTATACGGCTACATCCAAGCCCCAACTGCCGCACGTAGGAGCAAAAAAATTCAGAACATCTTCCTCAACAGCCGCCCCATAGAGGACAAAATCCTCAACCGCGCCATACGAGACGGCTTTGGCGGACTGCCCACGGGGCTGCACCCTGCCCTCTTTCTCTACCTGCAAGTGGATCCAGCCCTCGTCGACGTCAACGTCCATCCAGCCAAGAAAGAAGTACGCTTTCGCCGCATTAACGAAGTATGCTACCTCATCATTGAGGCCATGAAGCGCAGCCTCAGCCGCCATGCCAGACAACAAGAGCTAGAGCCAGAGCCAGAGCCAGCATCAGAGGCAGAAAAATTCCCCCCAGCGGCAGCCCCTAGCCCACTGCGACCCCAGCTTCGTCCCCTGCTTCGACCCATCGTCCAAGCACGACAGCAAAAACTACCCCTCCCCCCAGCAGCAGTACCAGCACCAGCCCAGCCCAGCCTCACGGCACGCCCTACTATACAGCCAGAGCCGCAGCCAGCCACCCTAGCCCCTGCTCCTGCCCCTGCCCCTGCGCAAGAAGAAGACCTAGCCCCTCGCTCCTCCTACGGAGCAGAGCCACCTCCCTTCCGACACATAGGCAGCTTTGGTGGGCAATACGCCCTCTTTGAAGGAAGAGAAGGACTCGTCATGCTCTCCCCCAGAGCCGCGCGAGAACGTCTCATCTTTGAACGACTCATGGAATCGAAGCAACGCCCACTACGCTCACAGGGCATGTTGCTGCCCCTCATCTTGGAGTTTGACTCCCGCGACATGGCGCAGATGAGCGAGGTCCTCCCACAGCTGGAGAGAGCGGGCTTCATCGTCTCGCAATTTGGGCAACGCTCTCTCCGTTTTGAAAGCCTCCCCTCCATCTTCCGATTGGATGAGGTAGAGGGCTTTATGACAGAGCTACTCGAATGCTTCTCCACCCGAGGCGAGCTACGCCTACGCCGAGCCAAGAACCCCTATGAGCTTTTTGTCTCCACCTTGGCACATCGTTATGCGCAGCAGGAGAACGTAGAGCAATTTTTGCTAGCCCCGCAGCAGCTGCTATCAGAACTCCTCAGCTGTGAAATACCCTACTGTACCCCACAGGGCAAACCCACCATGGTGCCCATCTCTCTCAGCGAGATACAAAGGAAGTTTCAAGCCCGCTAGTCACACCCCGTCGTCCTGCCCGTTAGCGTTCATCTGGATTCCCAAGGCATTTCTACCGTCGCTGACGCGAAGCGTTGACCACCGAAGTCAAGAGTCGCGCTATCGCACAGGATAACTCGATACGGCATCCATTCACACATATACCCTTATTTACGTAATTCATACTTGACAAATCGAAATGGGGTATTAAGATGGTATTACTATTTAATCACTCTAACCAAATAACTTTATTATGGGATTTATCAAAGCATTTACAGGCGCACTGGGTGGCACATTTGCCGAT
>CAZRZE010000067.1:0-9087 GCA_964604535.1 uncultured Akkermansia sp.
ACCACCCTTCACCGTATCGTAGAAGAGACGGTAGACGGAGTCACCGTCATTCTGGAAGTTGTGTGCTGCGTTAACACCACCCTGTGCAGCAATGGAGTGCGCACGGCGGGGGCTGTCTTGGTAGCAAAAGCATTTGACATTGTAGCCTAGTTCGCCCAATGTAGCAGCGGCTGCACCACCTGCCAATCCAGAACCAACGACGAGCACAGTGTACTTACGACGGTTGTTGGGGTTGATGAGCTTGGCATCGCGCTTGTACTTGGTCCACTTTTCAGCAATAGGACCTTCGGGGATGCAGGCGTCAGGCATGAAGTCGCTGACTGGGAATTGTATGTCTTTCATATCAATATAAAGGGGTTAGAGGCTAAAATTACTTGAGGATGCCAAAGAGAACAGAGAGCGGAATGGAGATATACGCACCGCAGACAAAAAGAGCAAATCCGATAGAGCCCATGTCAAGCAGGGGGCGTACCTTCTTCGTGCTCAGGCCCAAGGTCTGGAAGACGGACTGGAAGCCATGACGCATGTGGAGGAACAAGCAGCTGATGGCTGCAATGTAGAAGATAGAGCACCAAGGATTCTTGAAAGCAGTCGTGATAATAGCGTAGCAATGCGCTGGGTCACCATTGTAGGTGAACTGCCACAGGTGGAAAAGCGCGAAGAGCAGGATAGTCACACCAGTGAGCACCATGTAGCGGGAGGAGATAGTCGCCTTGAGCGTCCCTTCAACTTGGTACTTCGTGCGTGCGTTGACATTCTCCCACTTGAGCACAAGGGTAAGAGCAATGTGAATCACGAAAATAGCTAATAGCCCGAGTCGTATGGACCACAGCAGCCAAGCAGGCATAGCGTGAAGCCCTTGGGCGTAGTAGTTAATCCATGATGTCTCATCACCGCCCTGCATACCACCATAGATGGTCAAGTTGCCTACGAGATGTCCCACGAGGAATAATAAAAGGCACGCACCTGTGAGTGCCACGATGATTTTGCGACCTACGGATGAGGTGACGAACTGGCTGATAATAGTAGTAATATCCTTCATTGTTCTGCAATGCTTCTCTGCATGCCCACTTTATCCCATTTTTGCACAGCTGACAAGCATCAATACTCATTCTTTGAAATAAAAAATTACAACAAGTCGCGAAAAATCAATGTTATTCGCGACTAACTCACTATTCCACTCTTTGTTATTTTTTAAATAAGAAGAGTATCTATGATGCGTAGTTCGGTAGAGCCAAAGAAGTTCTGCTCGCGCAACTCCGCGCGTAGATTATGCAGCTGCTGTGTGAGAGCCTTTATCTGTTTGTCTTTTTCGCTATTGCTCTTTACGTAGGAGCTGAGCTGTGCATCGCCTCCTTGATAGAAATGCAGAAGAATGTCGTAGTGTTTCATGGATGCTTTCAGCTCTGCGGCGGCTTCGCCTACACTTGCTTCATCCTTGACGCGTCCGTAGATGGCAATTATTTCTTGAAAAATCTTGCAGAGTTTGGTGTAGCGTGCCTCCACCTCCACTTTTTCAGCCTCAGTCATACGCGTGTTAGGGATGAGCAGTGTATTGGGGTGACTTATCTGATTGAAGGCATCATTCCAAGGGAAACTATCCTTGTGCAACTCTTCCTGTAGCTTGTCGTAGCTGAGCTTATTACGACGCGCAAAGTATCTAATCTTGTCCAGATGGATATCATATCGCGCTATGGCATGCGCTAGGGCTTCGCGTACGAAGTACTGCGCGCGCCCACTGATAGCACCCTTGCTCTCAGCAAGGAGTAGGTAATTGCTCACAAAGCCTGCAGGCGCGCCTTGCTTCTTGGCTATTTCTGCGGCAGCACGGTGCGCCTCTACGGAGAATTTTTTACCCTGCAAGAGCTCCAAGGTGAGCAGCGCATGCTTGATGGCGCGGGCTTGCTTGGCTTTTTCTTCTGCGCTCAGCTTCGCTATTTCTGCCTCAGTAGGAGCAGGGATAACGCCCAGCGCAAGAGATTCTGCCCGCTCACTATCATACTTGGGGTAGGAAGGCACGACGGGTGGGAGTCCATCTGTCTCTGCCCATAGTGCTGTTGATGATAGGGCGAGGAGTAAAAGAGTGCTGCTCATCTTCATTGCTATAGTTTATAGACTGAGGGATGACAAGTAAAGCCAATTCTGCACCCTACACTACAGCGATTGAGTCATGCAAAGAGGGGGGGGCAGCAAGCAACACAAGATTACTTCTTGCCTTTTTACTTCCCCAAAGGCGCCCTCGAGAAAGTAGAATCGTCCTAACGTCCTCTAATTTTCGAAACGAGACGCCGAAACGAAAGAGGCATTAAAGAAAAAATGTGACTGTGCATGATACGCGGAAAGGCGCGGCAAGCGCAGAGCAAATAACGCCATTTAGTGATGATATTATGTCCATACAAGGCATGCGGCTGGAGAGAGGCCTTGCGCAAGGCAAGGTAAATCTGCTGGAGATTATAATCAGCTTCTTTGTAGCTTTGATGTTTGCCCAATCTATTATAATAAGTGCAGGCATCAAGCATCATTTGAGCATACGCAGTCATAAAAAGCCTAGCTAATCTGTATGAATTCTCAGCACCAAGCTCTACAAAGCACATATTGCTCCCATGCTGACGATAATAAACGAGAGCCTTAGGAGAATGTACGATTGAGCAGCCCATCAAGTAGGCGCGGTAGCTGAGCACCATATCATCAGGTTTACCCGCGGAGAACTCTCCTAGATCTTCAATAATAGCACGATCCCACATGGAGAGGCAACCCCAGACGATGGTGATTTTCTCAAAACGCTCATTGGGCTTATAAACTTGCAGCTCACATTCACCTATTTCCTCTTGCTCTTTCTTGTTGCCCTCGCCATCGATAAAAGAATACTTCGAGAGGAACACCTGGGCTTGGGGGTAAAGTTTTATGAGACGAGCCATCTCACGGACGCGGTCGTGACGTTGAACATCGTCACCATCACAGCGCAAGATGAAGCGACCCTTTGCATGGGCGGTGGTGTGATAACAGTTTCCGCTAACATCGAGATTTTTCTCATGCTTGATTAATGTAACATGCTTGCCTCGCGGATGAGTAGGCAACAATCGCTCAATAATTTCACAGGTTCGATCAGTTGAGGCATCGTCCCCAATAACGATATCAAATTCACCCTCATAATCTTGATTCAAAATAGAAAGAAGACATTCTTCTATAAAATGCTCATGATTGTGACAAAGGAGGACAACAGAGATGCTAGGTTGAGGTGAATTTTTAACGGAATCGGCATGCTCTATATTCATTTACAAGATAATTTTTAGTATTCGCACTTCATCAATTTTCAGCTTATGGGATGTTCTCGTAATTCGCAAAGGGAGGTCGTGGCGGGAAAACGAATTACGAGAACTTCCCTCATATGTTTAAACTGATTTATTTGAAATTCAATTTACACAAAATTCACTGCTTTGGCAATCTTTTTTGTTAGAGAGCATCCCTAAAAGAAATCCATCAAAATTTCGGACTACAGATTGCGGGAATTTGCATAGATTAGCCTTCTCCCTAACGAATCGGATAAGTGCTTGCAAAATAACTATTTTTCTGTATAATGCCTCTCTATGGCAGACCGAACACACACAGACCCTGCTCGCATGGAAAAAATTGTGAGCCTATGCAAAAGAAGAGCTTTTATCTTTCAATCCGCTGAAATCTACGGCGGGCTTAATGGTTGCTGGGATTACGGTCCAATGGGCGCAGAGCTCAAGCGCAACCTCAAAGAATACTGGTGGCGTCGCCACGTCCAAGAACGCCCTGATATTGTTGGCATGGATGGTAGCATTCTCACCCACAATGCAGTACTTGTGGCATCTGGTCACGTAGGCGGCTTTTCTGACCCCCTTTGCGACTGCTTGCTGAGCAAGGAACGCTTCCGCGCAGACCAAATCCCCGCCCAAAGCGGTATCGCCCTCTGGTGGAAGGGTGCACAGACAGCTGACGCAAGCTGGAGTTCCGAAAAGGAATTCTCCATCCTGCTTCCCACAAAGGACGACAAGTCTCTCAAGCAAGCGCGTAAGTCCGCTCAACAATTCTACAGCCAACAGGCCCCCAAGGGCACACAGGCCTCCAGCATTGAGCTGCGCGAAGAAAGCGAAGAAGAAGTAACCGACAGCGTACGCTACAACCCAGCTAATGGCTCTCTGGTCACAGAGGCGCGTGAGTTCAACCTCATGTTCAAGACCAAGATTGGTGCTACTTCTGATGACAATGATCCCAATGCTGTCGGCTGGTTGCGTCCGGAGACTGCTCAGAACATTTTCTGCCAGTACAAGAACATTCTGGACTCCTCCCGCATGAAGCTACCCTTCGGCATTGCACAGGTGGGCAAGTCCTTCCGCAATGAGATTAATCCTCGCAACTTCACCTTCCGCTCCCGCGAGTTTGAACAGATGGAAGTCGAATACTTCTGCAAGGAAGAAGACGGTCTGCGCCTCACTGATGAGTGGCTGGAAACCTGCCTCTGCTTCTACGAGGAAATCGGCATCCCACGCGAAAAGATTCACATCCTAGATGTCCCCGATGGCGAACGCGCTTTCTACTCCAAAAAAACCTATGACTTGGAATATGAATTCCCCTTCGGTATACAGGAACTACAGGGTATTGCTTACCGCACAGCTTATGACCTCACGGCTCATCAGGAAGGTTCTGGCAAGCCCATGGAGTACTTTGACGAGGCAACCAGAGAACGCTACATCCCACATGTGGTAGAGCCCTCTGCTGGCTGCGACCGCACCGTGCTTGCCGTGATTTGCGAAGCCTATGACGAAGAAGAACTGGGTACAGCAGAAAAGAGCGATGTGCGCACCGTGATGCACTTCCACCCCCGCATGGCACCTATCAAGGCAGCCATCTTCCCCCTTCTCAAGAAGAATGCAGAGCAGGTTGCCATCGCGCACCGCATTGAAGAGACCCTGCGTCCCTTCATGACCGTCTTCTATGATGAGGCTGGCGCAGTGGGTCGCCGCTACCGTCGTCAAGACGAGGTAGGTACACCCTTCTGCATTACCGTGGACTTTGAAACACTGGGTGAAGAACAGCCAGAGCTCAAGGACACAGTCACCATACGTCACCGTGACAGCATGGAGCAAGAGCGCGTCCCCATTAGCGAGCTCCTGCACTGGCTGATTACCAAAATACACTAATCATGACACAAGATAGCTCCCTCCTCCGTGCTTGGGCAGAGGTAGATACCGATGCCATGCGCCACAACCTCTCGGTCGTGGCACGTGTCCTGCCAGACCATCGCCGCATGGCGATAGTAAAGGCCGAAGCCTACGGGCATGGATTGGAGGGAGTTGTTCGTGCCCTTGATAGCGAAGACCTCGCCTTCTTTGGGGTAGCAACTGTTGCAGAGGCCGCACGCGTACGCGATGCTGGCTGCCGCACCATACCCTTTATCCTTGGTCCCTGCTTCCCTGCAGAGCGCGAGGCCATCGTACAAAACGGTTGGAGAGCCGCCCTCTCCAGCGTGGAGGAGATAGAGCACTTTGAGTCTCTCGGAAAGCTCTATAACAAGGAAGTCTACGTTCATATCAGCATAGACACTGGTATGGGAAGGGCAGGCATGCTCATGGATCAACTGGAGGGACTGGGTGAAAAGCTGCGCTCCTGCAAGCACCTGAGAGTGGAGGGCGTATACTCGCACCTCTCGGCTGCATCAGAGGACATTTCCTTCACCCACCATCAGATTAATAGCTTTGAGCTGGCGGTGCAACAGCTTTTGGCGCAGCATATAGAGCTGCCCTACCGCCACCTGTGCAGCAGCGCGGCTGTGTTTAATTATACTGCGCCAAGCACCAATATGGTGCGCTTGGGGAGGTTGCTTTATGGCTATTCCCCCATGATGTCACCTTATAATATTGAGTTGCGCAACTCGCTGACACTTTATAGCAGAGTCACCCTACTGCGCACCCTGCCAGAGAACCATGGTGTCTCTTATAACCGCACCTACGTCACCACCACACCCACAAGGGTAGCCACGCTAGGCATAGGCTTTGCGGATGGCTACCTGCATTATCTTTCCAACACAGGCGCGCGCGTCTACCTCAATGGCTGTTACTGCCCTGTTCTGGGGCGCGTGACCATGGATCAAATCATGGTTGATGTCACACACTTGGGTCAGGTAGAGGTGGGAGATGCAGCGGAAATCATGGGACCTAATGTCACATGGACAGAGCTGACAACACGTGCGCAAACCATACCGAGCAATGTGATCACGGGGATAACGGCGCGTGTACCACGATTGTACTTTCCGCCAACACCATAGCAGGGTCATATGAAGACAGAACGCGAGAAGAGCAAACTGGTGCATTTTGACTGCCCAGAGGACCTGATAGCGGAACTGGATGAGATAGCCGCGGAGCATATGCTAACGCGGACGAGCCTTTTGATAATTGCCTTGGCAAAGTTGCTGGAAGCTCTAGAGCGGGATTCTTTGTTTTATGAAGAGCGCAATGCAGATAAGGGCTAATGTGCGGTCATTATTCGCTTCGCGCGTTAGATACGCAATGATAACATCAGAAAAAAAGCGTTGGATAGAGGTCTATCCAACGCTTCGTGTAAATCAATATTCTACCTCCTCGCCCTAATACGCGTCCTTGCTCTCCTTCATTTCCTTCTCCGTAATAGGCTCGCGATCCAAGGCGCGCCATGCAAAGAAAATATAGGTCAGCACAAAGGGTATCACAAAGGACACATAGGTCATGGTCTTCAATGTGAAAAGACTAGATGAGCTATTCTTCAGTGTCAAAGAGCTTTGCAAATCCACCACAGAGGGATAAAATGCCGTATTATTCCACCCAGCCAGCAAGAAGACGGCCAAGACTGTCAGCACTGTCCCCGCCCCTGTGAACCAGATGCCACGGCGGCTTCCACGCAGGAAGGTGATGGCCAAACCGCCGAGAACAGCCACGACACCCAATAGGAAGAGTACCAACACAGCTGGCATGGCGATGAGGTTATTAAAGTACTTATACGCTTCCATGACAATGAGCCCATCAGCCTGTACAGCAAATCCATCAATGAGCATGAGATGTACCACAAAGCTCAGGAAGAAGACAAGGAAGGGCACCACATCCCACAGCAGTTGCTTGCGGCAACGTTGTAGCATGGTTTCATCATCTATATTGTTGATGAAGTAAAGACTAGCCAAGATGCGCGAAAGGAAGAAGATAGCCAGACCCAAGCAGACGTTCCACAGGTTCAACACGGCTTCTAATCCATGCCACGCGCTCGCCCAACTGGATATGGTGGGCGCACCGATATTGGTCAGCTGTGCCTTGTTCACATAAAACTCTGCCCCATGGAAGAAGGTTCCCACGGCTGTCCCCACCAAGATGGGTGCCAATATGCCATTGAGCAACAAAAACACGCGATAGGTGTTAGAGCCTAGCAGGTTTTCGCGCCTGTGCTGGAATTCATAGGAAACTGCCTGCAAGACAAAGCAAAGCAGGATGAGCATCCACACCCAGTACGCCCCACCAAAGCTGGTGGAGTAGAAGAGGGGGAAAGCAGCAAAGAATGCACCACCAAAGGTGACCAGCGTGGTGAAAGTGAGCTCCCACTTACGCCCTGTGGAGTTGAGCAACATGCGTCGCTGTGTCTCCGTATGCCCCAGTGTCCAGAGGAGGCTCTGCCCGCCCTGCACAAACATGAGCATGACGAGTAATGCCGCCAAGAGGGAAACGAGGAACCACCAGTAGTGCTGCAATAGATTATAGTCTTCAAACATAATTCATGATAGAGGGGGTTAGGATTGAGGCCCGTCTTTGAGAGCGCGGGTCATGATGCGGATTTCTGCAATGAGCAGCAGGGTGAAGAGCGCGAGGAAGATGAAGAATGTGGTCTTCACGCTGGTCGCGCTGAGGTTAGAAACAGCAGCACAGTTGGGCAGGATGTCTTGAATAGCCCATGGCTGGCGTCCCACTTCTGCAACAATCCAGCCAGCTTGGCTGGCCATGTAGGCGCAGGGAACACCCGCAATAGCGGCCCAAAGCAACCAGCGTTTATTCTCCACGCTCTTGCGGTAGAAGAGGATGACCAAGGGAAGCAGCATGCAGAAGCCACCCATGATAATCATCACGCGGAAGGAGTAAAAGACCAACGGCACAGGCGGCACGAGCTCTGCCTTGCTCTTCAGGTAGCCGTAGCCAAAGTACTTGAAGTTTTCCTTCAAGCGCGCGCGGGCATCCTGCATAGCCACCTCGTCTTTTGCAACACGTGCCTCAGAAAAGTCCTTTTGCGCGGCAATGGCAAGGCGACCGCGACGTATTTTCTCATCGGCGGAGAGTGCCACGCCTTGCTCTGTTTCAAAGCCTCCATTGAGGAGCTCTTGAATACCGGGTACAAAGCCATTGAGACTTCCCGTTGCCAGCAGGGAAAGTACCTTGGGGAACTCCACGCGGGCAAATATATCTTCATTGGTGGCTGTTGACCAGTCAGTACCCGGTTTGGGCACGCCCATGCCGACAAAGCCCGCACCTTCGCCACCCTCTGCCAAGCCCTCAATGGCTGCCAGCTTCATGGGTTGTAGGCGTGCGACATTTTCCGCTGACTTGTGGCCTGTCAGAGCTACTACGGCCGTACTGACCAACCCCACACAGGCGGCGAGAATCATGCCATTCTTGGCAAACTTGATATGCTTTTTGCGCAGCAGGTAAAAACCACAAACCCCCATGGCAAAGGCAGAACCCAGCAGCCAACAAGAGCTCACTGTGTGCCAGAACTTGTTGATAGCAACAGGCGACAGAGCCACCGCCCAGAAGTCCACCATCTCGTTGCGCATGGTTTCGGGATTATACTCCATCCCAACAGGGTATTGCATCCATGCGTTGGCGACCAAAATCCATACAGCAGAAATGGTTGCACCAATCAGGGTCAACCACGTGGCCGCTAGGTGAGCACGGCGGCTCACTTTTTCCCAGCCAAAGAACATGATGGCGATGAAGGTCGCCTCCATAAAGAAGGCAATGATGCCTTCTATGGCTAGCGGCGCACCAAAGATGTCACCGACAAACCAGCTGTAGTTACTCCAGTTTGTCCCAAACTCGAACTCCAGAATGA
>CAZRZE010000068.1:0-8987 GCA_964604535.1 uncultured Akkermansia sp.
CTAGCTCGCTAGGCATCCTCATTCGGCACACCTTGAACAAAAAAATCAATCAAAATCTTGGACTGCTAATTGCGAGAACCTGCCTAAAGCAGGGGGTACTATTATAAAATCTCCTTTCTTACTTCGCAATATCTTGATTATCACGTGACTTATTTTTCGATCTTGAAACTTTAGGGCAGATGTGATTTTTGCCCTTGCACATTAATTTTAACTTGTGAGGGGTGAGGATTTTTGCTAAAATGATTGGATATGAAAAAGCGTGCCCTAATTCTTTCAGCACTGATGTTCTCTCCACTTGCGGCCGAGACACAGGATGTACAGTCTATTTTTGAATCCCTTGCCAAGCCAGCGAAAGCGACAATCACAGCGTCTGAGCAGGAGATTTTTGCCTCACGCGCAACACTCCCTGCTGGGGACTATGAGCTGATAGCTGATGCTCGCCAGCTATCCACATTTTTAGAAAAGCTAGGACTACCAGGCAGCGCTCTCCCCCTAGAGTCTGCTAGCTTTGTGTGCAGTAAGGGAAATTTGGTACCGATTATAGAATACATATTTGCAATAAAGGCCATACAAGACGCAAAGAACTCTATGGTGCAAATGGAGAAACTTATCAAATATCGTGAAGAATCACTCAATGATCCGCACTATATAGAAAAATATGGTTATAATGAAACTGTTCGTGAGGATCTAATCAAAAGTCTACAAGATGATAAAGAGCGCGCAGAGCAAAACAAAAAGAATGCAGAAGCCTTGACTCAGCGGCTACTATCTGCACTCGAAGCCCTTCCTCCGCTCTCTATCAAGCCAGCGTACCTATCCCTTCGTTTTACCCAGCCTCAGGCAGATGCCCTCATGACTCTCATATCAGCAGAGACGCCAAAGATTATGAAGCGCATCAATGTTGATGGCACGATGGGCTTTGAGCTTCAATTAGGCGATGCTTTACCTGAAGAGTACAAAAAGCTTCTCGAATCAAAGATTGTGGGAACTCCCACTATTTTCTTCCACCTAGTTAATGATCATGAGTTTGTCGTAGCAGTGGGGACGGGGACAGAGGCTCTGCAAAAGCTGAAGAATAATACGACCAAGATGGACTCTCCCCATATCACAGTGCCTAGCGGACTGGCTGCACAGCTTTATATAGACGCAAAGCTAGCCCATACCCTTAGTACCGATATTTGGCATACAGGAGTAGAAGGTATGCTTCAACCAAATTATCTTAACTCAACTAATGAAGAAGAGTATTTCATCAATACCTTCTCCTCAGCTCTACGTAATATAATACCACAGCTGACTGATAGCGTAACTTTGCAGCTTTGGTCTCAAGACGGAGATGTGCATGGGAAACTGAGCACTGCGACGAGCAACTATCAGCTAGGATCTGCTCCTCTTATTGCGCCTCAACTTGCCTCGCAATCTGACGTGGATCTTTATGTAGAGATTTCCCCTCTATCCCAAACAGATCTAGGCAGTTGGCTTGATCTTATCGGATGCTCTGCATGGCAAACAGTTTATATTTTTAGATCTATGGAAGATAGAGATTTGGATGCTGAGGAGAATGTCAATGGTATTAAAAACACCATGCAGGATCTTCGCCAAATGACTCTTTCACTTTCAGGCAATTTTGGCATCATCGACAAGGCTGGTGAACCCATAGATGAACATTATCCTGAATTCAAGAAGAAGGATAGCACCTTCTTCGCAGGCGTCAAGGATAAGGCAAAGCTGAACGCTGATTTTCAAACGGCTCTGGCATCTTTCATGGAAAGCAGTCACTTAGATGAAGAGGAAAAAGAAGGACTCTTGGAGACTCTAGAAAAAGTAAGTTCTTCTGCACCCGATGATTTGGAGTTTTCCTTCCGATCAAGCGAAAAAACGATAGCTATAGGCAATAAAGCAGCCATGGTGGAGTCCGCCATAGCTGCAGCAGAAGCAGCCCCATCCACTCCTATAAGCGGTGTACGCTTCATGCTGCGTGGCGAAAATCTGTCTGACAGCCTACCAAGAGAGTTGCGCGAGCGCATTAATGCTCTCTACATACGCCTCGACTCTGAGGGTGAGAAAAAGGATGTGTACTTCCAACTCGATTTTGAGCAATGAAGACATTCCCTCCATCCTTACAAAGGAAGAGGGTGATATCAATGCAATGCATAGCTTTTTGCAGTCTATGCACTGCATTGATTTTTAGTAGTTGTCAGATGCTTTGTAATAGCTCTGTGTCAGAGCAATATGTGAGCATCACCCCGCACCCAGCCCAAGAGAGTTACCAGCACATTGCCCAAAAGCTGCAATCAGAAGCGGCCTATCTAGTCCTCGAAACACGCAGCGAGGGTATGATAGGAAATCCAGAACTGAGGTTAAAGCGCAAAGTCACTCGCAGCGCAGAATGGGAAGATACGCTCAACAAGTGGGCAAAATGTCACAACTGGGTAACAGTCAAAGAAAAACTTCAGCCTGCGCCTACCTATATCATTCTGGATCAATATAGCTTTTACAACAAAGAGGGCGACCTTCTATTGCGTATCCCCTTTAATAGTAAGATATCGACTAATCCAGAATGGACACACTGGGGCTATACAGACAGGGATTGTGTCCGTCACATTGTCGATGATATAACTCAATGGGAAAGCATTGAAAAGGCACTCAAGAGCATGAGCAACACACATGCTGAGGCTGATTGATATTCAGAGATAGTCTCCATTATGGAGACAGAATGTGATCTGACAAGCAGAATCGTTCTTTTTCGTTGCCACGCTGTGAATAGACTTGCTAGATGGCGTTCCTTGTGGTAAGACAATAAGCAACAATTTATGAAACGACGCATCGTAATTCTCGGCTCTACTGGTAGTATTGGGACTAGTGCCCTCAAGGTGGCACGTGACATACCTGAACAAATGGAAGTCATTGCCCTAGCTGCGCAGCGCAACTACAAGCAACTAGCAGAGCAGGCGAGGGAGTTTCAGGTAAAACATGTTGCCCTCTATGATGAAAGCCTTATAGATGAGCTACGCGCCCTCCTCCCAGCTGATGTGAAGGTCTATGCTGGACTTGCTGGGCTTTGTGAACTAGCTAGCCTGCCCGAGGCCGACATGGTACTTGTTTCCATCATAGGCACAGCGGGTCTCTACCCAACACTTTCCGCCATAGAATCAGGCAAATCTCTGGCCATAGCCTCCAAAGAAATCCTCGTCATGGCTGGGGAGCTGGTTATGCATCGCGCCCGCGAAAAAGCTGTTGACGTCCTTCCTGTGGACAGTGAGCACAACGCCATTTTCCAATGCCTCCAAGGACATCAGGGCGGAGCTAGCGAGGTATCCCGCCTCATCCTCACCGCCAGCGGTGGTCCCTTCCGTCAGATGTCCAAAGAACAGCTGGAGCAGGTGACCCTACAACAGGCTCTCAAGCACCCCACCTGGACCATGGGGCAAAAAATCCCCATAGACTCCGCCACTTACTTCAACAAGGGGCTGGAAATGATTGAGGCGCGCTGGCTCTTTGGCATACCCATGGAGCAGGTGGACGTGATTGTGCATCCGCAGAGTATTGTGCACTCTCTGGTGGAGTTCACTGACGGTTCTATCATCGCGCAGTTGAGCAATAGCGACATGTGCTTTCCCATACAATACGCTGTCACTTGGCCAAAAAGGTTGCCCAACAGCCTGCACAAGCTAGACCTCGCCAAGTTAGCCAGTCTACACTTTGAAGCCCCACGCTGGGATGACTTCCCCGCGCTGCGCCTAGCCCGCGAAGCAGGTCTACGCGGTGGCACTATGCCCGCCATGTACAATGCTGCCAATGAGATAGCGGTAGATGCCTTTGTTGCTGGGCGTCTTTCCTTTACAGGAATATGGCGCACGGTAGAAAAGGTGCTAGAAAATTGCACTGTACGCAACTACGGTAGCAATCTCGACATCATTGTCGAGGATGATGCTTGGGCAAGAGAGGAGGCAACGCGCCTTATTTAATATTACTGCTCGCTAGGCTGCTCAGCTGATTCTGTGGACTCTACGGGTTCAACAGCATCAACTGGCTCTGTTTTCTCAATGAAGAGGAGCACAGCGTCTTCTAATCCCTGCATCACGCGATTTTTGTAAGGCGGTGGAGGAGTGGGTTTGGTTTCTTGCCACTCCTGCTTTTCCTTCTCCTTTTGGCGCTTTGATTTTCCCTTTTGCTCATCTATAGCGTCCAGCTTTTCCTGCCACTGAGCGCGTTGGGTTTCATAGCTCACGCCCAGTTTATCCACAGCGGGGATGAAGATGATGGCAGCGGTATGCTTGATGGATTGCAAGTAGTTGTAATCACTCTGACGCAGAGCACCGTCACGTCCTTGCGAAGCTGCGATGATTTGGCTTTGCAAGGCGTAGCCCAACTGCGGAGCGAGCTGCGCCTCGTCATCAGAAATGTAGCAAGTCACCTTATCACTGGGCTCATAACGCAGGCTGAGGTAGAGCGCATTGCTGTGCTGATTAACAAAGTCACAACGACGTTGCAGGGAGATAAAGTAATCTTCCTCTCGGGTCAGGATAACCTTGATACCTCTTGCTCTCAGTCTACTGGCAAGGTTTTTCACTAGGTTGAGTGCGGAGGAAGCCTCCGTGTGTTCACCCATGCTCAACCCCTGCTCATAACCACCAAAGGGCGCGTCCAAGATAATGCATTCAATGGCGGATTGTGCGGGCTGCAAGAGGGGCTTTATCAGCCTCTCCATGTCACGACGGGATATGAGCAATTGTCCCATTTCATCGCGTTTCATGCGCTTTGTTAGCATGATGCGCAGACCATTCCAGTACACGCTATCTCCAGAGGGATCTAGTGTCAATCTGTCTTCCCCTCGAGAATAAATGCCATCCTTGAACTGAAAACCCATGTACAGCATCATATTATGCCACAGCAGGGATTCGGATATGAACTGAGTGTTAGACAGATTTTCCACGCGCTCAATAACACCCTCCATAATATCCTCTTCGGCTGCTTCTATTTCAGCCTCGGGGATTTCTTCTATCACTGCCTCTTCTACAGCATCAGGGACGGCGATGAGCTCTTCTGCGTCTGTAGGCTCTTGCTGAGCCTGTCCTAGACCCAGCCCCAGCAATACTGAAAGAATGAGGGAAGTGCGCATCATTAGTATCTTCTTGTGCTGCGCAGGGATTTTGACTTGCTGGAGACAATCTGCGCGTAGTTCACAATACCGACATATATAGCATCGGCCAGCTTGTTCTGATAACTATCCGTCATGATGGCGTGCCCTTCTTTGGCATTACTGACAAATCCGCCTTCAAAAAGAACAGCGGGGCGACGTATGGTACAAAGCACAGAAAAGCGAGCACGCTGGATGCCTCTATCTATAGCACCTGTTGCCTTGATACAGCGGCTGTGGATAGCAGTTGCCAGCGCAACATTCTCACTATCTTGGCTGTTGCCCTGTAGCTCCTTGGTGACACGGCGGCGCGCAAAGGGCGATGTCGTCCCCACGGGTGCAAGGGTAAAGGTCTCTATGCCAGAGGCCGCAGCACGCCCAGAGTTGTGGTGAATGCTCACAAAAATAGAATTAGGCTGCTCATTGGCTATATTCACCCTCTGTTGCAGAGTAAGAAAGACATCGCTATCTCGCGTCATGACAACGCGGTAGCCCTTTTTGACCAGTCGGTCGCGTATCTTGCGAGCCAATTGCAAGTTGCAGGTTTTTTCCACTGCATACTTACTCACTGCGCCAGAGTCATGCCCACCGTGACCGGGGTCAAGAACGATGGTGGTCACCTTGGCCGAGGAAAGAGAATAGTTGGGACGCATGACTGGGTCAACCAACTTCACGACATCAATCACGGAAATGAGAGCATCCCCTCCGTGCTCTATAATGGGATGGGAAAGCACGTAGCGAAAGTTGTTCACATAAAAATCCTGCCTCCCAGTGCGGTAGGACACATGCCTATCTTTGGACAGATAGGTGCGATAACCTGGACGTGGTTGCTTGCTGGTGCGCAAGAGGTCGTAAAAGTCCATCATCTCACTGATTTTGATGTACTCTGTCCCCTTTACATTGATGCGAGCCCACTGGGCGGTTGATTTTCGGGTGCTGCTGCCGCTGCTGCTTCCACCTCTACTGACCAAGCCTGACGCTGTTCTCTGAGCATAAGCCCACTCTGCTGCAACATACAGGCAGCAAAATAAAAACAAAAATGGAAAAACTGATCTCTTCATTGATTAACAGGACATGAGTCTATCATTTTTTGATAGACTCATGCAAGCAAATTGACTGTCCTTAGCACAGCTTATTCTCCCGCCCTCCTCCATTGAGGGCAATGGAGGAGGCAATGCGCTACCGTACTCAATACGAAAACGGCTTTTACTCTGCAACTTTGGGAAACTTTTTGTGTAGGAAGGTGAGTATCAGCTGCGCTATATCTCGTGTTTTTTCCTCTGCTGCAAAATGCCCTGCGTCGAGCAGATGCAACTCCGCCTTGGGAAGGTCACGCAGGTAGGCACGCGCTCCGTGGTGGTTGAACTTTTCATCCTTTGCGCCCCAGACAATGAGGGTAGGAGGCTGCGTATCGCGCAGCATTTTTTGCCATGTGGGATAACTGAGTAGATTATTATTATAATCTCGGAAAAGAGCAACCTGTATCAACCTATCCTTTTTATCACGCAAAAATGCCAAATCATGCGTCCACGCATCGGGGCTTTGGATGTGCTGCTTGTCCTTAGCAATATCGTAAAGATACTGCCCATTGATGATGGTCTCAGGGCTGGTTAGCTTGTAGAGAGCTTCTTGCTTTTCCTTACTGGTGTCGCTTTGAGCGGTTCGGAAAAAAGCGCGACGCTTCTCCGTGAGCCCATCGAGGTAGGCATTGGCATTCTGGACTACCAGTGCGCTGATGCGCTTTGGGTCTTTCATCATCATACGATACCCCACAGGAGCACCAAAATCCTGCATGTACATAACATAGTCTTTCACTCCCAGCTTATTGAGCAGTTCATTGTTAATCTCTGCTAGCAGCTCAAAACTATAGTCCGTCTTATCAGGATCTGGGTGATCACTGTATCCAGAGCCCAGATTATCAGGAGCAATCACATGATAATGCGTTGCAAGCATGGGGATGAGATTTCTGTAACTATGCGAAGATGAAGGATATCCGTGGAGCAGGACTATGGTTTTCTTATTTTTTTCACCCGCTTCGCGGTAGAAGATTTTATGACCTTTCACCTCTGTATAACGATAGCTGGTTGGCGGTGGCAAAAAGAACTGTTCCTTCGCAGGCTCGGGCGTTTTCGCTACCTCTGCGGATAGTACAGGCGAAAGATTGTTGAGAACAATTACTGACAAAATACCGAACTGTTTAATGTTAATCATCGTATAATAATTATATACCTCAATATTCACCATTTCAAGCATTTGTTACGACATAGCAAATAACAAATAAAATACGACACCCCTCTCACTGAATCTGAGAGGGGTGTCGCAAAAGAAGAAAAAACTCAATAATTAGAGCGCTGCAGCAACGTACTTTTTGACAATTGATTCTAGGGCATCCATGTCTTCTTGACTCAATAGCCAATCAGCACCGGTGCTGGGGTCCGCGGTCATGTCGTAGGTCATGCTCACAAAGAACTCCTTGCCATCGGCATCCACAAAACGCCAGTTGGTCATGGGGAAATTGTGACCGCAGGAGGTAGCAGGATTGGGCTTGAGACTAGCCTTGGGGTTCACCTTCATGCGGGCAAGGATGGGCTTTACTTCTGCCAGCTGTTCGGGGCTGAGCTCCATTCTGACCCAGCCTTCATTTTTATCGCGGGCGCGATCACGGTGCCAATTCAAAAGACCAATGCTCTTGCTGTCCTTAATCTTGGGCAGAGTGGCGGCGAGATTGGCTTGATGCTGCTCGTCGGAGACCTGCTCCTTCTTAGGGGCTTCTATAGTCTCAGCCGCGGAAAGAGGCAGCAAGCAGCAAGCAGCGGGCATAATAGCTGCGCGGAAGAAAGTATTCAATGTATATTTCATATGATTCAGGTCTGGGTTGACTTGATAGGAGTATAGCTACCCCCTCCCCTGCTCTCAAGGCAAAAGTTGCCCAGAAGTGTAACAACTGTGTTACAAAACAAATTTCTTCCCAAAAAGCTTGCAATGAGAATTAAATTTGCTACACTACAAGTTGATTACAATCAACACAAATAACATCAATGAAAACATCATTCTGTCTTATCCTTTCCGCAGCCTCCGTCCTCTGCCTTCATGGTGATGATGGAGAAGAGCTCCCTATTTTTGAGCATACATCAACAGGCATCATACGCACACTACATGAAACCAAGCTGAGCCCCCGCCAAGAAGAATGGGTTAATATGCTAGAGCCCCAACTGCGCGACCATCTCTTCTGGAACGAGCAACGCAACGTTGCCGTCATCTACACCTCCTTTATTTTACCTGACAATGGAGGAATCAATCATATCTGGCTCTGTTATCGTCCCAATGAGAAGGGATGGATGACCATGTATGCCATCAAGGAACTCAAATCCGATTACCTCAAACGCCTCAATAACCTGAGTGTTTTTGAAGCCTCAGCCCTTGTCTCCTTCTACGATACCAGAGAGACCAAAGGAATGCGCAGCGTCACCTACGGTCTAGATCTTGAACCAAATCATGCCATCAAAGTTATTATGGATGGCAAAAAAATAGAAGAAAGCAGCAAGCCATTTGATCCCAACATTATACGTAAAAAAGATTTTACGCCGAGCGATCCTCAAGAATCGCCTAAGAGCTAAAGGCACCAACAATCACGAGAACAACCATCAAAAAATTCCGCTTGACATGCTGTACCAATATGCTATGGTGAAGGGTTATGAATTCTCCAGCCTATCAGCACATCCCCAAGCTTAGCGAGGAGCTACGAAAGCTCTACCGCGACGGCATCATTGAAGAACATCTGCACACCATCGCCACAGCCACACAACTGAGACTCATTAATCGCCACGGCAACAGCCTACTGCATCTCGCA
>CAZRZE010000069.1:0-8917 GCA_964604535.1 uncultured Akkermansia sp.
GCTTCATGGAGGGTCTCAAGGCTGCTAACATTGACCTTGACCGCAAGTCTCTTGCTGATCTCGCAGTAGCGAATCCAGAGGGCTTCAAGGCAATTTTTGATCTCGTCAAAACGGCAATTGATCAAAAAGAGGGTGCGACACTGAGCGCATAAGCTCCTTTGATATTAACTCAAAACTAACAGGGTCTCTCCTAAGGGTGAGACCCTGTTTTTTTGTAGTGTACGCGCAAAAAGACCGCTCACCAAGATGAACGGTCTTGAAATTTAATCAAATAAATGAAGCTTTAGAGCCCCTTACCAGCGGAACGGAGAGCCTCTTTGAGCTTCTCGTTCTTGCTTGTACTCATCACCTCCATCACTACAGGCATCTTCTTTTGAAGATTCGCTATGAGGGATTTAACTTTTTCGTCCTCCATTAATTTCTTTAACTCCTCTTTGACTTGGGGATCTTTTTCTGCTTCTTGGAGTTCCTTGGTCAGCGTGTTAATCTCTTCGGAGATCTCAGCCACCTTCTCGGCAGCCTCGTCTTCTTCCATCTTGCCATCCTTGACTTCTTGGCAGATGTCAGCGACCTCAAGAAGGAGCTCTAGTGATTCTACAGCTTTATCTTCTGGGCTTTGAGAGCATGAAGTAAGGGTCAGTGCGGGTACAACAAGTGCTGCACCTAAGCCTAATATGTGTTGTGTTTTCATAGTATATAACTCCTTTCGTAGAAGAATTAATCAAGAGTATAAAGCATCAGAAACTGAAATCAATCCCTATTTATACTTGCCTCTTAGATTTTTCTTATGTTATAAGTTTTTAATCACGTGAATGTATCTCCATGAAAAACACAATCATTCTCTTTAGCACCCTCCTGACAGGTCTCTGCATGGCAGAGATAGAAGATGCCCTGCGCGCCGCGGAAAAGGGCGACGTGAAGGCACTCGCTCAGCAAAAAGCCTACATCAACTCCAGCGACGATCAGGGCATCACCCCTCTCATGCTAGCTGCTCAACATGGGCAAGTGAAGGCTGTGGAATACCTGCTATCCAATGGAGTTGCAATTGATACAATCAATGATCCTTCAGAAGTAACAGCCCTCATGCTGGCGAGTGAGGAGGGGCACTTGGAGGCGGTAAAGCTCTTGCTACACAAGGGTGCCAATCCCAATATTGTATCATGGTACGATCTCACTGCCCTGATGCTCGCAAGCTACAATGGGCATCATGATGTTGCATCCACTCTGATTGAGGCAGGGGCAGAGGTAAACACGCAAGTGCCCAGACACCTAGCCAAAGAGGGGAACGCACACAGCGCATTGGGGCTTGCCTGCCGCAATAATCAAATAGATACAGTCAGGCTGCTGCTGCAACAGAATGCGGACATGTTTCAAAAGCCCGAGGACAGCGATACACTCAGCCCCTATGAACAGACTGTAGCAGATACAGAGAAAGCAGAGCTGCTCAAGCTGCTGAAAACGCACCTCCAGCCAAAACTTTGGGACAAGGACTACCTCATCTCCCAGATTGATATTGCGCAGGATGACTATCTACGCGATGCTTCTATGCTCAAGGATGTCCGCGTGAAGACTCTCCATACCGGCGCATTTTCTGCGCCTAATGCGCAAGAGCTCCTAGTGGTCTTCTCTATTGATAATGTCCCCCACGTGGCAGGCTTGGGGAGGGTCATTCTCGTGCTATTTGATACCAAGACGGGTAAACCAATGGCGCAAAAATCCATCATGGGAGACAGGGTTAATATAGAACTCTTGCGCACGGCACAAAACACAACTCTTATTTTAGGGCTCAGCACCATGATCAACCAAGGCTACTACAGCTACGGCTACGCAGGACTACAACTGACTGGCAAGGAGCTTAAGAGCCTCCCCATTTTGGATAAAAAGCTTCAAGAAAAGCTGATGGACGGGGCTATGCTGCACTACAGGCACGGGTACCTTGATGTCTTCGATGTACGCTATGATGAGGAACGCAATCGCACCCTCACCCCTCGCGCGCAGCTCGTATGGGATAAAGAGAATTTGTGCTTCAAGACCCTATCATCAGACAGCCCCCCTCCCCTGCGTGGTTATGAGATGTTAACGGTAATACCCCCCAAAAATGCACTAAGCGAAGGCGAGCGGAACTTCATCCACGCCTTCCCCAATATCCATAGCAATGAGGCTATAAGACAGACTTATGAGCTGATAGACAAGAATGCCCATGAGACCCTTATCCAACGCTTCACATATTTCCCCCTCGATGAATCGGGACAGAGTCCGCCTTATAAGGTAGAAATCTTTGAAATAAGAAAATGTGAGTAAAGCGCATTTTGCAGGTGCTCTAAAGCTTACTTGAGGCTCTCCTTGCGGGCGAGAATCCAGAGTAGGTCTGAAAGGCGGTTGATGAAGAGTGCGCTTGCCTTGTTGCTCAGCTCTTCCCTCTCTCGCAGGTGGGCTAGTTGTCTTTCGGCACGTCGGCAGGTGGCGCGTGCGAGGTCCAACATAGCAGCCCCAAGGCTGGCGTCCTTCCCAGGGCGTGCCCAGCCGCGAAAGCGTATGTTGTCTTCCTTTTCTAGCCCATGGGATGTTTCTTCTATCCAGCTGACATCACTGTCGGTCAATCGCGCGTAGCCGCGCTTGTCGTACTCTGGCAGATCTTCTTCTAGGGTGGCGAGCTCTCCCATCAGTCCGATGAGACGTTCTTGCACAGAGTCAATGATTGCCTCACTGCTTTCTGAGACACCAGCAGCGCGCGCAACACCTAGCGCGGAGCTGAGTTCATCAATGCTGCCGTAGCCTTCTAGGCGGACAGCTGTCTTAGATATTCTTTTGCCAAACATTAAATCGGTTTGACCTTCGTCTCCTCTTTTGGTAATAACGCTCATAGCTATTCTTTCTATAGCACATTATCATGAATATTGCACGACTTAATTCTGCTCCAGAGATTTTCTACTCCCTCCAAGGAGAGGGGGCTAGCCTCGGCATGCCCGCCGTCTTTCTACGACTCGCTGGCTGCAATTTGCGCTGCGTCTGGTGCGATACGGCTTATTCTTGGGCTAAGGGGATGACACAGGATGTCGCAGAGCTTGCAGGGACCATTGACGCCTACCCTTGCAAAAACCTCATCATCACAGGCGGAGAACCCCTGCTACAGATGGAGGAGATAGAAAGCCTGCTACACGCCCTGCCCCATCACCGCGTGGAGGTGGAAACAAATGGGACGATAGCCCCATCCCCTTACTTGAAAAAAAGGGTCGCACAGTGGAATGTCTCGCCCAAGCTAGCACATGCGCAGCAAAAAGACGCCATCCGCCCCGATGTACTGTCGGCATTTTGCGCCCTTCCGCATACATGGTTCAAGTTTGTGGTACAAAGCGAGGAGGATTGGCTGCAGGTGGAGGCACTGAAACTACCACTTTCTCGCGTGATTCTGATGCCCTGCGCCCAGAGTCGAGAAGAGCTTCGCGCAGCACGTCTCGCCTTGGTAGACATATGTCTAAATAAGGGAATCAGGCTTGGTGACAGGCTCCATTTGGAGATATGGGATAAAAAAAAGGGGGTCTGAGCTCATTTTATTCTTGTAGGTGCGCATCAATTATGTTAAATCTTAATTTGTCTATGAAAACCCTTCTTTCAACAATAGCTTTGATGGCGACGCTCGCAGGGACAGCGGCTGCCGCTCCCTATGTACTCCCTCCCATGCAAGCAGGTGCGCTGACAACAAATGATTGGCAGCCTGTCTACGCTCTCGACTTCGTTGCAGCACTCGCTGATAAAGACGACTATCCAGACCTGTATGGTGCTCGTGCTTCCCTCTCTCTGTACAGCGCTGACAGCGGTGACTTCCTTCATGAGTTCTCTCTGAATGCAGCCTACCTCATGGGCGATGACAAGTACTATCCCTACACAATGGATGTCTCCGTGATTCCAGTCACCTTGGGATATGACCTGCACATCAACATTGTCGGTGATCTGTACCTCGACCTCGGTGTAACAGCTGGTTACTCCATGGGCACAAGCAGCTACGAAAGCTCCATGCCCATCCAATATCCCACACCCGCTGATGTTGACCTCAATGGCTTCACATTCTCCGTAGGTGCTGGCTTCCTCTACAAGCCCAGCGAAGACATCTACATCAAGTTGGGTTATGAGTACAGCCGTTCCTATTTTGACCGCACAGAAGTAGGCATCTGGGGACAACACGTAATTTCAGTTGGTATTGGTTGCCAGTTCTAATTTATAGACTCTTTTATTCATTAGAAAGCCACGGTTCGCAAGGACTGTGGCTTTCGATATTTAGATTTTTATGTTTACCGGTTTAGTAGAATGCGTTGGCGTGCTGCGCTCTCGCGAAGCACGAGAAGATGGCGCGCGCTACGGGATAGAGATTCCCTTTGCCTCAGAGCTTTCCTTGGGCGACTCTGTAGCCGTCAATGGGTGCTGCCTGACTGTCGATGCCTTAGCCAGCGACAATGTGGTGGAGTTTGACCTCCTCACCCAGACCATGCGCGTGACCTCACTAGGAGACTTGCAAGTTGGACAGGTCTGCAATCTAGAACGCGCCATGGGCGGAAACGGTCGCTTTGGCGGTCACTTTGTCATGGGGCACGTGGACACGGTGGCAGAACTTGTAGCCGTCAGGCCCGTGGGACAAGACCGCATGCTGCATGTCCGCATCCCCGAAGAATACTCCCGCTATGTCATCGACAAGGGCAGCATCACCCTAGACGGCATATCTCTAACTATCGCTACCATCATCAGCGACACAGAGCTAGAATTCTGGATTACCCCTCATACTTGGGATCGTACCAACCTGCATGCCACCGCTTTAGGCACACGCATGAACATTGAAGTGGATATGATAGCCAAGTATGTAGAGAAGCTTTTTGTAAAAAAATCATAAAATTCAAAAAAATCTCAAAAAAAAGCTTGCACTAGCTGCAAAGCTCATGTAAAATCCCCCCGCAGCCACTACCAAGTAGCACAACACTCAGCAATGAGAGCAAAACTAGGAGGTAAGGCTTACCAAGCTCGGATGGCGGAATTGGTAGACGCGCTAGACTAAGGATCTAGTGGAGCGATCCGTGGGGGTTCGAGTCCCCCTTCGAGCAGAAGTAAAAAGATAGGTCACCTTTCTGAAAAGAAAGGTGACCTTTTTCTTTGAGGTGATTTTTCACCTGCGCGACCAGAAGAAAGTACACTACCATGTCGCATTCACTATTACAGTCTGCGATTTTTCGATGCCTCAGCTATTTTTCTTGTCAGCTGGGGAAAAAATGCTAGAATTAGTGCATGAGACTTTCTACACGTTTTGCCAAGAAGGGCTTCACCCTCGTGGAGCTTATCGTTGTCATCGCCATTATGGCCATTTTGGGCGCCGTTTCTTATTCCTTCATCATCAGCCGTATGGAGGTAGCAAAGGTCACTGCTTGTTCAGAAAACATGAAGCAGCTAGCCAATATTGGCGCAGACTATAGCGAAAAGAGTTTCCACTTCCAAAACCAACTGCCTGCCAGCGGTATGGAAGATAACGAAGAGACCCCATGGGACGAGGCAGACGCATGGTGGCTCAGCATTGCCCCCCTCATGGACGAAGTTGTCTTGCCCGATAACAAAAAGCGTCACCTGATGCGCATTTCCACGATTTTCCATTGCCCTGGCGACAAGCGTGTTGATGTCAGTGGCGACAAGCTCTTTGAAGCAAACGAGCAGTCCGTCTCCTACGTCTCTTGGTCAGATGGTTCAATTGACGAAGAGAACCCCAACTCTGGCATACACACAGCCAAAGGTCAACGCCTCACAGAAATGCCTTGGATTTCCGATGGGAATCCCGTCAAGGGCAAGAGCGTAACAGACCTCCGTACCTTCAAATCCATGGTATGGCCAGCTTTGACCCGTCATAACAACACCATCGTGGTTGTCTACGCTGATATGAGCATCAAGGCTGTCGAAATCGAAGACGACGTTGCGGATGCAGAGCGCACCGCCTTCAAGGAAATTGCTCCTTGGCTGGAAGCCAACCCAGTCTTGGTCACAGGCAGAAGATAAAGTCCTCATTTTTCTAGCTCTCTACCTGACATCACAAAGGAAGCAGATGCCATCACAGGAAGCTAACTTTCACCCCGACACACGCGCCCAGCTCTCTGCTGGAGCGCGTGTTGTTCTTGGACTCAGCGGAGGCCGTGACTCCGTTGCTCTCCTCCGTCTACTCAAAGAGCAGAATTGCCAGATAGAGGCTCGTCACATCCACCATGGTATACGTGGAGCAGATGCGGACAAAGATGCAGCCTACTGTCGCCAACTTTGCGAAGAGTGGAGTATCCCCTACGCCGAAATCAGGCTAGACATCCCGCAGCTGGCTAGAGAGCAGGGTAAATCCCTAGAACACGCGGCCCGTGATGAACGCCGTCGCTACCTCATAGCACAGGCTCGCCATTACGAAGCCCCCCTCCTCTTGGCACATCATGCCGACGATCAAGCCGAAAGCATACTCTTCAACCTCTGCCGAGGCGCAGCGGGACTGCGTGGGATGAAAGCCCGCATGACATGGCAACGCATACTCTGCCTACGCCCCATCCTACACTGGCGGCGCAGGGACATCACCGATTACCTGCAAGCAGCAGGCATAGCATGGCGCGATGATGGTAGCAACAGCAGCTGCGAGCCTACACGCAACGCCCTACGCCACCGCGCTCTCCCTCTGTTGGGCGACATCATGCAACGCGACATCATCCCCATCATCAACAGAAGCGCAGAACTACAACAGCAGAGCAACGCCGCCTTGGCCGAAGCCTTGGCGCAACTCCCCAGCCGCGACCCACAAGGGCGGCTCTACCTACCCTATCTACGGGAACTCAGTGATGAACTGGTCTCTGCCATACTGCACCAATACCTCAAAGAAGAGGGCGTGAGCGAGCTGAGCGACAGCGTCGTGAAAGAAGCCTTGCAACTAGTGCGCGGAAAGGGACATATCATGAACATCGCGCAGGGCAGGCGCATACGCCGACGAGAGCAGCGACTCTTCGTCGAGCAGCAGAATCCTTAAAACACATTATTTATTGAAAGACTTGAAAAAAGAATATTACTAATCTATCCCTCCCAGCTATTGCGAGCACAGCTCTATCACAAAATACCCCATCATCACAGATAGATAAAGAAGAGAATCAAGAAGCCGTAACATACTGATATTGCTCGCACATGAAGATAAAACCTATATTCCTTGCTCTTACTCCTCTGCTTTTTCTAAGCATAGGTTGTCAACCTGTATCTAACGTTGAAAAAATTGAGATGATGAAGAATCATTTTCTGATGGAAAAAGATACGTCCTTCTCTAAAGAAAAATTCACTCTCCATACTTGCTATGCTGGAGGCCGTGATCGTTTAACATTAAGTATCAGCCGAAATCCCAACCTAGAAGTAGGCAAGGGGATTTGCGGTAGTGCTTATAATAATTTTATTAAAAATAACAAAACACTCATTAATGACTACCTTTTCGATACGTCTAATCAAGTTAAAGTTCAAACCGTATTGGATCGCCACGCAGGAGGTGTAGATAAAGTGCTATATACCTCGGATAAGCTCAAAGCATTAATTGATTTTTCAAATTATTGTAATATTATTAATGCCTTTGAAAGAGTTATACCTTATTCAAAAAGGGAAAATATGCCCGAGCAAATAGCATGGCTTCTCAAAGAACAAAAGCAGATAAGGCCCGAAAATCTGGCTGATTACCTCCAATATTTATGCCCATATGGGAGCTTAACCCAATTAGATGGGAACAAAGCGCAATTTACATACGAAGCCGATCATACAGCTTATACGATTCATATGAGGATTTTCTCTCTTAAAGAGTTAGAAGAATTTTCTTCATCTTATCATTATCAATTTAAAGAAAAAGGCAAAGCTCTTTCTTCTAAGTATAATAAGGTAGCACCTATTATACTAAGAGACACCCGCTGAAATGCGGAGCAGATGCTAAACAAAGGATTTCGTGCGAGAAGTCCCCTCTACAGCCCCTTCTCAATGAGCTCATAAAATCCCTTTGTCCCAAATATATCATTATGACCGCTATCCATCCAATGGACAGTGGGTGTGGTCTTCTTGAAGGCCTTGATGAGATTCTCGGTCTGGGCAGGTTTCACAATGTTATCATGCTTGCCCGCGATGATGGTCACGCGTGATTCCACATCGGGGGCAATAGCGACACTATCGTAAGCATCATTGCGCACAAAGCCCTTTGCCATGCTACCTACCATGTTGGCAGCGGTCTCTGTCAGACTGTCAAAGGGACAGATAAGCACCATGCTATCCACACCACCCTTTGCGCCAACCTGCATGGCAACACCGGCACCTATGCTAAAGCCCAACAGATGCACAGACTTTGGCGCACCTAGCTTTTTCTTCGCCCACTCTATGTTATGCAGGGCATCAGAAATCAGTTTTTCCTGAGAGGGTGAGCCCTCACTAGCGCCATAGCCCCTGTAATTCATCAGGAGGTAGGAGCGTTTGCTATCTTCACTCGCTATGTCAAGCATGCCGCCCACATTCATACTATTGCCGCCGTAGACGACAACGAGGGGCGCATTCTTTCCCCTGTCGAGCAACCAGCCGCGCAGCGTGGTATCATCCTCAGTCTTGGTGCTGACATAATGCTTTGTGTAAACCTTGTTATAGGATACATCAGTATCAAAGGGCATGGGACCTGGGTAGATGACCTTACGCGCAACACAGCCAGAGTAGAGTCCAATGCCCAGCAGGATGAGAGAAAGCGAAAGAAAAGAATAGATGATAAGGCGTGCTTTTTTCATAACTGTAAAAAATATGAAGCAATACGCCGAAAAAGTAAAGCAAAAAACCCTGCAAGTTATACTTGCAGGGTTTTTATTAGGGGGAATGGGCAGAGATGGATTCGAACCATCGAAAGCAAATGCTAGCAGAT